>CAZQQP010000207.1:5375-8291 GCA_964595475.1 uncultured Planctomycetaceae bacterium | reverse complement strand
GAGCCGCGTGAGGAGCTGCTGGGCCACGCGGTGACGACGGACGGGCTCGGCCCGGAGAAGCTCGGCCGCTTCTTCGAGCCGCCCGTCGGCGAGGGCGTGGCGAGCTCGGCGGAGCTTGAGGAGCACACGCGTCTCCTTGGGGGACACCTCAGAGGGCTCACGTGTCGTCGCCGCTCGCCCCGTCGGCATTCTTCGCCGAGGAGGACTCGGAAGCCGGACCGTCGGAGAGCACGCGGTCCGCCTTCTTCAGAAGATCCGCCTCGCTCATCGCCTTGACGGGGATGGGCTGGATGAAGCGGCTCTTTTTCGCGAGGACACGCTCCGCGACGTTGAGCCGCTTGCGGATGCGCTGGACCAGCTCCTTCGTCTCCGCGACCTGGCTCTTGTCGATGGGCACGTTGGAGCCGTCGGCCGACGACTTCAGCAGACGATGCTTGGACGCCAGCGTCTCGATCTGGTCCTGGAGGCGAATCTTCTCCGACCGCATCCGCCGAAGCGCCTTCTTCGCCGCGGAAAGCGCTTTCTTCCGCGTCTTCAGCAGCCGCTGCTTCCCCTCGAGGACCACCTTGGCCTTCTTGAGGTTGTCGAGGCGGCGGGCGAGGTCGTCCCGCACCTCCTTCCGCGTGTAGGACTGGCCCTCGATCTGGAAGGTGGATTGCTCCGTCTGGAGCATCTTCCGCAGGCGGCGGGCCCGCTGCTGCTCGCGGTCGAGGCGGTCGCGGCTGTCCGCGATGTCCCGCTTGAGCCGCTTGATCTCCACTTCCGCCTCCGCGATCCGCCGCACGTTGGCGTGGATCTGCGGGATGATCTGCTCGACCTTGTCCCGCGCCCGCTTCAGCTCGAACTCCACGGGCACGGAGCCGCGGACCGCCTCCCGCACAGCGTCCGCGGAGCTCCGGACGTAGCTGAAGAGGTCGGTCCCGAAGGCGACGCCGCCCGCGAGGCCGATGCCGACCGCCGCGACCGCTCCGTACTTGAGGATCTTGCCCACCATCTCGGGCTCCTTCTGTAAGGACTCGGTTTGGCTCCGCCGGGAAGATCCGGGGAGCCGCCTCTGACGGGACAGTCGTCGCGGCGACCGGAATGTTTCACAGCATATAGCCGAATCCTCCGGATTCGGCGGTAGAGGCAGGCGCTCCCCCGAAAGGCCGGGAGCCACGAGACGTCGGTGGCGCATCGAAGCGGCGGGCCGCCCGACCAAGAGGGTCGGGCTATGTGTCCGGAGACTGCCGCCGGTCCAGGCGATGGCGGGGCCATGGCGGGCGCGGTACGGTGGAAGCGAACGCCCAAGCGTGAGTGGACGGAAAGGAGCGCGGGATGAGCAGTCAAGACCCTGTCGACAAGCGGGAGGCGGAGCGGTCCGCGGTGCCGCTCGCCGACGTCGGCTCGGGACACACCGGCAAGCACCTTGCGGAGATCGTCCGGGCCGCCTGCGCCGTGGCCGGCCTCGACGAGCGCATCTGCAAGCACGAGCGGCCCATGCTCCAGCGCATCGCGAAAGCGGCGGGTGTCGGGACGGTCTGCCTGAACGCGATGCTCCAGCGAGCGGAGAACGACCCGGACTTCTTCGAGGAGATGTTCAACACACTCCGCACGGACCCGGAGACCACCGTGCGACAGCTGCTCCGGGTGGCCGCCGTCGACGGGGAGATCGCGAGGAACGAGCGAATCGTCCTGAGCCACCTCGCCCAGAAGCTCGGCATGGCCGAGCAGCGCTTCGCGGCTCTGCTCGACGAGGCGGAGCAACGGCTTCAGGCGGAGACCCGGCAGTAGACGGGACCTTCCCGCCGCGGGCCCGTAAGAAGGCGGAAAAGAATGAGTTGAGCCTATTCATCGGTGCCAACGCGGAAGCCGCGTTCCGCCTTGGCACCGATGACGCGCGGGAGCGATGTGCGAAAGAGGTCACCCCCTGAAGATCGCCGCGCGGGTGGAGGGCGCTCGCAAAGGCGCAGCCCACGCCCGAGCAAGGAGATTCTCTTTCCTTGCTTGGCCGTATAGGCTCAACTCATTTTTTCCGCCTGCTTGTCACGACCGCAGCTCGCGGCGGAGCACCTTCCCGATGGGGCTCCGCGGGAGCTGGTCAACATGCTGAACCTCTCGGGGCACCTTGTAGCCGGGAAGGTAGCTCCGGCAGAACTGGCGGATGTCCGCCTCGTCGAATTGGGCGCCGTCGAAGAGCTCCACGTACGCCACCGGCACCTCTCCCCGCGACGGGTCCGCCTTTCCGACCACCGCCGCGTCCTTCAGCGACGGGTGCTGGTTGAGCACCTCCTCGATCTCCCGCGGGTAGACGTTCTCCCCGCCGATGATCAGCATGTCCTTCTTCCGCCCCGTGATGTAGAGGAAGCCGTCCTCGTCGAGGCGGCCGCAATCCCCGGTGCGGAAGCGTCCCTCCTCGTCGATCACCTCGGCGGTCAGCTCCGGCCGGTTGTGGTACCCTGCCATCACGTTGGGCCCGGCGATCGCCACCTCGCCGACTTGTCCGGTCGGCAGCATGTGTCCTTGGTCGTCGAGGATGTCCACCCGACACTGAGGGATCGGCTTCCCGACGGAGCCCACCCGCCACTCCCTGAGCGTGTTGATCGACGCGATCGGCGAGGTCTCGGTCAGGCCGTAGCCCTCGCGGATCTCGAGGCCGAAGCGGTCGCGGAACTGCTCGAAGACGGACCGGGCGAGCGGCTCGCCGCCGCTGGCGACGAGGCGGAGCGAGCGAAAGTCCTCCGCCGAGGCGCTTTTCAGGCTGAGCAGCGCGTGGTACATCGACGGGACGGCCATGAAGATGTCCGGGCGGTGCGTGCGGATGAGCTGGAGCAGCTTCCGCGGGACGAACCGCGCCGTGTAGACGACCGAGGCCCCGATGAACAGCGGGACGAGGGTCATCGCCGTCAGGCCGAAGCTGTGGAACTGGGGGAGAAC
>CAZQQP010000207.1:0-5365 GCA_964595475.1 uncultured Planctomycetaceae bacterium | reverse complement strand
AAGCGATGATCGGCGTCGAGACGACGTCACGGACCGCCCGGGTCAGCTCGATGTGGCTCACGCTGTGGACCACGTTGGACCGCAGATTCGCGTGGGTGAGCTCCACCCCCTTCGGCCGTCCGCTGGTCCCCGAGGTATACAGGATGACGGCCGTCTCGTCGTCGGCGGGGCGTGGCGGCAGGCGGAGCGGGGGAACGCCGCGATAGGAGAGGTCCTCGAGGCGAACGCACTCCACGCCGGGCGGCGCCTCGTCGAGCATCTCGAGGACGGGCCCGACCGTCAGCACCGCGTCGAGGCCCGCGTCCGAGACGACGAAGCGACGGTCGGACGCGCTCATGAGCGGGTTGATGGGAACCGCGGTGCGTCGGAGAAGCCAGGCCGCGAGGAGGGCGACGGGGTACACCCCGGCGGTCGGGAGGAGGATGCCCACGTTCCGTGCGGACGAGACGCGGTCGAGCCGCTTGGCGACGTGGAGGGCCGCGACGAGGAGGTCGATGTAGCGCCAACGACGCTGGTCGTCGATCACGGCCGTCGTCAGCGGACGGCAGAGGCAGTTCTTCAGGATCGGCCACGCCACGCTCGCCAAGCAACCCCCTGCCAATGAGCCCGATGACCGGGGCTTAGAATAGTCGAGAGGCTTCTGCGACGACAAGGAAGGCGAGATGCGACACGACGGAGCGTTCGCCGGGCTCGTGGGCATGGCGTTGGCCCTGGCCACGGGCGGGTGTGACAGCCCGCCGAAGACGGATCTCTCGGCGGCGGTCGGCGCCTACGAGCGGGGTCGCTATCGCACGGCCCTCGAGAAGGCCGAGGGCATCGCCGACAAGGCCGACGGCGAGGCGGCGGACCAGGCCCGGTATCTCGCGGGCGTCAGCGCCGTCCGTCTCGGCAAGCGTAGGCGGGCCGTTCGCCTCCTCCGCCCCGTCGCCGACGGCGGCGGACGGGAGCTACAGGGGCGGGCCCACGCGGCGATCGGTCTGCTCTACAAGGACCGGAAGGCCTACCGCAAGGCGAGGAAGCATCTCGACCGGGCGACCGACCTGCTCTCCGGCGAGGAGCACGCCCGCGCGGCGTTCCACCTCGGTGTCGTCGAGCAGCGTCTCGGCCAGTGGGACCGCGCCGGGCGGCACCTCCGCCGGGCAGCGAGCCGGTCGAGCGACAAGGGGCTGCGACAGCGGGCGAAGAAGCGCGTCTCCGCCACCGCGTTTACCCTCCAAGTCGGCGCCTTTAGCGAGCGGACCAACGCCCGGGAGCGGGCCGAGGAGCTGCGGAGCGTCGCACGAGACAAGAAGCTCGGCTCCCCCCGCATCGTGAAGGGGCGCTCCGACGACGGGGGCCCTCTCTACCGCGTCCAGACGGGACGATTCGACGACTATCGCTCCGCCCGAAAGGCCCGCCGCCGCCTCGACGCCTCCGCGTCGATCATCGTCCCCCACACCCGCTGAGGGAGTTACCGCTTGTCCACTGCCCCGCCGCTCGCCTCGATCCGTCGCTGAATCGGCTCGTAGATCGCGTCCGCCTGAAGCCGCGCCCGGATGTTCGCCAAGGCCTTCGCGAGGGCCGCGAGCCCCTTGGTACGCTCGTCGACGGAGCGGTAGGAGACGTGGCGGTCCCCGACGCGAAGGTCCACTCGATACTCCGTCTCCCGGGCGGAGGCGAACGGGACGCCGTCCGCGTCGAGCAGGTCGTGCTCGTCCACGATTTGCCAGAGCCGGGCCCGCTCCTTATCGGGCACGTCGCCCACGGCCGACGCGGAGGAGCGGCGGGCGTCTATCCCGCCGCCGAACTTCAGGACGCCCTCCGGCGTCAGCTCGTAGTACGCCAGCCGCCCGTCCGTCTGGTTGACCTTCAGGCGGATGGCCAGCGGCTGGGGGACCCCCTCCGGACTCTCCGCCGTCAGCGGCGCGGGCCCGACCGAGCCACAACCCGTGACGGCGAGCGCCCAGAGACCCACCGACAGTCGTCCGAGCCGAGTCCATCGCAGCATGGCGCTCATCCTCCACCTCCAGCGATGGGCGATCGCACGCGTATCCATGCCGTGACACGGCTTCGCTGTCAAGGCAATGAGTCCAGCCATCCCGGTCGAGCCCCAATAGCCCGGCCACGTGGGTCGGCGCCTGTAGCCCGGCCCTCTCGGTCGGGCTCGGCATGGGCCCGACGGCCACGGAGGACGCTCCGACGCGTCCGACCGAGACCGGAACGGCGCCCTCGAACGGGGTTGCCGTCTCGACTCACCTCCCGCCCGCCGGGCCTGCCGTCCCGGGCGCCGTCTCGAGGTCACCCGCCGCGTGCTCGCTTACGAGCCGCGGCCCGGCCGCGCTCGACTCCACGGGGCCGTCGTTTACCATTTTCGCTTTTCCGAGTTCCCACGGAGACGGGATGGACGTCAGCACACGTTGGCTCAACGAGTACCTCGACCGTCCGGTCGACGCGGACGAAGTGGAGCGGGTCCTCCCCGCCGCGGGACTGGAGGTCGAGAGCCGGGAGGACCTCGACCGGGACACCCGCCTCGAGCTCGAGGTGACGGCCAACCGGACGGACTGCTTCAGCCACGTGGGCATCGCCCGGGAGCTCGCGGCGGTGACGGAACGGCGGCTGAGCCCTCCGGCCGCGGAGCTGCCGAAGGCGACCGGAGCATCCGTCGAGGAAGCGGCCGCCGTCACGAACGACGCCTCCCACGGCTGTCCCCAGTACACCGCCCGCGTGGTCCGGGGCGTCCGCATCGGGCCGTCTCCGCAGTGGCTCGCGGACCGTCTTGAGGCCGTCGGTCTCCGCCCGGTCAACAACGTGGTGGACATCACGAACCTCGTCCTCCACGAGATGGGACAGCCGCTGCACGCGTTCGACCTCCACCGGCTCGAGGAGCGGCGAATCGTGGTCCGACAGGCCACCGCCGGGGAGACGATCACGCTCCTCGACGGGTCCACGCCCACGCTGCAACCCGCCCACCTGGTCATCGCGGACGCCTCCCGCCCCGTCGCGGTGGCCGGGGTGATGGGCGGGGCGGACACCGCGGTCACCGGCGCGACCACGGACATCCTCCTGGAGTCCGCCCGCTTCGATCCCCTCACGGTCCGCCGGACGAGCCGCGACATCGGGGTGGCCACGGACTCCTCCTACCGCTTCGAGCGGGGAGTGGACCCCGCCGGCGTGGACACGGCGAGCCGACGGGCCGCCCGCCTCATCGCGGAGCTCGCGGGCGGCACCGTCGCGGAGGGCGTGATCGCCACCGGCGAGCCCGTCCCGGAGCCGAAGGAAGTATCCCTCCGTCCCGAGCGGACGAGGAGCCTCCTCGGCATCGACATCTCGGCCGACCGCGTGGTCGAGCTCCTCGACCGGCTCGGCCTCGCCCCCCGCTGGGCCGACGGCCACGTCCGGTGCACCATCCCCACCCATCGCCTCGACCTCACCCGTGAGGTGGACCTGATCGAGGAAGTGGCCCGCCTCCACGGCTACGACGCCATCCACGTCGAGCCCGAGATCCGCCTCGCGGTCCGCCCGCCCCAGCCCGCGGTCCGCGCCCGCCACGCGGTGGACCGCGTCCTCACCGCCCACGGCTACCACGAGGCGATCACGTTCAGCTTCGTCTCGCCCGACGCCGCGGACGCCTTCCGCGACGGCGATCTGCTCCGCGTGGACGAGGCGAAGAAGCCCGCGGACCCGGCGCTGCGGCCGAGCCTCCTCCCGAGCCTCCTCCACGCGAAAAAGCACAACCAGGACGTGGGCAACCGCACCACACGCCTCTTCGAGGTGGCCAAGACCTTCCGCCCCGCGGACGGCGGCTACGCGGAGACGCCGTCGCTCGCGATGGTCCTCGACGCCGACCCCGCGGAGCACGCCCTCCGCGACGTGCGGGGGACCATCGAGGAGCTCGTGGAGGCGCTCGGCACGGGGCCGGACGTCGCCTTCGTGCCCATGGAGCCGGCACCGCCGTGGGCCGCGGTCGCGGGTCGCGTGGTCCGCGGCGACGAGGGGGTGGGGACCTACGGCGTCGCGAGCGACGACGTGGTCCGCCGCTTCGACCTACGCGGCTCCGTCGTCCTCGGGGAGCTCGACTACGCCAAGCTGACGGACCGCTACCCGCCGGAGCCGGAGGTGCGGGCGGTGCCTCGTTATCCCGCCATCGACCGTGACCTCACCGTCGTCGTCGACGAGGGGGTCCGCTGGGCGGACATCGTGCGGGCGATCCACGGCGCCGAGGCGGCCCGCCTGGAGGACGTGCAGTTCGTCACCACCTTCCGCGGCAAGCAGATCGGGGTGGGGAGGAAGTCCGTCACCTGCCGGCTCACCTTCCGCGCCACGGAACGCACGCTGACCCACGACGAGGTCCATCCCCAGACGGACACCATCGTCGGGAAGCTCCGAGCGGACGTCGGCGCCGAGCTCCGCGGTGGCTGACCGGGTGGCCTATCGCGGTCCCCCCGTGGAGACGGTGGAGGTCGGCCCCGGCCTGGAGGTCGCCTCCTTCGTCCGCGACGAGACGAGCGTCGACGCCGCGACCGTCCGCTCCTTCGCCGAGGAGTGGAAGAAATTCGACCGCTTCGACGCGTCGGACCTCGAGGAGGCGGGGCGGGAGTACTTCGACCTCCTCGACCCGGAGACGCTCGGGGGAGCGGTGATCCTCGACGTGGGATGCGGTTCGGGCCGGTGGACCCGCCGGCTCGCGAAGGACGCGGCATGGGTGGAGGCGGTCGACCCCAGCCCGTCGGTCTTCCACGCGGCGTGGGTTCACCGCGACCAGCCCAACGTCCGGTGGACGCGGGCGAGCGTGGAGACCCTCCCGTTTCCGGACGAGACGTTCGACCTCGTCGTCTGCCTCGGCGTCCTCCACCACTTGCTCGACCCCGAGGACGCCCTCCGGGGCGTGGTCCGCAAGGTGAAGCCGGGCGGGCGGCTGCTCCTCTACGTCTACTACGCCCTCGAGAACCGCGGCCGGCTGTACCGGGCGATCTTCCGGGTCAGCGACGTGGCGAGGCGGGGCATCTGCCAGCTGCCCGGCCCGCTGAAGCGGGGCGTCTGCGACGCCGTCGCGATCGCCGTCTGCATGCCTCTCGTCCTGACCGCCCGTCTCCTCAAAAGAGCCCTTCCGGGCTCGGACGCCTACCGGCGTCTCCCGCTGTCCTACTACCACAACAAGAGCTTCCGCGTGGTCCGCAACGACACGCTCGACCGATTCGGCACACCGGTGGAGAAGCGGTTCACCCAAAACCAAATCGAGGCGATGATGCAGGGTGCTGGCCTCCGCGAGATCACCTTCTCCGACCACCCACCTTACTGGCACGCCACCGGGAAGAAAGAATGACAAGAGACCCTTGGCACCGATGAGACGGCGAAGCCGATGATCGAGCAGGCGCAACGTCCGCAA
>CAZQQP010000206.1:0-8317 GCA_964595475.1 uncultured Planctomycetaceae bacterium | reverse complement strand
CATCCTGAACCCCCGAAAATGCCTGAGGTGAAGGGGGTATGTCAGGAGGTCTGAGCCTCCGCCTGTGCGAACAAGTGTCGCGCGTGGTTCTGACGGCCCGCCTGGTGCAAGGCGTCGGCGTGTTGCGTACGCCTCGCCAACCGTTGAAAGGTGTCGCCGGTGCGGTCGGCGAACGTCACGGCCTGCTCGGCGGCCCGTACCGCGACCGCAATCTTGCCGAGTGTCCGCTCCAGGTCGCTGAGGTTGCCGGTTCGTATTGCGGCTATCCCCCAGTCCTCGTGATCAGTTGCGATCTTCGCCGTCGCTCGCATCGGGTCGACGGCTTCGCTCAGACGCCCGAGCAGGCGGAGGCGGAAACCCGCCTCGTGAAGCAGCCACGCTTGGGCTTCCTCGGAAAGGGTCGGCGACAGGCATCGCCACGGCGCCTCGAAGAAACACGCCACCGCCGCCAGGTCCGCGCCGATTGCGCCGAGCTTCTTTGTGCTGTAGAACTCGCCGTCCCGCAGGATGCGCTCGCGGTAAACGTCGTTTAGTGCTTCCTCGTGCAACCCCGCCCGGCATCCGTGGGCGACAGCCTGGTACAGCGGCTGTAAGCCCGCCAGCGTGTCGGGACGGTGCTCCGTCGTCTCGCAGAGGTGCTCGTACAGCCGACGATGGCCCGCCGTCCACGCGCCCGGCGAGGCGCTGCGAAGACGATGCGCGAAGTATTCCCGGAGCAGCGGATGACCGTCGATCGCAGGTCCGCCGGGGTCGAACGCGATGAGCCGGAGATCGCGCAGCCGGTTGAGGATGCGGTTCCATCGCGACCGCGACAGGTCGGAGAGAGCTGCGGTGATGGCGTCGAGGCCGTCGTCTCTCTTTTCGCACAGGACGTCGAGGAGCTCCCGTTCCGCCGGGCGGTCGAAGAAGCCGAGAAGGTGCAGTACGGCGACCTCCGGGCTATCCTCGCCGAGGTGCGCCACGTACGCACTGAACATGTGGCGGGCGTGGAAACGGTATTCCTCGTCCTCCTCGAGCAGCGGGATCTGGTGGCGACGGCGAACGTCCCGGTCGTCGGTGGCGTCCCGGAGATAGCTGCCGAGAAGCATGAGCGAGTACGCGTGGCCGCGGAAGTCGTCGACGGCTGAAGGAAGCTCGGGATCCGTGCCCTGCACGTCGAGCTTCCGCAGAAGCTCGGCCCCTGCCTCCGGGTCGAGGCGGTCGAGGTGGCGCTGGACGACGCTGCGGCCTTCGCGATCTCGCAGCTCAGTGGCAGGTTGACGGGACGTGATGACGCACATCGCGGGCGACGGCTCGCCGGAGGTCGCCGCGGAGAGCGACAAAAGCAGGTGCTCGATCGCGGGGTCCTTCAGTCGGCCCTGGTTGAAGGTCGGCGGGTGCTGCAGCGGCTCGATGCCGTCAAGGACCAGGAGGCCGCGATGTTCGACAACGAGCTGAGCGAGTGTCCGCCCCTTCGTCGCGGGGTCCGTGATCGGGTCGCCGTCGTAACCGAAATAGGTGAGGGCCTGGTCGAAGAACACCTCGGAGGAGGCGTTGCGGTGGTGCTGATTTCCTTCGCTATAGAAGGAATGGACGAAGACCCCGCCGGCGCCTCGCCAGCCGGCGTCGCGGAGGTCGGTCAGCCACTTCACGAGGACGCGCGTCTTTCCCGCCCCGCCCTCGGCGTGGAGGGCGAACACGCGGGTGCGGCCGCTGTCCCACGCCTCGCTCAGCGCCGACAGCTCCTCGCCGCGGCCCGCGAAGCCCTCGCCGTACGTCGGCAGCTCGTTCGACCACCGCGGGGTGAACCCCGGCGCGGGAGGCGGAGGGGTCGTACGGGAAGAGACGTTCCCGCCACCGGACGGCCCGTCCGACGGGGACGCCTCCTCCCAATGCCGATGGCGGTACGCCTCGAGGATCAGGTCCGCGATCCGCCAACCGGGCCGGTTCTTCCTGCGGATCGCGAAGTCGATCTTCTCCCAGCCCTCGATGCGGGTGCCGTCCATCTGGACGGGGACGACCGCGTCTTCCTTCCACCGCTCGTGGAGCATGGCGCGGGTGGCGCGCCACTCGATCCCGCACCACGGCTTGTCGTAGTGCTCGGAGAAGAAGGGGACGACCATCTCGCTCTGGTCGCGGTAGTACCGCGTGAGCTTGAGGTCCCCGTCCACCCCGACGAGCTCGCCCTCGTACCACTCGTCGAAGAAGACGCGATCGCAGCCGAGGAGCTCGGCGAGCCGGTTCGCGACGTTCCGGACGAAGCGCCGGTGCTCGCCCGGGAAGGACAGGGCGATGGCGAAGCGTCGGTTGGACAGGGCAGGCATCCCGGACGCTCCCCTCGTTCCGAAGAAGCACCGGATTCTAACAGGACGCGATCGGTGGCGTCCGGTGGATCGGCGAGCCGGACGGGGTCCCGGCGACCGGTAAAGCGCGGGCTGTACGCGCACTCGGCCGTGGCGAGAAAAGGTTGATGGTCGAAGGGTTGAGGGGTGTCTGGACCTTGGGTCCGCGGGCCGGCGGGACGCGGGTTGGGACAGTGCGGAGGCCGAGGAAGATCGTCGGAGGGCAGAGGCCCGACCAGGATGGTCGGGCTATGCGGCCGGACCCTCTTGGTCCGGCATGCCGCGGCCGACCGCGATCACGCGTTCGGGTTCCCGGGCGGGCGTGGCGTCGGCGAGAGCACCGCGGCGAGCCAGCCGAGGAGGGAGGCGGCGGCGACGACGACGAGGGGGCGGACGACCCGGTCCGGGACGCCCGTCCCCGGCTCGCTGAGGACCCAGAGCGCGTAGATGGGCGACCAGTGCTCGACCGGTTCCTGGAAGAGGACGGCCGCCGGCCCGCCGCCGAGGAGCGTGGCCACGCACAGGCCCATGAAGCCGGCGCGGGCGGCCTCCGTGTCCGCGTGGCGGCCGAGGTAGATCCAGAGGGCGATGGGGAGGAGCCAGACAGTGAGCGTGGCGTCGACCAGGAGGGTCTGAAGCTTGGACCAGTCCACGTGGACGGGCATCACCCAGACGACGAGCTTGGTGATCGCGAGGAGGACCACCGCGTCCGCGAGCACCTCCGCGCCGATGCGACGCCCCTTGGGCCGTCGGATGGACAGCCGCCACGCCGGCCACGCCAGTCCGATGCCCAGGAGCACGGACTGCATCATCCAGCGGACCATGGGCGCCATGGGCGGCCGCGTCTCCACGGGTGCGCCGAGCAGCGTGCCGCCCGGGACCGCGCGAAGGGCGCCGCTGACGATCCAGACGAGCCCGCCGTGGAGCTTCGCCTGGAGTAGCCAGCTCGCGAGCAGCCAGGCGCACGCGGCGACCGCCAGCGTGCCGGACATGGATCGAACCCCTGCGCGTCTCACGAGTCGCCAGTGTAACCGAGGGAAGCCCCCTCGCCAGACGGGTGGATGAGCACCTGGTCGGTGTAGACGTCGACCACCTTGCCCCCCGCGTCGATGCTTCCGAAGCGCTCCCGCAGCTTGCGGATGTGCTCGAGCTTCTCCTCGGGCTTCGGCTCGTAGTACTTCTCCTCGCCCGGCGGCCGTCCCCACCGCACGGCGCCGTCGTCCGTCACGAGGGTGAGGTGCGGATCCCTCGGGTTCTCCCGCCCCCGGTCGTTGCTCACGTCGATCGCCTGGACCTCGTTCGCGAAGGACTCCCCCTCGATGAGCAGCGCCAGCTTCAGCCCGGCGCGGACGTCGTGGCCCGACCAGGGCTTCCCCTGGCGCGGCGGGGGCGCCTCGACGCCCTTGATCACGGGCAGGTCCAGCTTGGCGAGCTGCTCCCGGCTGTAGATGCCCGGCAGGCGGCGAACCTTCCGGTCGATCAGGTGAAAGCCGTCGCGGGCCCGGACCAACGCCACGGGCTCGCGATAGCTCGCGTGGACCGTGACCTTCTCCGGCGAGCGCCGGCGGACGCGATGGACGTCCTCCACCCACGGGTTTCTCGCGAGCCGACGGGCGGCCCGGGTGAGCCCCTCGCCGTCGAGGGGGTTCGGGCTGATCACTTCGCCCACGGTCCCTTGTAGCTTGGCCTGGAGGCGGTCGCCCATCCAGACGGGCTGGTCCACGAGGACCACGGACGGCTCGCCCGCCCGGCGCTTCCCCACGTAGCCGGCGAGCCACCGCTCCGCCGCGGACCATCCCACCGCCAGGGCAGCGATCGCGAGGAGCCACCCCATGGGACGGCCGAGCCGCCGGAGCACGGGCGGAGCCTCCCACCGCCTTTGCGTCTTGGGTGTCTTCCCCTTTTTCGCCATCCGTGACTCCCTATTCGGGCGGCTACGCCGCCGGTCGCGCTCTCGCCACGGCGTCGCGGACGAGGCGGTCGCAGAGCACCTCCATCGGCATGCCCGCGTGGGCGGCGGCCTTGGGGACCAGCGAGTGGTCCGTGAACCCGGGCATGGTGTTGATCTCCAGCAGCCACGGCCGCGGCTCGCCGTCCACCACGAAGTCGCACCGGCTCACGTCGCGACAGCCGAGGGCCTCGTGCACCGCCCACGCGTGGCGGCGGAGCTCCGACAGCAAGGGCGACGGCAGGTCCACTTCGAGGAGATAGGTCGTGTCGTCCCGCTCGTACTTCGCCGCGTAGTCGTAGAAGCCCTCCGCCGCCCGGATCTCCACGGGCGGCAGCGTCTCCTCCCCCACGATGCCCACGGTCACCTCGCGGCCCGCGATCCGTCGCTCCGCGAGGACGGACGCGTGGGTGCGATGCAGCTCTCGCCGGGCCCGACTCAGCTCGTCGGCAGCCTCGCAGAAGTGGACCTCGATGCTGCTTCCCTCGGCCAGCGGCTTGAGGACGAGCGGTGGGTCCAATGTCGGCGGAGCGTCCTCGCTGACCACCTCGTGGGGCGGCGTGGGCACGCCGCACTCCGTCGCGACTTCCTTGGTCCGTCTCTTGTCCATGGCCACCGCGCTGGCGTGCGGCCCCGACCCCACGTAGGGCTTCCCGCGCCCCTCGAGCATGTGTTGGAGCGGACCGCCCTCCCCGAAGCGGCCGTGGAGCACCGGGAAGATCACGTCGTAGTCCGGGTCGAGTGCGGAGGCGTCTCCCGGTCCGATATCGGATTCCACCACAGTGTGGCCGGCCCGCCGCAACGCGTCGGCCACCGCCGCGGCGCTGCAAAAGGAGACGGGCCGCTCCCGGTCCGGCCCGCCGCCGAGGACCAGCACGTGGAGACGATCGCTCATGCGGCCCCCTTCTCGCCCCAGACGATTACTTCCCGCTCCAGCGTGACGTCGAAGCGGTCCGCCACCGTCCGCTCCACTTCCTGGATGAGCCGGACCACGTCGCTGGCGTGGCCGCCGCGGTGGAGCACGATGAAGTTCCCGTGGAGCGGGGAGACCTCCGCTCCCCCGACGCGCCGTCCCTTGAGCCCCGCCTCGTCGATGAGCTCACCCGCGCCGGGGCCGCTCGGCGGGTTCTTGAACGCACACCCCGCGGACTTGTCCGCGAGCGGCTGGCTCTTCTTCTTGTAGCCGAACACCTCCTTCACCCGCGTCCGGAGCGTGGCGGGATCGTCCGCGTCGAGAGCGAAGTGGGCGCGAACCACGAAGGGATCGGGGAGCGTGGAGCGGCGATAGCCGAGGGTGAGCGCCTGACGCGGCACGCGTCGTACGCCCCCGTCGACGCCCATGAGGTCGACGGAGCGCAGCCGCCCGCCGATCTCGCCGAACGCCCCGCCGGCATTCATCCGAACGGCGCCGCCCACGGACGCGGGGATGCCCGCGAGCCCCTCGAGGCCGCCGCGTCCGCAGCGCACACAGGTCATGATCAGCCGGGCGAGATCCGTGCCGCCGCCCGCGGTGACGGTGTCGCCGTCGACGTCGATCTGTCGCAGCGGAGGGCTGTCGAGGCGAACCACCACACCCGTGACGCCCTCGTCCGCGACGAGCAGGTTGGCGCCGCGGCCGAGGATGCGGACGGGCACGCCCACCTCGTGGGCGTGGGCCGTCAGCCGGCCGAGCTCCTCCACGGTACGGGGGTGGGCGAGCGCCTCCGCCCGTCCCCCCGCGGCGTACCACGTGAGCTCGCCGACCGGCGCATTCGCCTCATGCGGCACGCCCGCCTCGCGGAGCAGACCGCTCGCGGACATGGGGGCCTCCGTTCCCATGGACGATATCCTACCAGCATCGTCCGCCCCAGCGAAGCGAACAAGAGGGTGACGCTCCTCATCCGCCGCGACGCTCCTTCGGCCGAGCCGCCCTTGCCGTTAAAATACACTGCTTGCGGGATTCCGAACGAAGCTCCCAAAGGAGGTCGCCGATGCTCCGAAGCACGCTGCTGACATCGCTGCTCGTCACCGTGGCCGCCACGCCGGCGCTCGCGGAGAACTGGCCCCACTGGCGCGGGCCGAACTTCGACGGCTCCGCGTCCGCGGAGAACCTCCCCACCGCCTTCTCCAAGACCGACAAGGTCAAGTGGTCCACGGAGATCCCCCCCAGCGCCAGCACGCCCGTGATCCACGGGAAGCGCGTCTACGTGACCACCATCACGGATCAGAACCAGCTCCTCGCCATCTGCGTGGACCGGACCAGCGGCGAGATCCGCTGGCGGCACAACGTGGGGACCACGAAGCCGCTGAAGCCCAACCGCTCCCGCCGGGCGTCGCCCTCTCCGGTGGCGCACGAGAAGCGGGCGATCTTCTACTACGGCAACGGCGAGCTCGTCGCGTTCAACCCGAGCGGGAAGAAGCTCTGGCAGCGAAACATCCAGGAGGACTACGGCGAGTTCAACTTCCAGTGGACCTACGGCTCCAGCCCGACCCTCTACAAGGGGCGTCTCTACGTCCAGGTCCTCCAACGCGACGTGTCCGCCCGCGGCCGCGGACAGAAGGGGGCGAAGTCCTTCCTCCTCTCCATCGATCCGGCCACGGGCAAGACCCAGTGGAAGCACATCCGCCCGACGGACGCCCAGATGGAGTCGCGGGAGGCCTACACCACGCCCATCCCGTACGCCTACGGCGGGCGGGAGCAGATCCTCATCCCGGGCGGCGACTACCTCACCGGCCACGACCCCGCGACGGGCGAGGAGCTGTGGCGGTGGGGCACGTGGAACCCCGGCCACCGCGAGGAGTGGTGGCGTCTGGTCCCCTCCGCCACCGCGGGCAACGGCGTGGCCGTGGTCTGTGCGCCCAAGGGACAGCCCGTCTACGCGGCGCCCACCACGGAGTCGGGGCGGCTCCCTAAGGACGCCATGCTCTGGAAGACGGAAGGGAAGAAGATCACCAGCGACGTCACCACGCCGCTGTTCTACCAGGGCCACTTCTACGTCCTCGGCGACAAAAACCACATCCTCACCTGTCTCCAGCCCAAGAGCGGCAAGGTGGTCTGGCAGAAGGAACTGGACTCGCGCTCGCTGTTCCGGGCCTCGCCCACGGGCGCCGACGGGAAGATCTACACCATCAATCACCGAGGCAAGGTCTACGTGGTCGACGCGGAGGACGGCACGGTGCTGAACCGCGTCCAGATGGGCAGCGGAAGCGAGGCGAGGGTGCGGGCGAGCATCGCGGTCGCCCACAACGACCTGTTCATCCGCACGGTGAACACGCTCTACTGCGTCGGAAAGTAATTCCTCCAACTCGGAGCTCCTCTCCCCCGCGGCGGGGGAGAGGAGCTCGGGTGAGGGAGCGTGTCGGCGGCGAGCACATCCGAGGTCGTCGGTCCGGCATCACATCACGCCCCGTCGTGACGTCGGCCAGCCTCGCCGGGCGATTGGGGTCGATGCGTGGGCGACCCGACCGAGGGAGGCAGGGCGAGCAGTGGAAGTACCCCCCGATG
Source organism: uncultured Planctomycetaceae bacterium (assembly GCA_964595475.1). Lineage (GTDB taxonomy): Bacteria > Planctomycetota > Phycisphaerae > Phycisphaerales > Zrk34 > CAZQQP01. The sequence goes on along the minus strand of CAZQQP010000206.1, from coordinate 564 downwards.
AAGGCAGCGCGGACGGCCGAGCCGGTTCCTCCGGAGCCACGGGAGCGCGTCGAAAGCGAGCGGGAGCGCGGCGAGCGAGTGGTCTGAGCCGGCAAGCCGAGGCGGGCACGGTACGCCGTTCGGGCGCTTTCGACAGGTCTCTTCGGTGTGGTGTTCGCGGCCTTCGCGATCGTCCGGGTCCTCGGCGTGGCCCATGAGTCGGGCGAGTAGGCCTCCGACCCGAGCAGCTCCATGTTTCTCTTCGGGCTCCCGTTCCTCGCGGTGGGCCTCGGGCTGACCCTTGCTCCGCTTCGGGCCTGGTGGAAAGCCACCCGCACCGTCTACGCCATCACCAATCGTCAGGCCATGATCCTGGAGCCAGGCTTTTCGAGGAGGGTCCGGACCTCCGCCCCGGCCCACCTGCGGGCGCTCGACCGACACGACCGGGCGGACGGCTCATCATCGTGCGAGAGATCGCCTCTTGGGAGGGGTAAGCAGGCGGAAAAGAATAAGTTGAGCCTATTCATCGGTGCCAAGGTGGAAGCCTGCTTACGCCTTGGCACCGATGAGACGGGAGGCCGATGT
>CAZQQP010000205.1:0-8344 GCA_964595475.1 uncultured Planctomycetaceae bacterium | reverse complement strand
CTCGAAGCGCTCGACTCCGCCCTCTGCGACGTCGAGGGCCACTCGGAGACGCCGGAGACGGCGGAGACGCTGCGAGCGGCGGCGAGGCTGGCCGGATGGCTGACGACACGCGAGGTGACGGGCGTTCCGGAGGGGAGCCACGTCGAACGGGCGCGGCACTACGCCTCGTTCCGGAGCGTCGCCGACCGGCTTCGCGAGCAGCTCCGGCTGGCCGAGTGCGAGCCTCCCGTGTGCGAGGCCGTCGAGGAGCTGGTCGACCGGGCCGACCGCATCGCCGAGCGCCGCAACGAGGCCTTCGCCCGCGACCTGGCGGCCGACCTGGAGCGGTCGGAGCGTCCGTCGGGGGCGTGATCCCACTGCTATCGCTCGCCGAGCGGGGACGCTGGCTGAGGCCCGTGTTCCTCGGAAGCATCGGGGTGATCGTCGCGACCCAGGGCGTGCTCGCGGCCACGGACCGCCTGGTCGTGATCGGCGTCGCGATGGGCGCCTTCTTCAGCGTCTTCAACACCATGGAGGCGCTGCTCCCGTCGCTCGTCTCCAAGAGCGCGCCGGCGGGGACCAAGGGCACCGCGACGGGGGTCTACTCCACGGCCCAGTTCCTCGGCATCTTCCTCGGCGGGACCCTCGGCGGGTGGCTCTACGGTGCGGCCGGGGCGCCGGCGGTGTTCGCGGTGTGCGGGGGCACCGCCCTCCTCTGGCTCGCCGTCTCGGTCGGGCTTCGCCCGCCCCGCTCCCTCAGCGACCGCACCGTCACGATCGGTCCCTCCGACGGAACGAGCGCACGTGAAGTGGAGCGGCGGCTCACGGATGTGCCGGGCATCGCGGACGCCACCCTCGTGGAGAGCGAGGGGTTCGCCTATCTGAAGGTGGACCGCAGCAGCCTCGACGAGGAGGGCCTCCAGCGGCTCCTCCGGAGGGTGCGAGAGCGAAGGGCCCCCTGATCGCCCGGGACGGCGTCGCCGCGGGTCGACCGTGGTGGTCGGCTCGTTCGGATCGCCTTTTCTTTTCACTCGACGGTGACCCAGATCGGCGAGCTCACGGCGCGGCCGCGGTAGTTATCGCGTGGCTCACGCTCCTGGGTGACCCGGACGAGATAGCGATGCTCGCCCGCCCGGACCGCCTCGTCGCGGTGCTCGAAACGCGCTCGCCGCTTCCCCGGCGTCCGCTCCGCGACCACCTTGTCGTTGCGGAGGAGGCGGACCCGCTTCAGCGGCGCCGTGCCGACCGCCTCCACCTGGAGGACGGGGGCGTCCTCGGTCCGGTACGCGCTGCCGAGGAGATGGCCGTCGGCGGTGAAGCGGAGGCGGATGCGCTTGCCGTTGGTCGCGTAGGCGCGGCGGTTCATGAGCGCGTCGAAGACGCCCGACCGCGTGTTCTCCTTCGCCCAGAGACCCGTGAGGGCGTAGGGGTAGACCCACGGCCCGCCCCAACCGCCGGGCGGGCGGGAGTGGTCCGGGCCCGCGACCAGGCCCGGGCGGGCGGACTGGTCGAGGTAGTGGCGGAGGGCGCCCGGTGCGAAGCCACGCGTCTGGACCGCCTCGATGGCACGCTCGTAGGCGGGGCGGAGATGGGGGCTGTCGGTCCGGGGACCGCGCCCGTGGAAGTGGCGGACGACCAGCACCTCGCCACGCATGCCCTGATCGGTCAGCCAGGCGGTGGCGGTCGTGAGGTCGCCGTGTCGCTTTCGCGCCCGCCGGGAGAGCCGCGAGCCGCGGCGCGTGGTGGCGAAGAAGTTGGTGTGCTCCGTGTCCGAGAAGTTCTGCTCGGCGCCGTAGAGGGTGGTGAGACCGCCGCCCTGCTGGAAGAGGTCCGCCCAGATCCGGGCGCGGCGGGCCTCGTAGTCGCTGGTCATCTCGGTGTGGTCCGTGGTCGCGAAGAAATCCAGCGCGGCGACGTCGAGGGCCCAGCGGTAGGCGTCCCACAGCGAGCCGTCCCGCTCCGGGACGTCCTTGGACAGCGACGTGTGCTGGTGGAGCTCGCCCCAGAGGAGCTTGCGGGAGGGCTCGACCGTCTCGAGGGTGGGCCGAGGCGAGGGGTCGGGGCGGGCCACGTCGAAGGTCTCGCGGTGGCGGGGCGCCGGGAGGACCGCCCTCGTGACCTTCGGCGAGGCCGAGGCCTCCGGGGACGTGCGATGAAGAACGATATTGCTCTGGCCGTCCTTCACCGGGCTGCGGCCGCCCGGATAGCCGCATGCCTGACACGCGACGAGGAGCGTGCCGTCGCCTCGCACCCGCGCCGCGACGGAGCTCGTTTGGAAGCCGGGCTTCTGCTCCAACCGCGTCGGACCCGACCATTTGCCTCCGGCGTACGTCATCCGATCCACGCACCAGCCCCAGTCGTTGTTGCCCTGGTCACGAAACTGGCGGTAGAGGAGATGGACGGCGCCGTCGGGACCGGTTGTGACGGTGGGCGTCACCGGCAGGCGTCGGCCGCGGGCGTCGACGGGAACGGGGACGATGCCCTGTCGGTCGGCGAGGCCCCGGCTCGCCGGCTGCAACAAGCGCTTCTTCGACGGCGCGTAGCCGCGGAGCAGCAGACGCTTGCCCGTGTTCAGCCGATAGTGGTACAAGCCCCACTGCGGCGAGCGAACCCACGCCAGCCACACGCGGCCGTCGGGGGCGACCGCGGCGTCGACATCCATGTCGTACTTCATGGAGGTGGTCACCCGGACGGGGTCACCCCACTGTTTCTTCTGGGGGTCGAGGCGACGGAGATAGACGTCGTAGTTTCCGTTCCGGTAGCTATCCCAAGCGACCCAGACTCGTCCGTCGGGACCCGTCGCCAGGTCCGGATGGTGGTTGGAGCTGTCGTTCTGCGAGACCACGCGGGGCTTTTCCCATGTGCCCTTCCGCCGGCGGGCGACGCAGATCCGCGCGTTGCCGTCTCTTCGGGCCTGCCAGGCGGCCCAGACGTCTCCGCCCGCACCCGCCGCCAGCGACGGGCGGAAGCTGTGGGCAGTGGAGAGGGTCTTCGGCTCCGTCGGTCCGTCCGGCCCCGCGGTGCAGCCGCGGACGCGCCAGCCGGCCTCCATCTGCTGGGCCCAGACCACGGCGACGCGCTGGTCGTCCGTGGCCGCGAGGGTTGGGCTCAGGAGATCGTCCGCGGTTCTCAGGATCTCGACGGTCTCGCCCCAACCGGACTCGGCGAGCGGGCGGAGGTGGATCGCGCTCGTCGCGTCGGACGGGTCGAAGACCTTGTAGGCCACCCACACCCGGTCGCTCGTCTCGGCGAGCGACGGGGTGTAAGCGTGGCCCTCCTTCGTCACGGAGCGCCGCTCCGCTCCCAACGGGGCCGTGGCGGCAAGCAGCGTCGCACAGAGCACGGCCCTCGACAGGCCTTCGCGTGCGTCAGTCAACCCGAGCATGGCACCGCTCCTTGTTCGTCCGAGCGCCCGACGCGCGTGGCAACGTAAAAGGCCCCCTTCTCCGACACAAGGACGCGATGCCGGCCGGACGCTTTACTTTCTCGGGGAGGCCCGGAAAGTCGTCGAGCCCTCGTCCGATCCCTCGGGTAAGACCCGCACATCCAGCGGCCGCCCCGTGTCCATGTGCACGTCGCGCTGGGGGTACGCGATGGTGATGCCCGCCTCCTTGAACTCCTCGTCGATGGTCCGGTGGACCGTGTGGGTGGTCGCCAACCAGGAGTTGTACCCCTTGACGTAGACGCGGAGCTCGAACTCGAGGGCGCTGTCCCCGAAGCCGCGGAAGACCACGTTGGGCGGGGGGTTGTCGAGCGAGGTCGGGAGCTCGTCCCCGATTTGCTGGAGGACTCGCTCCGTGGCCCCCACGTCGGAGCCGTAGGCGACGCCCACGCGATAGACGAGCCGGATGGTCTGGTCCGACAGAGACCAGTTGCTGAACCGGCTTGTGATGAACTCCTTGTTCGGGATGAGAAGCTCCCGCATGTCCCAGTCCGTCACCGTCGTGGCGCGGATCTGCATGCGCGTCACAGTTCCCAGCGTGTCGCCGACGGTGACCGTGTCCCCCACGCGAATGGGCCGCTCGAAGAGGAGGATGAGGCCGCTGACGAAGTTGGCGACGATCTCCTGCAGCCCGAAGCCGAGACCCACGCCGAGGGCCGCGACGAGCCACTGGACCTTGGACCATTTCACGCCGAGGACGTTGAAGAAGACGATGATACCGACGGCGACGATCACGTAGCGGCAGATCGTGGTGATCGCGTGTCGGCTGCCCGTCTCCAGCGACAGGCGGGAGGCCAGCGCCATCTCGAGCAAGCCGGGGATGTTTCTCGCGCCCACCCCGGTCAGCACGCCGACGAGTAAGGCGATCAGCAGGCTCGCGAGGGTAATGGGGACCGTCGCCTCCCCCACGCTCACCGTCCACAGCTCCACGTCGTTGAGAACGTTCAGGGCCGGCATCGCCTGGGCCCACACGCCCCAGAGGCCGAAGAACATCGCCACGCCCAGACCGGTGTGAATGAGCTTCCGTGTCTGGTCGCTAATCGTCTCCAGCCCGACCTCCGGTTCGTCGGCCGAGGCGAGCTCGGTTCCCGCGGACGGGGCCTCTTGCTCTCGGCTCCGGCGGCCCACCTCGCGGCGTCGCTTGGCGTCGGCCAGCGCCATGCGTCGGTGAGCCACCTGAAGCCAGCGGAGGAGCAGCTCGTAGACGACCACGGCTCCCAGCACGAGCGCGGCGGTGGCGGCGAGTTGCCGCGCGAGCTCCACGGCCGTGTAGTCGTAGCCGAGGGCCGAGAGGATCACCAGCCCGCCGGCAACCGTGGCGACGCCCGGGCCCCAGAGGTGGCGGAGCTTGATTCCCCATCCCTCCGGTTTTCGCGCCCCCACCATCGCCAGCACACCACCATTGGGCCGCAAGACCCGCGAACAGATCACCGCGACCAACACCATGATGGCGATGAACAGATGGCGGCCGATCGCCGGGGAAATCACCTCCGGCACGGACTCCACGACCGCGAGTAGAAAGGTGAGCGGCAGGGCCGCGACCAGGAGCCATCCCGCCCCTCGGCGCAGCGCCAGTCGCGTGGAGGCGGGCCAGCGGAAGTGCGTGCCGGCCAGCCCGTAGGCGTCGGAGAAGCTCCGCAGAAACAGGCCGAGCGGGAGGAGGGCCGCGACCGCCAGAAGGCCGTTGCCGATCGCGTGGGGGAACGGTTCCGACGCCAGCGAGAAGCGCCACCCGATAAAGCCGAGGAGCAGCGGCCAGCCCGCGGCGAGGATTCCCGTGATCAGAAGCGCCCGGAGGCTCAGGACGATGGAGTCGGACTGTACCCTCCAGATCCGCGGGGCGATCTCCGCGAGCTGCGGCTTCCACGCGCGTCCCGCCGCGACGAGGCCGCCGCCGACGAGCAGCGCCAAAGCCCAGAGGCCGAAGTGGCTCGTCAGCGAGCCCACCCAGACGGTCCCCAGCTCGCCCCAGTTGCCCGGCTTGGCGAACCACGCGAGCCTCGCCCAGCCGGGCCGGAAGTCCGCCAGCGAGAGCGGCTCCATGCTCCGGGTCCAGAGGATGTGCTCATCGATGAAGGCCTGAAAGCTCCGGGTGGTCTCGATGAGCTCCTCCTCCTTCTGGACCAGATCGCCGAGCGTCTTGGCGTACGTCTTGTACTGGCTGCGGAGCTGGGCGAGCAGGTCGCGGCGACCCTCGAGGAGCTTGCGGATCACAGGCGACAGCGTCTGGCGGCGGTCGGGGTCCTGGATCGGAGCGAGGATCTCCTCCGCCCGGGCCTCCACGCTGACGAGACCGCGGCGCCGCTCCTCCACGTCGACCTCGCGAGCCGTGACGTCCGTCAGCTCGGACTGATGCTTGGCGAGGGCGTTGCGGTAGCTCCGAAGGTCGGGCAGCGCCTTGCGTTGGGTGCGAAGGAGCTGGCCCACGCCCTCGGTCAGCCCGGCGGCGTCGAGCCGGTTGCGCGCTCGCGTGGCGTCGGCCTTGAGCTCCTCGAGACGGCTCGCCACCTCGTCCCGCTCGCTGACGAGCTGATTCTGCTTCCGCACGGCTCTACCGAGCTCCTCGCTGAGAGCCACGTTCTCGTCGGCGAGCCGGCTGACCGCCTCGGGGAGTTCAATCGCCTGCTCTTGGACCCGCTCCCGAACCTTCTCCGCCTCACGGCGAGCCGCCTGCGCGACCTGCTGCCGGCGGTCGAGCGTCGCCTCGCGCCAGGCCTTCACCTCGGCCTCTTCTCGCGCCACCTGCTTGGCGGCGATGTCCCGCTTGACCGCGAGGAGGTCCACCCGCGTCGGGTGGGCCTGGAGCTCCTGCTTATACGCGTGGAGCTCGGCTCGGAGCTCCTGCCGTCGCGCTCGGCGTTGGGCCATCTGCGCTTGGGCGAGCGCCGCGGGCTGATCGGCCGGGGCGGGGCTCTCCTCTTCCGTCTCGAGCGCCGCGAGCTCCGCCTTCGTGTTCGCGATGCGGTCGCGGAGCTGGTCCGGCCGGTCGCGAAGCTCTTTCAGCGTCTGCTCAATGTCGTTGAGACGCGTCCGGGCACCGGCGAGCTCCGCCTCCTCCGTCCGGAGGCGCTGCTCGAGCTGATCGAGGGTCAGGCTCGACGCCTCGTCTTGGACCGCCACCTCTCCCGGGGAGATCTCGGCGAGCTGCTTCCGGAGCGTCTCCAACTGGTCCGGTGCGGTCTTCGCCATCTGCGCGAACCGATTCGCCTGCTCCTCCAGCGTCTTCGCGTGATTCAGCGCGTTGATCGCCTGGGCGTACCGGTCGAGCACTTGCTGTTTCACGTCGGCGGGGAGATCCGCCGCCTCCGCGGCCTGCCGCCGCTGTTGGAGGCGCTCCACGGTCAGCGGAGCGTTGCCGAGCGCGGCCGCGGGCGTCGCCTGCCCGGCGGAGGGCGAGTCGCGTTCCGTCGGAAATGGGGGCTGGTCGGACGTTGAGCCCGATCGCCCGGGCGTCTGGCCGTGGAGCGGCGGGACGAGGATCAGCGGTGTGCCGAGGAGGAGCGCGGCAAGCAACGACGGGAAATGGCGCGAGGGATGCATGGGCGATTCTTGGAAAGGCCCCTGGTCTCCGCCACTGCGACGGGAAAGGGCGCGGCCCGGCGAATCGGCGGGCCGCGCCGTCTCGTGGCCGGCGCTCGCCGCGTTGGCTTTTCCGGGACGGGGAGCCTACTGATCTTCTCTGGAGCAAGCCAGTCACGAACCTCGTGAGACACCTTCGACGATGATGGATCGGTCCCACCGGCTGCGAGCCGTTCTCTGGATCGCCCTCGCAGTGGGCGTGGCGGTCGCCGCTTGGTGGCGCCCCTGGTCCACGAGCGGGTCCGAGGACGACGGGGATGGAACCGCTTCGGCCGCGTCGTCGTCCGTGGACGGCTACGGCGTCCCGACGCAGACGAACAAAGGCCCCGTCGAGAACAAGTTGAACCCGAAGCACTGGAAGCGGGAGATCCAGGCCAAGCGGTATCAGCAAGGCTTCATCGTCCCCATGTGGGACAAGCTCATCGGGACGGCCGACAAGATCGGAGTGCTCGCGGACGTCTCGTTCGATCGGTTGGTTCCCGGCGAGCCGGGTTCTCCTAAGGAAGGGCCAAGCGGCACCCGGATCTGGCGCTTCGAGCCCGGCGGCGAGGCGTGGTCCCCCGAGCGTTGGCGGAAGTGGCTTCGGGCACGCAAGAAGGAAGGGTTCAAGATCGCCCACACCGAGTGGCGCCACGAGATGTTCTACCCCGCCGAGAGCGGGACGCCCGCCCGGTCCGTCGTGAGCTTCCGGATCTACGCCGGACGGCGGAAGGGCAAGCCCGACGAGCAGCGCGTGCAGATGCGAGGCAAGCTTCGGACTCGCTGGGCGTCGTCCCCGGAGGGCGACGCTCCCGTGCCGGAGAAGATCTCGGTGGAGGAGCTTCGGGTGGCGCAGCGGACGGGGCGTCCCGCCTTCCGACACCGGGCGTCGAGCGCCGCGGCGCTCAACAAGGAGAACCCTTCCGTCCTGGCGGTCGCGAGCCATGACCTGAACCAAGACGGGTATCCGGAGATCCTCTTCGGCGGCATGAACCGCGTGCTCTGGAACGAGCGGGGCGAGTCGTTCCGTCCCGCGAAGCTCGCGCCGACGTCGCCGAGGTTCAACACCATGGTCGTGGCCGACGTCACGGGCGACGGCATCGTGGACCTCGTCGGCGTGGCCAACCATCGTGTGCCCCAGGTGTTCGAGGGCCTCGGGTCGGGTCGCTTCGCCGAGCCGCGGGCGATCCAGGCGGTCGACGAGCCGCTGCGGTCCCCGCGGGCGACGACGGCAGGCGACATCGACGGCGACGGGGACACGGACCTGTTCATCGGCCAGTGGCGACGGCCCTATCGCGATCGGATGCCGGAGCGCTACTGGAACGCCCTCGACGGATACCCGAATTACCTGCTGATCAACGACGG
>CAZQQP010000204.1:0-8353 GCA_964595475.1 uncultured Planctomycetaceae bacterium | reverse complement strand
GGCATGCAGCGGCCGGCCTCCTCCGGCGTGGGCACGCGGTTGCTCGGCGGCTGGGTCTTCACGGTGTTGGCGATGTAGACCGCGTCCCGGCGGAGCCCCATCGCCGCGACCATCTCGTCGAGCTTCTTCCCCGCCTTGCCCACGAAGGGCCGTCCGAGACGGTTCTCCTCCTCACCGGGGCCCTCCCCCACGAATACCAGGTTGGCGTCCGGGTCGCCCTCGCCGAAGACCATGTTGAGCTCGCCGCCCTTCGCGGCACACAGCGGACACTCCGCCGCGTGCTCCTTCCCGAGCGCGTCGAGCGCCTGGCGCTTCTCCTCGCGGCCCATTCCAGCGGGCGGGAGCGGGCTCGCGTCGAGCAGCGAGGGCTCCTCGCTCTCCGGCGGGGAGGACCCACCGCCGCCGGTCGACGCCGAGGGCTCGGGCGAGGCGGGCTCTTCTCCGCCGGCCGAGGGCTGCGGGCCGAGAGGGATGTCGGCCATCCCGAGCATCCGGTCCGTCTGGAGGAGCTGTTGGATCTGTCGTGCCGAAGGGTGTGCGGCCATATGCCCCCAGACTCCCAGATCCGGCTCGGCGAGGCAAGGACGGGACCGCCGCGCGTCTCCGCAGCCGAGCGCGCGGAGACCTCGGCGGCACCGTGCCCCATACGCACGCCTCCGGGGCTCGTCCAGAACCGGGAAGACCGCCGCATCGACCCGCGGACCCGGTTGCGATGGAGAAGGCTGTTCCGGGCGTTGCCGCAGGGGACGCCGCGTGCTCGGCAAACCCAACGGGTGTTTCGCCGGCGCGGCCTTGTCCCACGGGGGTCGCCCGCTACACTGTGCGGCTTTTCCCCGGCCCGAAGCGCGCCCGACGCGAGAGGTTGGTATGGCCAAGCAGGTGATCAAGCAGTTCAAGCTCCAGGCCGCCGGCGGTCAGGCGACGCCCGCCCCGCCGATCGGCCCGGCTCTCGGCCAGCACGGGGTGAACCCCGGTCAATTCATCCAGCAGTTCAACGCGCAGACCGCGGACCTCAACGGCACCGTGGTCAACTGCATCATCACGGTCTACCGCGACCGGACCTTCTCCTTCGAGGTCACCAAGCCGCCGGCGCCCGTGCTCCTCAAGCAGGCCGCGGGGATCGACACCGGCGCCTCGGTGCCGAACCGGGATCGGGTCGGAACCGTCACGCGGGAGCAGGTGGAGTCCATCGCGCGGGACAAGATGAACGACCTGAACGCGACCACGGAGGCGGCGGCCTGCCGCATGGTCGAGGGGACCGCCCGCAGCATGGGGATCAAGATCACGGAATCGTAAACGAGAGGGCCGGACCACGGGCCGAAACGTGGGAGGTAGGAGCCGACCATGGTCAAGGCGACCAAGCGATACAGCAGTGACCTTCGGAAAGTGGACCGGGACCGGGTGGTCCCCCTCAGCGAGGGCATCCGTCGCGTGCAGTCCTTTGCCGATACCAAGTTCGACCAGACCGTGGAGCTGCACGTGCAGCTGGGGATCGACCCCCGCCACGCGGACCAGATGCTCCGCGGGTCCATCGCGATGCCCCACGGCACCGGCAAGACCAAGCGGGTGGTGGCCTTCTGCTCGGGCGACCAGGCGGAGGAGGCCAAGCAGGCCGGCGCCGTCGAGGCCGGGGGTGAGGATCTGGTCAACCAGATCCAGAACGGGTGGATGGACTTCGACGTGGCGGTCGCCGCGCCGGACATGATGCGGCAGGTGGGGAAGCTCGGCCGGCTGCTCGGCCCGCGGGGCCTCATGCCGTCGCCCAAGGCGGGCACCGTCACCCAGAACATCGGCCAGGCGGTCAAGGAGTTCGCCGGCGGGCGGCTGGAGTTCCGCAACGATGGGGGTGGCAACGTCCACCTGCCCATCGGGAAGAAGTCCTTCCCCGCGGAGCATCTCGAGGAGAACGCCCGCCACGCGATCGACACGGTGGTTCGGATGAAGCCCGCCACCCAGAAGGGGCAGTACCTCAAGAAGATCAGCGTCTCAGCGACCATGACGCCGGGGGTCACGGTCCACCTCTGACACGCGGAACCGGGACGAGCCATGAGCAGACCCGTCAAACGAATGATGATGGAGGCCTACCGCCAGCAGTTCGGGGAGATGGACCAGGCGCTGGCGGTGGCCCTCGACGGCGTGCCGGCCAACGCCAACAACCGCATGCGGGCGGACCTCGGCGGGAAGGGCATCGATGTGCGGGTGGTCAAGACCTCGCTGGCGCGCCAGGCGCTCGCCGACACGCCGCTGGCGCCGCTCCGCGACGTGATCCAAGGGCCGACGGCGCTCGTCTACGGGGCCGACAGCGTCGTGACCGTGACGCGGGAGATCATGGGCTGGGCGAGGCGGCTCGACGGCCTCCAGCTCCGCGGGGCGGCCCTCGAGGGTGAGCTCTTCGGCCCCGACGACCTCGAGACGCTGAGCAACTATCCGACCAAGGCGGAGGCCCAGGGACAGAGCGTCCAAGTGGTCCTGAGCCCCGGCCAGCGCCTCGCGGGCGCCGTCCACGGACCGGGGAGCCAGATCGCCTCCATCCTGAAGACCATTCAGGAGAGGCTGGAGAACGGCGAGCCCGTCAAGCAGGCGGGGTAGCCGCCGGTTCCCCTCTCCCCGCCGGGGAGAGGGGTCAGGGGAGAGGGGTCTCTCCTCGGTTGGGAAGGAGCGAGGGATTCCTCCCTCGACGGACCCGAGGCCACGGGGAGAGAAGCGACTGGGACGAGAGCGGCATTCCGCCCGACTGGCCCCGCGGGGTTAAATGGCCGGTGGTCGGTCACCTATCGGGCGTGTGCGAAGCGATGGAGTCAAGCGATGAACCAGGAAGCAGCGGCGACCGAGCCGGAGGCCGAGATCAAGGAGCTCGGCGACAAGCTCGCGAACCTGACCCTCAAGCAGGCGGTCGACCTCGGCGAGTATCTGAAGCAGGCGTACGGCATCGAGCCCGCCGCGGGTGCGGTCGCCATGCCGGCCGCCGGCGGAGGCGGCGGCGAGGCCGCCGAGGAGGAAGAGGAGCAGACGGAGTTCAACGTCGTCCTCAACAACGCCGGCGACAAGAAGATCCAGGTCATCAAGGCGGTCCGCGAGGCGGCCGGCCTCGGCCTCAAGGAGGCCAAGGAGCTCGTCGAGGAGCTGCCCAAGACCATCAAGGAAGCCGCCCCCAAGGAAGAGGCGGATCAGCTTGCCGAGAAGATCAAGGAGGCCGGTGGGGAAGTGGAAGTCAAGTGATTGGCCGACGGCGTCGGGTTTTCAAGCACCCGTCGACGGGCGACGAAAGGGGTTCGGGCGGCCTTCGCGCCGGCCCGGACCGCTCGTCGTGCGCTGCGGCCGACGGCCCGGCGCGAGCGCATCGCGGTGCGGCGGCCGTCGGCCCGTAGCGACCCGGCGGTTGGGAGACGGCGATCGGAGGTCCCGGCGCCCCGCCTCGCCGGGGCGTGGCGCGGGTCGACGGCTGTGTTCCGAGCGAAGGGGCGATGTCGGCACGGGAAGACGGGTGCGGGGGTTGTGTCCTCCCGGCGGGGCGATTACAATGCAAGTTCCGAGACGGGTCGACGTTTGTTCGGCGTGGGCGGCTTGGCCTTTCCGATACCGTTCACAAAGCGATTTCAGTGGCTACTTGGTCGAGGTGATCGATGCGCGTGAGCGATGTGCGCCACTACGCCAAGCGGGGGGATGCGCTGTTCATCCCTCAGCTCAACGAGGTCCAGTCCGCGGCCTACGAGCGCTTCCTGCAGCTCGAGCAGGACGGCGACGGCCGCGACCCCAGTGTGGGGATGGAGGGTCTGCTCCAGGAGGTCTTCCCCATCGAGTCGTACGACGGCTCCATGCGGTTGGAGTATCTCTACTACCGCGTGGACGAGCCGCGGTACACGCCCGACGAGTGTCGGGAGCTGGGGCTGACCTACGGCAAGCCGTTCCGCATCGGCGTGCGTCTGGTCCGCGACGACGTCGCGGAGATGCCCGAGGAGGAGATCTACCTCGGCGAGCTGCCGGTGATGCTCGGCGGCGGAGAGTTCGTGGTGAACGGCGCCGAGCGGGTGATCGTGAACCAGCTCCACCGGTCGCCGGGGGCGGACTTCGGGGTGGGGTCCGTGGAGTCCGACCGGCCGCTGCACTCGGCGCGGATCATCCCCGAGCGGGGCTCCTGGATCGAGATCGAGGTGACCAAGCGGGACGTCCTCGCGATGCGGATCGATCAGTCCACCAAGATCGCCGCGACGACGTTCCTCCGCGCCCTCGACGAGAACCTCTCCACCGCGGACGCGCTGCTCCGGAGGTTCTACCAGGTGAAGGACATTCCCGTGGAGGAGCTGAGGCCGGAGCACTACGCGGTCGACCCCATCGTCGACACCGAGACCGGCGAGGAGCTCGTCGGGTAGGCGGTGGGGAAGGTCCAGGCGTCCAACCTCCAGACCGTCTCCGTGATCACGGACGTCCCGGACAGCCTCATCCTCAACACGCTGTCGGCGGAGCACCTCGACACCAACGAGGGGCAGTACAGCGAGCACGAGGCGTCGCTGCTGAAGCTGTACGGACGGCTGCGGCCGGGGAACCCGCCGCAGGTGGACAAGGCCCGCGAGCTGTTCCACGAGAAGTTCTTCGACGCGGAGCGGTATCGGCTCGGGAAGGTGGGCCGCTTCCGGATGAACCGGAAGTTCAACCTCGACGTCGATGCGTCGCAGATGCACCTGACGGTGGACGATTACCTCGCCACACTCAACTACCTCCTCCGGCTGAGGGCGAACGACCCCGGCGCGGACATCGACGACATCGACCATCTCGGCAACCGCCGGCTGCGGACGCTGGACGAGCTGGCGGTGGAGGAGCTGAGGAAGGGCTTCCTCAAGCTGCGGCGGACCGTGCAGGAGCGGATGAGCATCAAGGAGCCGGACGAGCTCGCGAAGATCTCGGACCTGATCAACTCCAAGGCCATCAGCTCCAGCATCGACTACTTCTTCGGGCGAGGGGAGCTGTCCCAGGTGGTGGACCAGACCAACCCGCTGTCGCAGCTCACCCACGAGCGGCGGCTGTCCGCCCTCGGACCCGGCGGCCTCAACCGGAAGCGGGCCGGCTTCGAGGTGCGGGACGTCCACATCTCCCACTACGGGCGGATCTGCCCCATTGAGACGCCCGAGGGGACCAACATCGGGCTGATCGCGTCGCTGGGGATCTACTCCAAGATCGACGACTACGGCTTCCTCCTGACACCCTATCGCGTGGTCAAGAACGGGCAGGTGACCGGCGAGCACGCCTTCCTCCGGGCGGACGAGGAGATGAAGTCCGTGCTGGCGCCCTCGGACGTGCTCGACGAGCAGGGGCGGTTGCGGAGCGGAAACGTGCTCGCACGGGTCAACGGGGAGCTGTCCCAGATCGACGGCTCCGACGTGCAGTACATCGACATCAGCCCCAAGCAGATCGTGGGCGTCTCCGCGGCGCTGGTCCCGTTCCTCGAGCACGACGACGCGAACCGGGCGTTGATGGGGTCCAACATGCAGCGGCAGGCGGTGCCGCTGGTCCGGACGGAGCCGCCCATCGTCGCCACGGGCATGGAGAAGGAGGTGCCGCGGAACAGCGGCATGGTCATCCGGGCGAGAAACGGAGGGACCGTCACCTACGTCGACGCGGAGCGGGTGGTCGTCGACAACGCGGACGAGTACGTGCTCCGCAAGAACGTGGGCCTCAACGAGAAGACGTGTCTGAACCAGCGGCCCATCGTCCAGCTCGGGGAGAAGGTGGACAGCGGCCAGATCGTTGCCGACGGGGCCGCGACCACGAACGGGGAGCTGTCGCTCGGGCAGAACTGCCTGACGGCGATGAACACCTTCGACGGGTACAACTTCGAGGACGCCATCGTCATCTCGGAGCGGACGGTCAAGGAGGACGTGTTCACCTCCGTCCACATCGACGAGTTCGACGTGGAGATCCGGGAGACGAAGCTCGGCCGGGAGGAGTTCACGAGGGACATCCCCAACGTCTCGGAGCGTCAGCTCGCCAACCTCGACGACGACGGCATCGTGCGGGTGGGGACGCACGTCAAGCCCGGGGACATCCTCGTCGGAAAGGTGAGCCCGAAGTCCAAGAGCGAGCTTTCGCCCGAGGAGAAGCTGCTTCACGCCATCTTCGGGCGGGCCGGCGAGGACGTGAAAAACGACTCGCTCGAGGTGCCCGCCGGTACGGACGGCGTGGTCATCGGCGCCAAGCGCTTCAGCCGACGCATGCACATGTCCGAGGAGCAGAAGCGGCGGCTGAAGGAGGAGATGCGGGAGTACGAGCAGTCGATGAACCGGAAGGCCATCAACCTGTTCCGACAGATGGTGGAGCAGATCAACGAGGCCTCCGGCACGCCCATGGTCGACCCCAGCACGCGGCAGAAAGTGGGGGCCTCCGACATCGACGAGGTGGTCCTCGAGCAGATCGAGAACTTCGACCTGAAGTGGGTGAAGGGGTCCAAGGCCGTGCGGGAGGAGGCCGAGGGCATCGCCAACCAGTTTCGGCCCCGCATCGACGCCATCCTCAAGGAGAAGCAGCGGAAGCTCGCCCACATGAAGCGGGGCGACGAGCTGCCCTCGGGTGTGCTGGAGATGGTCAAGGTCTACATGGCGAGCAAGCGGCAGCTCGCGGTGGGCGACAAGATGGCCGGACGCCACGGGAATAAGGGCGTGATCGCGAAGATCGTGCCCGAGGAGGACATGCCCTTCCTCGCGGACGGAACGCCGATCGACCTGCTGCTCAACCCGCTGGGCGTGCCCTCGCGGATGAACGTGGGGCAGATCCTCGAGGCCCACCTCGGGTGGGCGGCGGCCGTGCTCGGGTTCCAGGCGGTCACGCCCGTTTTCGACGGGGCCACCGAGGAGGAGGTCCACCAGGCGATCGAGGAGGCCAACAACAAGACGCGGGAGCGGCTGAGGTATGCCGAGGAGAACGGCGAGGCGCCCGACCCGCGTCAGCTGTTGCAGGTGCTGCCTCCGGGCGGCAAGACGCAGCTGTACGACGGGCGGACGGGCGAGCCGTTCGACCAGCGCACCACGGTGGGGTACATGTACCTCATGAAGCTCCACCACCTCGTCGACGACAAGATCCACGCGCGGGCGACGGGGCCGTACAGCCTGATTACGCAGCAGCCGCTCGGCGGCAAGGCGCGGACCGGCGGCCAGCGCTTCGGCGAGATGGAGGTGTGGGCGCTGGAGGCCTACGGGGCCGCCTACGTCCTCCAGGAGCTGCTGACCGTCAAGAGCGACGACGTCGAGGGGCGGACCAAGATCTACGAGTCCATGGTCAAGGGCAACAACACGCTCGAGGCCGGCATGCCGGTCGCCTTCGACGTGCTCTGCAACGAGGTGAAGGGCCTCGGGCTGAACGTGACGCTGGAGAAGGAGGGCACGGAGGCGGGAAGCCTCCTCTGAGCCCACGCCGGAGACCGTCGGGTCAACCAATCCACGAGAGCTGAGCGGGATAGCCACTATGGCCGAGAATCTCTACGACCGCGTGAACGAGTACGGAAGCGTGAAGGTCACGCTCGCGAGCCCCAACGACATCCGGTCCTGGAGCTTCGGCGAGGTCAAGAAGCCGGAGACGATCAACTATCGGACGTACCGGCCGGAGAAGGACGGGCTCTTCTGTGAGCGCATCTTCGGGCCGGAGCGGGACTTCGAGTGTGCCTGCGGCAAGTACAAGGGCACGAAGTTCAAGGGGATCATCTGCGATCGGTGCGGGGTGAAGGTGACCCACAGCCGCGTGCGGCGGAAGCGCATGGGGCACATCAACATCGCGGCGCCCGTGGTCCACATCTGGTTCTTCAAGTCCATGCCGAGCCGGCTGGGCAGTCTGCTCGGGATGAAGACCGCGGACCTCGAGCGCATCATCTACTTCCAGGACTACGTGGTCGTCGACCCGGGGAGCAGCCCGCTGGCCAAGCACAAGCTGCTGACGGAGGACGAGTATCGCCAGGCCGTGGAGAAGTACGGGCGGAACTTCACCGCCAAGATGGGCGCCGAGGCCATCCGCGACATCCTTCAGGATATCGACATGGACAAGCTCGCGGAGCAGCTTCGGGCGGAGCTCGACTCCACGCGGTCCAAGCTGAAGGTGCGGGATCTCGCCAAGCGGCTGAAGCTCGTCGACCAGATCCGGAAGTCCGAGAACCGGCCGGAGTGGATGGTGATGGGCGTGGTGCCCGTCATCCCGCCGGACCTTCGGCCGCTGGTGCTGCTCGACAGCGGCAACTTCGCGACGAGCGACCTGAACGACCTCTACCGGCGCATCATCAACCGGAACAACCGGCTGAGGAAGCTGATGGACCTCAACGCGCCGGAGGTCATCATCCGCAACGAGAAGCGCATGCTTCAGCAGGCCGTCGACGCGC
>CAZQQP010000203.1:0-8361 GCA_964595475.1 uncultured Planctomycetaceae bacterium | reverse complement strand
GAGGTGTCCACGGAACTCAACCGGATGTGCCTGCTCGTGTTGCCCTCTCAGCCGACCGAGGGGCTGCCCACGACAATACTGGAATCGCTGGCGTTTGGCACCCCGGTTTGTGCGTCATCGGCCTCGGGTGTGCCCGACGCGGTCCGCGACGGCGAGACGGGGTTTCTCGTGAACACGGACGATCCCGCGGAACTGGCTTCGAGTATCGAAGCGGCGCTGGATTCGGATCTCGAATCGATCGGGCGGCGTGGCCGCCAGCTCGCGCGCGAAGTTGGCCGCCTCCGCCGTCTGGAGACCGCCGCGGACCGCCCGGTCCACTTCGCCCCGTCCCGTGGCCACCGACAGCGTCCGCGTCCCCGCTCGCTCTTTCGCAGTCCGCTTGTAGCGATCGAAGGAGAACTTGGCGAGGCCGAGCCCCTCACCGAGGGCCCGGCCGAACGCCTCCTCGCCCACCGTCTCGACCACCGTGTTGTTGGCCGAGACCCGCACCCGGCCGACGCCCATGCGGTGGAGCACTCGGAGCAGCGGCAGCGCGGCGGCGCGGACGCCCTGCGAGTCGAGCCGGTTCCGGTCGCCGAGGCCGAGGAGCAGCACGCGTCGGCCGCCGCTGTCGACGTGCGTCACCTCGCCGGGCTCGCCTCGGACCTCGGCCCGCTGCACCACCTCGGCGATCCGCCCGCCCAGCGCGGCGTCGATCTCCTCGTCGTCCGACGCCCGTTCGGGCGGCGAGCAGACCAGACAGACGGTCGCCTCCGGATGGGTCGCGGCGCGTCGGTGGGCTCGGACGGTCTCGTACATGGGTGCGTCCTTTCGGCGGGGTTCGCGTGCTTCGATCCGCCGGCTCCGGCCCGCTGCGGAGGGCGGGGGGGTTGTTCCTTACGCGAAGAGCGTCCTCCGACGCGGAGGTGGCGGCCTCAGAACGTCCTCGCGAGAGCGTCGCTCCGCCGGCGTCGGGGGCGACGGGTTGCGGCCGCCTCGTTCTCTCCCGCGTCGGTCCGTGGGTCGCTTCGGCAGGGGGAGCCCGACGCTTATCGGGCGTCGCCGTTCCCCTCGTCCTTCCCTCCGCGCTCGATTCGGTCGACGAGGTCCTGGAACCGTGGATGGTCGCGACAGGCCGCGAACACGGGATCGAGGGAAAGGAGCGTCAGGTGCTCCGACCGTTCCTCGTACGCCCGCTGAAGTGCCTCGATCGCCTTGTCGTCCTCGCTGAGGCCGGCGTGGACCTGCGCCACGAAGTAGCGCGGGACGTATTGCTCCTTCTCCAGGGACTGCATCCGCTGGAGCTGCTCGCGTGCCTTCGCCTCCTTCCCCGCCGCCGCGTAGACGTAGCCGAGGTTGCCGACCGGGGGACCCGGCGTCCGCGCCGCGTCAGCGGAGCGCTGAGGGGCGACCGCCTCCTTCAGCGCCTCCACCGCTTGCTCGGTCTTCGGCGGCTCGCGTTGCTGCAGGGCGAGGCCGAGGCCCCGCTTCGTGAGCGCGAAGTCGGGATGGTCGGCGAGGACCTTGCGGAAGATGCGGATCGCCTTCTCGTAGTCGCCCCGGTAGTAGGCGCACCAGCCGAGGCTGACGTCGAGGATGGCGACCGCCGGGTCCAGCCCCGCCGCGATGCGCATGTGCTCCACCGCTTCGTCGAAGGCGCCGCGGGACATGAGGAACCACCCGTACCAGTGGCGGCTGGTCACGTCGTTGGGGTTCGCCTTCAACGCCCGCTTGAAGGCGATCTCCGCCTCGTCCCAGTCCCACTCGTAGGCGAACTCCACGTAGGCCCTCGCGGCGTGCGCTTCGGCGAGGGGGCTCTCCGCGAGCTCCGCCGCCTTCTTCGCCGCAGCCCGCGCCTCCTTGTACGCCGCGGCGGGCCGCTGGGCGCCGAGGTATGCGAGGAGGATGTGGGCGTTGGCCCGTCCGGCGTGGGCCCGGGCGTAGTCGGGGTCCGCCTCGACGCCCATCGCCTTCGCGATGTCCCCGACCACTTTGGGCAGCTTCGCCCGCAACGCGTACTCCGGCGTGACCTGATACTCGCCGAGAGGCTCGGGCGTCGCCGCCGTCTGCTCCGCGGACGTGATCCGTCCGAGGCGGAGGTCCACCACAAGCCCCTTGTGCCGCTTGTTGGCGAGCGTGCCCTCCAGGAATGTCCCCGCGCCGAGCTCCCGCGCGCTCGCCACCGGCCCCTTCTCGGTGGCGTCCTTGTACCGCATGACGGACCGGAGCGAGACGATCCGGAGGTCCTTGTCTTTCTTGGTCAGCCGCGCGAGGTGCTCGAGGGCGTTGATCAGCTGATAGGTGACGAGGTCCCCGTCGTCGCGCCCGTCCGCCTCCCGCTCGGCGGACACCGGAAGGATCATCGGGTTCTTGCCCGTCATGTCGTTCAGCGGGAGCACCGCGACCTTCATGGGGTCCGGACCGGTTTTGGGCTCCGGCCGGACCGGCGGCGCGATGCTCGGCCGGACCACCCAGTTCCACGTCGCCCAGACGCCCGCGAGACAGACCACGACGATTGCGGTCGTCACGAGCCCCTTCTTCTGCGGGGGCTGTCGCGTCGGGCCCGTCGTCCGGTCGGCGCCCGCCGGCACCTCGATCCGGGCGGAAGGGCCGGGATCCCGTTGGATGCCGCTCGGCGTGATGTCGTAGAGCCACGCGAGCACGAGCATGACGGGAAAGCCGAGGATCGCCACCGTCGCGACGGCCTCGGCCGCTCCGTCCGGGAGGTAGGGGCTGTCCTCGGCCACCCCCGCCGCCACGTCGAACAGAACCCAGCTCGCCCCCACATAGACCACCGTCGCTCGATAGACGTGGCGCCGCTTCAGCTCGGTGAGGAGCTGCTGCACCTTGGCAATGAGGTCGTTCGCCATCGGCCTTCCTCGTCCCTCACACCCCGCTCGCCGGCTCATTCTCTTGGTCGCCCTTCCCGCTCGCAACGGCGGGCGGCGAAGCGAGGCCGCGAACCAACCCCTTCTCGCCACGCGCGTCCTTGCTTGGCTGGCCCACGGGCAAGCCGTCCGCGGGCCGCCCGTGCTGGCGGGCCCCCGTGGCCTCCGACTCGGCTTGCCGGGGGGTCCCGGCCTTTCTTGACAACGCACCGTGGAGAGGCACTAATAGCAGCTCGACCCTCTGGAGGACCCTCGCCCGATGAAGCAGCACGAAGTCATCTTCCACAGCTATCCGAAGCTTCTGTTCGCGTGGCCGCTGATCGCGGTGGGGCTTCTCTTCTGGGTGCTCCACGCGGTGGGCCTGCTCCCGGATCCCGCCGCCGGCTACAGCGGCTGGCTCGAGGCGTGCGCCTGGCTCTATGTCTTCACGGCCTCGATCGTCGTGCTGACCATCGGCGTGGACATCGAGCGGAATCACGCGTTCGTCTGGGTCCTGCTCTTCACGGTCTTCTTCCTGCTCGGGATGTGGCTGTCCGCGGTCCAGGGCTTCACCCTCTTCGGGAACATCTACGGGTTCTTCGCGGCCTTTGACCTCCAGTTCGACCCGCAGTTCGGCTTGGCGATGGCCGTCATCCTCGGCATACCTTACTGCGTCATGCTGGGGTGGGCCCGGCTCGAGAATCGCTGGCGGGTGACCCACAACGAGTTCGAGCGGCGAAAGTTCGGAAGCTCGGAGGAGTCACTCGCACGGGGGGCGAAAAGTGTGACGACGAGGTTCCCGGACCTCCTGGAGCTGCTCCTCGCCGGCTCGGGAACGCTCGTCGTACGATCCGCGACAAGCCGGACGCTGCTCCGCGAGATTCCGCACATTCCGATGATCCTGGTCGTCCGTCGTAAGATCGACCGCCTCATGGAGACGACGGCGGTGACGTCATACTCGACGGAGGCGGCGGCGATTAGCGAAGAGGAATCAAGCGACGAGACCGAGGGTGGGGGGGAGCCTCTCTAGCGCCTGCCTGTGATGACCACTCCGCTCAAGGGTTTTCGTCGCATGCTCCGCCGCCGCCCGGCCCGCTGGGGACTCCTCGCCGTGGCCGTGGGGCTCTTCGCCGCGGCCGGCGCGGTCGGCAGCTGGTACCGAGCCCAAGAAGAGGGACCCGCGGGCGCCGACTACGTGGGGCGGCAGACGTGCATCCGTTGCCACCAGGAGCAGGCGAAGAAGTGGCGGGGCTCCCACCACGACCTCGCCATGGATCAGGCGACGCCCGAGACCGTCCTCGGCGACTTCAGCGGCGAGACGTTCAAGTCGGACGGGACGACGAGCCGGATGTTCCGGAAGGGGAAGAAGTTCTTCATCCGGACGCCCGGCCCCGACGGCGAGCCGGGGACGTATCGCATCCGTTACACCTTCGGCGTCGAGCCGCTGCAGCAATACATGGTGGCGTTTCCGGACGGCCGCATCCAGGTGCTTCCCTTCGCGTGGAACACCCGCAAGGACAAGTGGTTCCACCTCTACGCGGACGAGCAGATCGCGCCCGACGACCCCCGTTACTGGACCAACCGGCTCCAGAACTGGAACCACATGTGCGCCGACTGCCACTCGACCGACGTCCGGAAGAACTACGACGCGGAGCACGACACCTACGACACCACGTTCGCGGAGATCGACGTCAGCTGCGAGGCGTGCCACGGCCCGGGGAGCAAGCACGTGGACTGGGCGGAGGGCTCCGCGGCGAGCCGGTGGCTCACCGGCGACGGCGCCTACGGCCTGAACAAGATCGACGGGGCCAAGCATCAGCGCCAGCAGATCGAGACCTGCGCCCAATGCCACTCCCGCCGCCGCCGCGTCCACCCGAACTACGACGCGGGCAAGCCCTTCGACGATCACTACGCGGCGCGTCCTCTCACCGGCGAGCTCTACCACCCCGACGGCCAGATCGACGAGGAGGTCTACGTCTACGGCTCCTTCCTCCAGTCGAAGATGTACCACAAGGGGGTGAGCTGCAGCGACTGCCACCGTCCTCACTCGGCGGAGCTGAGAGCCTCGGGCAATGCGCTTTGTGTACGCTGCCACAAGGCGAAGAAGTACGACACGCCCGATCACCACTTCCACGCGAAGGGCACCGCGGGCTCGAAGTGCGTGAGCTGCCACATGCCCGAGAAGAAGTACATGCGGATCGACGGCCGCCGCGACCACAGCTTCGGGACGCCCCAACCCGGCCTCACCAAGCTCCTGGGCGTCCCCAACGCGTGCAATCGCTGCCACGACGACAAGTCCGTGGATTGGGCCACGCAATGGGTGCGACGGTGGTACGGCCCCCCGGCGGAGCGGAAGGCGGACCCCGCGTATGGCTCGGGCTACGCGGCGGTCTTCGCGAACGCCCACCCCGGCGAGCCGTCGCTGCAATCGCTGCCCGACGACTGGTCCAACCGTCTCGTGACCCCGAAGCTCCCGGACGGCCTCCTTCGCCTGGTCCGGTCGCCGCAGAAGTGGCCCGCGATCGTCCGGGCGACGGCGCTGGAGTATCTCGCCCGAAACCCGTCGAGCGGCGGCGAGTCGACCTATGACGCCGCCGTGTCGGCCCTCGACGCGGAGACCCCGATGGTCCGCGCCGCCGCCGTCCGGGCGCTCGAGTCCGCCCCGACGGAGCGTCTGCGAAGTGCCCTCCTCCCGCTGCTCGACGACCCGAGCCGGTCGGTCCGGACGGAGGCCGCCCGGGTTCTTTCCCGCCTCGACATCAGCACGCTCAGCGACCGCCGCCGGAAGCGCTTCCGGAGCGTGCTCGCGGAGTACCGGAGGGGCCAGCGGATGCTCGCCGACCAGCCGGGCGCCCACGTGAACCTCGCGACGGTCCACGAGAACCTCGGCAACCCCCAGAAGGCGGAGGCGCAGTACCGCGCGGCGCTCGAGATCGACCCGAGCTTCATCCCGGCGCTGAACAACCTCGCCATGCTCGTCAACCGCCAGGGCAAGAAGGCGGAGGCGGAGAAGCTTCTCCGTCGAGTGATCGAGCAGCGGCCGGGGATGGCCGAGGCCCACTATTCGCTGGGGCTCCTATTGGCGGAGCGGGCTTCGCGTGGTGCGCGAGCCCGAGCCCCTCGGCGACCGATCGGGGAGCGGAGGCTCAAGGAAGCCGCCAAGCATCTCAAGAAGGCCGTCGAGCTGTCCCCGGACGACGCGAGAAAGCAGTACAACTACGGGCTGGCCATGCAGAAGCTCGGCCGCACGGACGCCGCCGAGGCGGCCCTGCGGAAGGCCTGCGAGCTCGAGCCGAAGCAGCCGGATTTCCTCCTGGCGCTGGCGACTTTCTACAGGGATCAGGGGCGGTACAACGACGCGATGACTTATGCCAGGAAGCTGGTCTCGGTGCGACCGGGATCGCGCCGAGCCCGGCGGCTCGTCAAGCAGCTCCAAGCCGCCATCCTCAGGAATTGAGCCCGTCGGTGAGTCTCTCGAAGGACGGCATGGAGGGGATCGCGGCTCAAGAAGAGCCGATGTCGTCCCGGCGGAGCGTGGAGAATACGAGCCGAGCGCTACAGCACGGACAAGGCCGCGGACGGCCTTGTCCGTGCCACCCGGACGCGATCGGTTTGCTCAGTTCTTCGGTGCCGACATGGCGTAGTGGGACGGCTTCAGCCCCTTCTTGAAGTCGCCGAAGCCGTACATGCTCGGCTGGTAGTCGCCGACGAGGGACACCGTGGCCTTCTTCGGAACCTCCATCTCGAGCAGATCGTAGACGGCGTTGACGAGCATGCGGCGCGTCCCTTCCCACTTCAGGTCCACCGACGCCCCCATGGTCGTGGTGAACGCCCGCCCCTCGCTTCCGCCGGGAAGCTGGTAGGACTTGGTCCAGCTCACGGGCATCATCGGGTCGTTCTTCTTGCCCTCGACGGGCGGGTCGTCCGGGCTCATGCCGTTGACCACCTGACCGCGGACGAGCACGCGGCTGTCGCCGGGCAGCGGAAGGCGGACGCCGTAGACGTCCGTGAGGCCGAAGATGTCGCCGTCGTCGATGCCGTTGGTCATCGGGTGGTCTTCCACGCCGTTCGGGATGATCCCCCGCGTCGCCTCCTGTCCATGGTTGCCGTGGTGAGTGATCCACTTCTCCCCGAGGACGAGGCGGCCGAACCCGCCCTGCCAGGCCTTTTTCGGACCGTTGTACCCGTTGGAGTAGTGGGCCCACTTGCTGTCGGCCGGAAACTTGAACGCGTGCGTCGCGGTCCGCATGCCCAGGACGGGACGGCCGTCGTGGAGATAGGCGTCGATGTGTTTCATCTGCCCGTCGGGCAGCTTCCGGAAGCGGGTGAAGATCACCATGAGGTCCGCGGACGAGAGGTGCTGCAACCCGGGGATGTTGTCGAGCGTGTTGGGGTCGATCTTCCCCGTCTTCGGGTCGATCGGAAACAGCACCGTGCACTTGAACCCGTGGTGCTTGGCGAGGAGCTTGCCGAGCTGAGGGAGGCTCTCCTCCGAACGATACTCCTCGTCGCCGGAGACGAGCACCACGTGCTTCCCGTCGCCCGGTCCGTCGAAGCCGTCGTAGACGACCCACGGCTTGGCCGCGTCCCCACGGCTCGCGCCGAGCCCGACCCAGCCGACCATCGCCACCGTGAGAAGCGCTCGCCGGGACATCGCCACCTCCTCGGTCAGAAAGGGTCCGTGAAGCGAAGCCGATGGTACAGCTCCGCTACGGCTGTGCCAACGCCGTCGTGCCCCGCCGAGCGGGCGGCGCCCGCGCGAAAACGACGACGCGGGTCGCGGCGGGGAGATGAGGGCGAGGCGAGGTCAATGGTGATGGTGGAAGACGGCTCTGAAGCCGAACGGGCGATAGCCGTAGGGGTAAGGATCGCCGGACAAGGCGCGGAACCGATCCCGCACGTCGCGGCGGAACGTGTTGCTGCGTGTGTGGGAGCGCTTCCCCACCTCGACGGTCCACCGGAGGGTCAGCCCCGTCAGGTCCACCGTGCCTTGCTCCTCCGGAAACGGGAAATGCACATCCACCGTCTTCTCGTCGCCGGGGCCCACCTTCACGGGGCCGCTCGGCTCCGCTCGCGGGTCGCTGAACCGGGCGAGGTCGGCGGCGTGCAGCGCCATTTTCGCGGGGTCGAGGCGTGCCGGCTTCTCCGTTCGATTCTCCAGACGGAACCGGACGTCCACGACAGTCGGCTTCTCCTTCCGCTCGCGAACGCCCAGCACGGTGACCAGCGCGTGGACCTCGCCCTCCTTCCCGGGTCCCGCCACGTGCGTCGACGCGGGACGGGGCCGGAAGAGATATCGCGCGTTGAAGCTTGGCCCGCACCCGGCGAGCAGAAAGGCCGCCGTCACGCCGAGGAGCGGCCCCGGTCTCGCGAGCCTCGTCCGGTCCGGCGGATGTGTGACGAGCCCACGCATGGCGATCCTCCAATGGGGTCCCACCCGATGGAAGTAGGCGGAAAAGAGTAAGTTGAGCCTATTCATCGGTGCCAAGGCGGAAGTCGGCTTCCGCCTTGGCAC
>CAZQQP010000202.1:0-8391 GCA_964595475.1 uncultured Planctomycetaceae bacterium | reverse complement strand
ATGGCGCAAAGCGTCCGCGGCGCCGGAGGTCCACGCGTCGTCGCCGTAGCCCGCCGCGTAGCCCGTGTTGGCCTCCGCGAGGGCCTCCCACGCCTCCGGACAGATCGCCGAGGTGTTGTCGCTTGCGAACTGGGCGCCCGCTTGGACGTTCTCTCGCATCGGAGCTTCCGGTCGAGGGATCTTCGGATCAGGCCCGGAGGCCCAGCAGGGCCGCGGCGTTCTCCCGCGTGATCTTCCGCTCCACTTCCGGGGGAAGGTCGAGGGTCTCGCGGATGAGCTTGAACTGCGGGATGCTCTGACCGGGCTGCAAATAGTCCGTGCCGAAGAGGAGCCGGTCGGCGCGGCGGCGGACGAACGATCGGGCGAAGGAGAGGTCGCGCTGGAGGGCGTTGGCCCCGCTTCCCGCGGAGAGATCGCCGAAGATGTTGTCGTAGTCGCTCATCAGGCGGTCGACGGCCCCGCCCGGAGCGACGGCGCCGGAGGGGTATCCCTGCATCTCGGTCTGCTTCACGTCGCCGCTGATCGACGCCCACCAGCCCTGGGCGTGGCCGATGAAGGGCGTCTCCGGGAAGCGCTTGAGGACATTCTCCAAGCCCGGCAGACCCGGCTCGTCGAAGTTGCGGTGGTTGTCGAGGTGGAAGAGCACGGGGAGGCCGACCTTCGTGCACGCTTCGAAGACTCGAAGGTTCCGATCGTCGTCGATGGCGACACCGGGCTTGTGCTCGCCGAAGCCCTGCGCGCCCGCGTCGACGTACTGCTTGAGAAGGTCGACCATCCCGTCGACGCCGCCGAGGTTGATCGTCCGGGGGTCGATCGCGCAGAAGGGGATCAATCGGTCGCGATGGGGACGGGTCGCTCGCAGGACGAAGTCCGTGCTCACCGGGTAGCGCCACGCCTCCGGCGAGACGAGCGGGAGAACCACGGCGGACTCGACGCCGCGGCGGTCCATCCAGTCGAGCAGCGGCTTCGGCCCCAGCCCTTCCTTCTTCCCCCACCGCTGGGTGAGGTGCGTATGGACGTCCACGTAGCCGGACGAGGCGTCGGCCGCCCGGCCGCTCGTCCAGGGAAGCGAGGCGGAAGCGACAAGGCCCACGGCGCCTTGCGTGAACTGCCGCCGCGTGAGCGTCGGTCGTCGGGGTGTACGCATGGGAGCCTCCGGTCAAGCCGTTCAGTGAGCGAGCCGTGCTGGTCTTCCCGGGGAAAGCGCCGTCAACCGAGCAGGCAAGGCCTCCGATCTCGCCGCGGCCGACCAGTCTGTCCGACCCGCCCCCGCCGATCAACCCGAGCACCGGGTGCGGCGGGCTCGACAGGCCAGAGCGGCGCGGCCTATACTCGCCCGCCAATCGGCCCGGGTGGCGGAATTGGCAGACGCGCTAGCTTGAGGGGCTAGTGGGCCGTAAAGGCCCGTGCAGGTTCAAGTCCTGCCCCGGGCATCCCCTTCTTCGACCGACCGGTGTCCCCGGCCCCGTGTGAAGAAACCGTGGCGCGTCCGCGACGCCCGATCAGAGATTGGGCCGCGTCCACAGGGCGGGGGGCGAGACGACCTCGATGCTCTCCGGCGAGCTCACTTCGATCTGGGGAACGCCGTCGTAGGTCTGGATCCGCCCCGTCACGCGTATCGCCTTGCCGCGATACAGCGCACCGGGCGGCTGAGGAAACTTCTCGCGATCGTCGGCCCAGATCACGACCACGAAGCGGTTGGGATCGGGGTAGTCGTGTCCGAGATTCAAGAAGGTCGGGCCACCGGTTTTTCTCCGCGCGAAGTGAGCGGACACGACCTTTCCCTCGACCGTCACCTTCTCGCCGATGTGCTCGCTCGCCGCGCGCCAAGGGACAACGCTCTCCGCCTCGCCGGTCCGTGAACCGCCGCCATCGGCGCAGCCGGGCACAAGCAAAGCAACGAGGGGGAGCAGGCTCCGCAGACGCATCATCTCCCTACTTTCTACCGGTGTCCTCGGAGCCGTGCAGACCGTCCGCGTCGTCCGCGCGCCCCGTCGCGTGCGACCGCTCCGCCGCGGCAAACGCGGGTCCCCGCCGCAGCAGTCCGGTGAGCTCGTCCGCGGCGAGCGGGCGACTGAAGCAGTAGCCCTGGGCCAAGTGGCAGCCCACCTCGCGGAGCGACCCCGCTTGGGCGGGGGTCTCCACGCCCTCGGCCACGACCCGCATACCGAGCACCCGGCCGATGTCCACGATGGTCCGGATCAGCGCCGCGCTGGTGGAGTCCTCGAGCATGCTCGCGACGAAGGTGCGGTCGATCTTCAGCATCTGGAGCGGGAAACGGGAGAGGTAGCGCAGGGCGCTGTATCCGGTGCCGAAGTCGTCCACCGCGAGCCGCACGCCTCTCTCCGCGAGGGCCGTAAGGAGATCGCTTCCCGAGTCGTCGTCGACGAGGGCCGTCTCGGTGAGCTCGAGCGTCAGCGCGTGCGGAGGCAGTTCGGTCGCCCGCAACGCTCGGACGACCGCCTCCTGCAGGTTCCCCACGTAGAGCTGAGTGGGCGAGATGTTCACCGCGATGGAGAACTCGCCGGCGATAAGCTCGCGGCATGCCTGCGCCTGCTTGCACGCCTCGTGGATGAGCCACTCCCCCACGCCGCCGATGAGCTCGCTCTGCTCGAGCAGCGGCACGAACTCCGCCGGCGGAATGCGCCCGTGGGAGGGGTGCTGCCATTGGAGCAGCGCCTCGGCCCCGACGACGCGCCCGTCGGCGAGGTCGACCAGCGGCTGATAGCAGAGGTGGAACTCCTCGAAGCTCCGAATGGACCGCAGCCCCTCCGAGAGCGTCGCCCGTCTGGCCGCTCGGTCGCCGAGCGTCTCGGCGTAGACCGCGGCCCTCGTCCCGGGCCACCGCTTCGTGGAGTACATCGCCATGTCCGCTTTCCAAAGCAGCTCCTCGGAATCGCTCCCGTGGTCCGGGTGGAAGCTGAGCCCGACGCTCGGCGTCACCCGGAGCCGCCTTCCGTTAAGAAGCACGGGACGAGCGAGCGCTTCGCAAAGCCCCTCCGTGACCGCGGCGGGCGTCTCGGTCAGGTCGCCGGGGCCCAGCACGGTGGCGAACTCGTCGCCGCCGACCCGGGCGAGGACCTCCGCCGTCGGAAGCGCCTCCTTGAATCGCTCGCTGAGCACCTTGAGCACTTCGTTTCCGGCCTCGTGGCCGACCGCGTCGTTGACACGCTTGAAGTCGTTGAGGTCGATGAAGAGCACGGCGAGCCGCTGACCCGACCGCCTCGCCCGCTCCAGCGCCCCGGCGAAGCGCTGACGGAAGGCGGCGTGGTTGGCGAGCCCCGTCAGGGCATCCGTGTAGGCGAGCCGCTCGAACGCCTCCTGCCGGCCCCGCTCCGCCGTGCGTCGCTCCGCCTCCGCGGCGGCGGGGATCAGCCCCGTCAGCCCGAACAGCAGCAAAAAGCTGTCGAGACGGAGCAGCGACGGAAGATCCGGCCCACCGGCGAAAGGACCCTCCCCCTGCCCCGTTGCCGTCACCAGCGCCCCCGCGACGACGGCCGTGATGCTCGCGGCGCCGGGCTGTCCGAGCCGAAGGGACGCCCAGAACATCACCGGGAAGAGGGCGTAGACGAGGTCCACCCGCATCCCCGCCCGACGCACGCCGTCCACCCACCCGACGAGCATGCCGGTCAGGAGGGCGGCGATCCCGACGACGACTACGCCCTCCACGAGCCGCTTCGGAACGTGAAGGCCGTGGAAGGAGCCGAGCACCATGGCGAGCGGGGCGATGATCAGGACTCCGGCGGCGTCGCCGACCCACAGTGCCCCCCAGGTCCCAACCCACTGGGCCGGGTCGGCCACGCCGGTGAGCACCAGACCGCCCGCCGCGAGCGACGAGCCCACGCCGGGCGCCACGAGCAGGCCCACCGCCACGAAGCGAAGGACATCGCCGGTGCTCGCGAAGAGACGGGCCCCGCCGCCGAGCCGACGAAGCAGCCAGACCCCCAGCGCCACCTCGACCGTCACCGCGGCCGCGAGCACCGCGGACACCGCCCAGTGAAGCCCGAGAAGCCAGTGGGCCGCCAGAAGCTCCGCCGCGGCGACGGCGGGCAGAACGCGATAGCCGAGGAGCACCACCCCCGCGAACGCGACGCCCGTGGGCCACCACACCGGCTTGATGCCGCTCGGGAGCGAGCCAAGGGTGCATGCGAACAGTGTGGCCGCGAGGTAGCAGACCCCGAGCGCCGCAGCGGTTCCCCCGTCCCGCAAACACTGGGATCGCCATCCGCCCCGAGCATTCCCGTGCATCGACGGGCCCCTGTTCATCGTCCGCGCCAGAACCCACCGCCGCACGCAACGACCGATCGCCGGCGGTCCGAGGCGCGGTCGGTCCCCGCTCGACGGTCTGCCGTTTCCGGTCGCCATCGCCCGCTCCCGGGCGCAGCCGGCGGGTGCACGACCCGGCTCGGATGGTAGGCCGACGGGACGCCGCGGAAGAGGGATCGAGGACGGCCGTGGGGCGGAGCGTCGCGAGAAGAAACCGCCGCGGAGCGAGAGAAGGAGCAACTCGCTGCCGCGAGGCGAGCCGGCGCCCGAGGAGACGGTTATCATCCACGGAGCGGGGTCGCCGAGGAAGCACTTCCGGAATCCGTCGTGATGCATGCCGAACCTCACCTAGCGCTGACGAGCGACGCGGCGACCGACCCGTCCGCCACGGCCGAACCGCACGAGGCACCCGAACCTCCCGTCGCCACCGTGTACCACGGCCAGGAGACCCCCGACGCGGTTCTGCGGTTGGCTCGCGAAGTGACCGGCGCGACCCCCGTTCCCATTCGCTCCCTCGACGCGCTTCCGACGGAGCTGATCGGCCCGACGCTGGTCCTCCTCACGCGAGAGCTCGTCCCGGAGCCGCCGAGCGACCTCTCCTCCCTGCCGAAGGGGGCCATGCTCGTGGTCGCGGACCCCTCTCTCGCCGGGCCCACCCACGAGACGGCCTACGACTGCTCCAACCGCGACCACCCGGCGGCCACCCGCGAGCTCCGCCTCGCGGCGCATCACGCTCAGGCCGCGTTCGGCGCCCAGTCCGCCACGCGGGACCTCGTCCAGGCCCGCGAGGACCTGAACCGCCTCAGCCGTATCGGGATGGCCCTGATGACGCAGCGGGACCCCGATGCGCTGTTGAGCCAGCTCCTCGCTCAGGCCCGTCAGATCACAGCCAGCGACGCGGGAAGCTTGTACCTGATCGAGCGGAGCGGCACGGGGAGCGAGCAGCTCCGGTTCAAGCTGGTGCAGAACGACTCCCGTCCCGACTTCCGCGCCGAGGAGACCACCCTCCCCGTCGACCGCACGAGCCTCGCGGGCTACGTGGCCTTGACCGGCGAGGTGCTCGTCATCGACGACGTCCATCAGCTGTCCTCGAGCGCCCCCTACCGGTTCGACCGCCGCTTCGACGAGCGAACGGGCTACGAGACCCGCTCGATGCTGGTCGTGCCGATCCTCGACCACTACGAGCAACGGGTCGGTGTTCTCCAGCTCATCAATTGCAAGGAGGACCCGTCGAGGTCGGTCCAAAGCGCCGACGGACCGTCCACGTCCGTCATCCCCTATCGCCGCCGCCACGTGGAGGTGGCCCGCTGTCTCGCCGGCCAGGCCGGCGTCACGATCGAGAACACGGATCTCTACACGCGCATCTCGCGGATGTTCGACGGCTTCGTCATGGCGGCCGTCAGCGCCATCGACTCGCGGGACCCGAGCACCGCGGGCCACAGCACCCGTGTCGCGGCGATGACCACGGCGCTGGCCGACGCCGCGGCGGACGTCCAGGAGGGACCCTACGCGGACTTCTCGCTGAGCCCGCAGGAGTGGCGTGAGCTCTGGTACGCGACCCTCCTCCACGACCTCGGCAAGATCGGCGTGCGCGAGGAAGTGCTCGTCAAGGGCAACAAGCTGCCCGACGTGATGACCCAGCGCGTGCACGACCGCTTCGACCTGATCCGTCGGTCGATGGAGGCGGAGCACCAGCGGGCTCGGGCGGAGCTGTGGAAGGGAACAGCCCCCGCCACCGCGGAGGAACAGGAGCCGAAGCTCGAGCGGGAGTACGCCGAGAGAACCGAGGAGCTCGAGCGCTTCTACAACGCCTTCCGCACCGCCAACGAACCGACACCGCTCACGGCGGAGACGGTCGCGGACCTGGACGCAATGGCCCGGCGATCGTTCACCACGTCATCGGGGGAGAACGGCCCCTACCTCACCGCGGAGGAGCTTCGGCTGCTGAAGATCTCCCGGGGCACGCTCGACGAGAACGAGCGGGCCGAGATCGAGTCGCACGTGGACCACAGCTACGAGTTTCTCCGCCGCCTCCCCTGGTCGGACGACCTCCGCCGCGTGCCGGAGATCGCCTACGCCCACCACGAGCGTCTCGACGGCTCGGGCTACCCTCGTGGCGTCGCCGCCGATGTCATTCCGGTCCAGGCCCGGATCATGATGATCTGCGACGTGTTCGACGCGCTCACCGCGGCGGACCGTCCCTATCGCCCCGCGAAGACCGCGGAGCAGGGCATTGCGATCCTCCGTGAGGAGGTGGAGGCCGGAAGGATGGACGAAGCGTTGGTGGAGCTCTTCGTCAGCCAGGGCATCTACAAGCTTGCCATGGCCGACCGCCGCGCGTGACTCACGGCATCACCAGGAGCATCATCCCCATCGACGCCTGGCCCATCTGAAACAGCGGAAGGTAGACCGCACCCACCACAACGCCCACCACGCCGCCGAGGGCGACGATCAGCGCGGGCTCGAGCATGGCCAGGAGACCGTCGATGGCGGCGCCCGCCTCCTTGCTGAGGTGGACGGAGACCCGCCCGAACATGTCCCCGAGCTTGCCGGTCTCCTCGCCGGCGGAGGCCATGCGGCTGATCAGCGGCGGGAAGTAGTCGGGTCGCGCCGCGAGCTCCGCCGAGACCGACGCCCCCTGCATCACGTTGCCGCGGATCTCGTCGATCTGTTCCGTCACGGCGGTGTTCCCCACGGAGCGGCTGGTGAGGCTGATCGCCTGCACGACCGGCACGCCGCTATCGAGGAGGAGCCCCAGCGTCCTCGCGAACCGCGCCATGATCACCTGCTGCACCACACGACCGACGACGGGCAGGCGGAGCAGCAGGCGGTCGAGCACCAGCCGGCCGCGGGCGGTGCGCCGCGCCGCGACAAACCCACCGACCATCGCGCCGAGGCCGAGGAGGATATAGAGGAAGTTGTTGGCGAAGGCGTCGCTCACGCTCATGAGCGTGGTGGTCAGCGCCGGCAGCTCCTGATCGCCGGGCAAGTTGGAGAAGACCTTGGCGAATCGCGGAAGGATGGCGCCGAAGAGCACGGCCACCGCGGCGAGGAAGAACAACATGATGAACATGGGATATCGGGTGCCCGCCTTGACCTTCCTCCGCAGCTCCAGCTGGGCCTCGAGGTAGTCGGAGAGGTCCATGAGGGTGCGATTGAGGCTTCCGCTCTCCTCGCCCGCCTCGATCAGCGAGCACGCCAACGGGGAGAACGCCTCGGGGTGCTTGGCGCAGGCACCCGAGATCGTGCTGCCGGTCTGCACGTCCCGGGCCACGTTCTGGAAGATCCGGCGAAGGCGGGGGCTCTCCGCTTGTTCCCCCACATCGTTCAGCGCCTGCATGATGGGAATGCCGCCCCCCTGGAGCGTGGCCAGCGTCCGGAACGCGAGCGTGATCTCCTCGAGCTTCACCCGCGTGAGCTGAATGCCGCCGCCCCCGCGTGAGCCGCGTGGGGCGCCGTCCCGGGTCGGCTGCACGGAGATCGGAAAGGCGCCCGCTTCCCGAAGGTCCGTGATCAATTGTTCGCGCGAGCTGCTCTGTCGGGTCTCCCGGTGGCTCTGGCCCTTGCCGTCCCTGTAGACCACTGCGTAAGAAGGCATCGCGATTCTCCCGCCTAGTCCATCGTGTTGGCCGCGACCTCCTCCGGCGTGGTCACGCCCGCCTGCACCTTCTGGACGGCGGCCTGTCGGAGCGAGGGCAAGCCCCTCGACTCGAGCGCCTCGTACAGTGCCTGCTCGCCGACGTCCTGGGCCACCATGTAACCGATCTCACGGTCCACCGGCAGCATCTCGAGGATGCCCACGCGCCCCTTGTAGCCGGTCTGGTTGCAATTGCGACAGCCCGTGCCGCAGTAGTACGTCGCGTCGTTGGGGAGGCCGAGCTGCTCGAGCAAGGCGTCGGTGGGCTGGTACGGGGTCTTGCAAGAGGTGCAGACCCGGCGGACGAGGCGCTGGGCGACCACCAGGGTCAGGGACGACCCGAGCTGGTACGGCTGAAGCCCCATCTCCCGGAGCCGTCCGATGGTGGCGACCGCGTTGTTGGTGTGGAGCGTGGAGAGGACGAGGTGGCCGGTCAGCGCCGCCCGCGTGGCGATCTGGGCCGTCTCCAGGTCCCGGATCTCCCCCAC
>CAZQQP010000201.1:6440-8436 GCA_964595475.1 uncultured Planctomycetaceae bacterium | reverse complement strand
GGCTGCCCGAGCACGTCGTAGACCGCGATGGCGGCGTCCTGACGCGAGAGCACCTCCTCGAAGAGGGCGAGCCGCCGCTCACTCGTCGACAGGCTCTGGGCCAGCGTCGCGCTCAGCTCCTTGCCCTCCGGTCCCCCTGTCAGCGCGCGCCAGCCGCGCCGCGGCCCCGGCTCGGGCCGGGCCAGATGCAACAGCTCCGCGAGCCGCTCGGCGAAGACGGGTGCCGTGCGCTTCGCTTCTTGCTCCGCCTCGCCGTCGTCCCACTCGGCGGCGAACACCCAGTACCCGACGGTGGCGCCGCCATGGACGAGGCGAACTAGATATTCCGTGGCGATGTCCGAGTCGCCGAGCAGCGGGGTCGCCGTCGTGACCGGGGTGTTGGCGGCGGAGGGCGCGTCGAACGGGGGACGGTGGGCATCGCCGTGGCGCGCGGCCAACGCCTCCGCGTCGGCGCCCGCCCCGGCGACCGCGCGGAGCTGGCCGCGTGCGTCGGTAGCCAGGACAGCGGTCCGCGAGACTCCGAGCCCCGTGGCCACGAGATGGGCGAGCAGCGGCGCATCCTGCCCGTCCCCCTCGGCGGCGCCGCGATCGCGCTCGCGGGCCCGCGTCGACGCCGCGGCCGCCAGCCGCGCCAAGAGGGCGTCCTCGGCGCGTTCGCGTCGGTAGAAGAGTGCGCCGGCGGGCAAGAGCACGGCCGCCACGAGCTCGATCCCCGGAAGGAGCCAGCCGCTCGCCCAGGTCACGCCCACGCTGGCCAGCGCGAGAAGGCCCACCAGTATCCCCAAGTAGACCGCCAGCGCCCGCGCCGAGAGGCGGGAGACCCCGACACCCGCCGCCAACGCGGCCAGCAGCGCCGAGACGGCCGCCGCATAGGGCGGCACGGCCGCGAGAGGACGCCCCTCCAGCAGTGTTCGCAGGGCAAAGGCGTGCAGCTGGGCGTCCGTCACGCCCGGCCCGGGCACGGGCGCTTCGTAGCGCGGGCGATTCCAGGGGAATCCCGGCGCGACGAGCACGTGGCGCCCTCGGACCATCCCGGCCAGAAGGTCGCCCGCCGCGGCGTCCGACAGACGCGCGCGGGGAAGCGACGCGAGGCCGCCGCGGTAGTCCACGCGATACGCCCCCGAAAGGTCCCTCCCGGCGGCGGCCGCCATCGCCGCCTCGAGGGTCGGTCGCCGCCCGGCCTCCGTCGCGATGCTCGCGGGCTGGCGTCGGTGCGGGGCCCCCTCGCCGGCCGCGAGCGTATGGACCACGGGCCGCTCGGGGGCCGACGGCGGCAGGCGCCAGAGGCCCCCCGCTTCGGCGGAGGGCTGGACGGGCCAGGCGCGGATCACGGCGTCGGCGCGGGATCGGTCCTCCGCGCCCTCGAAGGGGGCCTCCACGAGGACCCCGATGCGCCCGGCGCCGAGGTCGCGCAGCTGTCGCACCGCCGCCTCGATCGCCTCGGGGTTCGCGTCGTCGCCGCCCGCGACAAGCAGCACCGGCGAGGACGCCGCGTCGCGCGGGAGGACGCGTTGCAGGGCATCCTGCCACGCGCCGTTCAGGGCATGGCTCCACCCCGTGACCGCCAGCGTGTAGGCGGCACCCCCTGCGAGGATGGCGGCGATGAGGCTCGCTCGGAGCATCCAGCCCACGCCCTCAGCCCTGATCCGCGACGTGGGCCACCTCGGCCAGAAAGGCGTCCGCGGCCTCGCGCGCGGCCTCGCCCTCTCCCGCATCGAGCGCCGTCTCCAAGCGCTTCGCCGCCGCGCCGAGGTTCTCGAGCCCCACGTTGCTCGCGGTTCCGGCGATGCGGTGGGCGCGCTGGCGCAGATCCCCCGCGGCGGTGGCATCACTCGGATCGGCTTGGAGGGCGGCGACGAGCTCACCGAGGGTCGTGCGCTCCCCGATGACCCGTTGCCGGAAGCGCTCGCGCAGCTGGGCGAGCTTGTCGTGCATCGGCGACGCCCGGCTCGATTCGCGCTCCGCCATCGCGCGGCGATAGTGGGCGGTGACCTCC
>CAZQQP010000201.1:0-6340 GCA_964595475.1 uncultured Planctomycetaceae bacterium | reverse complement strand
CGCCCGGCTCGATTCGCGCTCCGCCATCGCGCGGCGATAGTGGGCGGTGACCTCCTCGGCCAGGGTCATGGGATCGAAGGGCTTGGCCAGGACATCGTTGGCGCCCTCGGCCTTCAAGCGATTCACCTCATCGGGCCGCACCTTGGCGGTGAGGAAGAGGACCGGCACCTCGCGACCGGCGCTCGTCGCCCGAAGCTTGTGCAGCGTGGTCGGCCCGTCCATGTCCGGCATCATGACATCGAGCACCACGACGTCAGGCGCCAACGCGTCGATGCGCTCGATCGCTTGCTGCCCGCTCTCGCAGGCCTCCACGGCGACGCCGCCGACGCCCTCGAGGGCCATGGTGGCGATCTCGCGGATATCCGGCTCGTCGTCGACGACCATGACTTTCCGGGGCGAATCGGACATCGGCTGATCGGACACCGCGCGCTTCCTTTTGACGACCGAGATCGGATTCCCAGCGCGTGGAGCGCCGACATCCCCCTCTCGGCCCGCCGCCCTCGTACACAACGTACTTACGATAGACTCCGGAAACGAGCGTCGGAAAGGGGACCGGGGGGAGCTGAAGGCGAGCACGGAAAAGGGGACCCCCAGAGCAAGGGCCGTCCCTGCTAGGTCGGGGATGCGGAGCAACTGCAACCCAAGCACGGGGCCAAGGAGATGCTGACGGTGGTCTCCGACCCGGAGGGACCACTCTGAGCAAATCAGGCGCGGGTACTTCGTCGCGGGCAAGAGCCAGCGGCAGCTCAGCCGGGAGCTCGCCCACTCCCGGAGGACCGTCCGGAAGGCTCTGGCTCACGGCACCCTACCGGGGTTACGGACGAGTGAGGCCGCGTCCGGAGACGGTCATGTGCCCCCGCGGCGGCGTGGCGAACTGCGTCCGCCCCGGAGGTGCCGAGCGGTTTCGCCGCTGCTTTGCGTACAGCATCGCAACACGTACCCTTCTGTTTGTTGTCGGGAACCCGGGCCTGTTGGGGAGACGTAGCCAATAGCAGCGACGGGCACCCGTGAGGGGGAGCAGTATTTCCGGACGCGGCTCGACCAGCTCGTCGAGAAACCGGCCAACGAGCGGAAGACGTTCCGGAACATGGAGGGGCTCGTCGCGTCCGTTCGAGCGGTCGGCGTGGTCGAGCCGCTGACCGTCCGGCCGACCGAGGACGGGAAGTACCAGATCATCACCGGCCACCGGCGGTTCCGGGCCGCGAAGCAGGCCGGCTTGCACGAGGTTGACGTCGTGGTGGGTAATCCGCAACAGCTTGAGAACGGACGGCAGAAGAGCCTCGTGTCGAGCATCCAACGGGAGGCGATCGATCCGGTGGAGCTCGCCGAGGCCCTCCAGTCGATGATCGACGACAAGGAAGTGAACAACCAGCGTGAGCTCGCCGAGGTGCTCGGCAAGAACGAGCCGTGGGTCAGCCGGATCCTCCGCATCCTCACGCTGCCGGTGGAGCTCCAGAAGAAGATCCGCAAGGCCAAAGCCACCGTGCCCTATGACGCAATCGCCACGATTGCCCGACAGGTGAAAGAACCGGAGAAGCAGAAAGAGCTCGTGAACGATCTGATCAAGGGGGCGACGAACGGCCAGGTCCGGGAGAAGATCCGCCAGTACAACGCCAACGGCTCGAACGGGAATGCGATGCCCGGCCGGAAGCGCATCGTCCAGAAGTACGAGACGTCCGAGGGCCCAACGATCGCCGTCCAGGCTGGAAGCGACAACGTGAGCCGAGAGCAACTGGTGAATGCCCTCCAAGAGGCGTTGAACCGGGCGCAGGCGACCTGAGGCAATTGCGATGTCGCGATCGATGGCTGCTTTTCCTGCTTGCTCCAATGGCGTCGGGTAGCGAGTTTCGTAAGTATTTATATATAAATAATTTATAGCAATCATCCCGTTTTCGCGCCCGCTCCCATCTGGAGCCCCTTTTTCCGCGAAGGTGGCAGGAGTGGAGCGGCCGTTGGGGCTGCCCGGGGGGCAGTTGCCCGGAGCTTTCGGGCGGTCGATCGGGACCCTCGCCGTCGAAGGCGACCGAGCACCGTGTGTCCGTCTCTCGCTTCGGTCGTCGATCGAGATTCCTTTTCCCGCGTGATACGGACGGCCAACCGCGAGCGATCGCCTTTCCGGCGAATACCGAGGCGGTCGGACGATGCGGCCGATAGGGCTGTGGGAACCGCCGCGGTGCCTCGGGGTACGCCGGGCCATGTCGTCGTGGGGCCGGCGAGGACGGATACGATTTGCGACGAGCTCCGCGAGCTTCCACAATCACGCGATGTTTGGAGCAGGTTCGCTATCCACGGCGCGGGACGGCCACGACCGTATAGCTCGCCTCGAGGATCTGAAACGCGACGCCACCGCGAAAAGAGTCCTCGCCGGCCAGCCAGCGGCGGTCGTCCGATATGACATCTTGTCGGCGCACCGCGGCGACGGACGTCCGCGTCGCCTGGAGGTGGAGGTCCGGGTGGTGGGCGCCGAGACCGTCACGGTCACTCGGAACGAGACCATGACAGCGCTCAGCAAGCCCGCCGAAACCGTCCTCCGGACTCTGGAGATTGAAGACGGTCACCCGCCCGAGCCCCGCTACGCCCGCCGGCGGTCCCAGAAAACGCCGGGCGTCGGAGGAACAGACGTGACGTACAAACTCGATCCGCTCCTCCAGCACGCGGAGGTGCCACGATGAGCGCCCGCGGCGCCGACACATTGCGTTTCACCAGCATCTATCTCGAGAACTGGCGGAACTTCACCTCCGTCGAGCTGCCCCTCCAGAAGCGCGCGTTTGTTGTCGGGCCGAATGCGTCGGGCAAATCCAATCTCCTCGATGCCTTTCGGTTCTTGCGGGACATCGCTGCGCGACGCCGAGGCGGGTTCTATGAAAGCATAGAGAAGCGGGGTGGAGTCTCGAATCTTCGCTGCCTTGCCGCCAGGCAGTATCCGGCTGTGGCCATCCGGGTCGACATCGGAAGTGACCGCGCGCCGAAGCAGTGGACGTATGAGCTCCGTTTCAAGCAGGATAATCGTCGTGAGCCGTATATCGAGAACGAGATCGTCTGGAAGGGCGACGAGCGAATCCTAGCAAGGCCCGACGA
The DNA here is from genome assembly GCA_964595475.1 of uncultured Planctomycetaceae bacterium. Lineage (GTDB taxonomy): Bacteria > Planctomycetota > Phycisphaerae > Phycisphaerales > Zrk34 > CAZQQP01. The sequence continues at coordinate 3,262 of CAZQQP010000201.1, read as the reverse complement.
GTTTGAGGAAGACAGCAAAGATCCGAAGCGGCTCACCCAGACCTTCTTGGAGCAGCTTCAGGCAAACCAGCCTTTTCGCCCGATCGCCGATTTTTTCGAGACCGTGGATTATTTGCACATCGTGCCTCAGCTGATCCGCGAGCCGGAACGGTCGGTCGGCCGTCAGAACGACCCTTATGGCGCGGACTTCCTCGAGCAATTGGCAAGCAGCAACGAGAAGACGCGGAACGCGTGGCTGAGGCGGATCGAGCGGGCCCTGGCGGTGGCCGTCCCGCAGCTTCAAGAACTGAGAATGGACCGGGACAATCGGGGGACACCGCACCTGTGGGGAACGTATAAACACTGGCGTCCCTACGGGAAATGGCAACGCGAGGAGCAGTTCTCCGATGGCACGCTCCGTCTCCTCGGTCTGCTATGGGTGACGCTGAGCGCAAAGGGCCCGCTATTGCTCGAGGAGCCAGAGCTCAGCCTTCATCCTGAGGTCGTGCGCCATCTCCCTCAGATGTTCGCGCGGATGCAACGGCGCACCGGCCGCCAGGTCCTCGTCAGCAGCCACGCACCCGATCTTCTTCGCGATGAGGGAGTGGGGCTGGATGAAGTGCTTCTCCTCCGCCCGGACCGTGAGGGGACCCGTGTCCGGCCGGCTTCCAGCTATCGCCACGTGCATGCGTTGCTGGAAGGGGGACTCTCGCTTCCCGAGGCAGTCATGCCTTACACGAAGCCGGACGACGCAGGCGACTTGCCGCTGTTTGGGGAGGAAGCGAAACGGTGAACGGGCGCGTGCCTATTCCGATCGGAGTGGCGGTGGAAGGAGACCTCGACCAGGCAGTTGTTGAGCGCCTCCTTGGGATGGTCGGAACGACGCCGTGGCCCGTCGCGGTGCTCGACGGAAAGGAGAACCTGCGAAGACGAGTCCAGGCATATGTCAACGCGTCGCGTTATTCACCGTGGTTGATTCTCACGGATCTGGACTCGGACTTCGAGTGCGCGTCTCCGCTCCGGAAGCACTGGTACATTCCCGACGTCGATACCCTGTGCTTCCGTGTTGCGGTGCGTGAGGTCGAGGCATGGCTCATTGCCGACGCCGAACGTCTCAGCAGATTCATCAAGGTGCGGTCCGGCGTGATTCCCCGCGATCCGGACGCGGTGGGCGAGCCAAACGAAAAATCGTGGATCTCGCTCAGCAATCGCGCCGCAGCGACATCAGGGATGACCTCGTTCCACGGCGGGGAAGTGGGAAAGAAGTCGGCCCCGCTTATACCTCGCGAATGAGAGAGTTCGTCCGCGAGAGCTGGCGGCCCGAGGTGGCAGCGGGTCGCTCCGAGAGCCTTCGGCGAACGTTGGATTGTCTAGCGGCGCTCGCGAGGAGGGCGGTGCAATGACGCTTTACCTGTGGTGGGCTCGCCGGCCTTTGGCCGCGTGCCGCGATCTCCTCTTCGCGTCGGTCGTGGACGATTCAGAGGCGGATCCGAGGCATCGCCGTCCGGATGGGTCGGTAGGGGGAACCCGCCTTCGGCGCTGCTTGGCGATCGGTGGCATCTTTTCCCCTGAAAGCGGGGGCAGGGGAGGACGTCTCGATGCGTTCCGAGCCGCAAGGGCCGACGAGGGCAGGTGTCCCGAGATGCGGGCGTCGGCGGAAGTTGTGAAAGTGGAGGTGACGGGATTCGAACCCGTGACCTCGTCCATGCCATGGACGCGCTCTCCCAGCTGAGCTACACCCCCACAAGCACGAGTGCCTGCTGGTAGCGGGCAAGATTGTAAGTGGGGCGGCGGGTGGGTCAACTGGCGGTACCGGCGGCACGGAGCGTGGGGCATGGAGCATGGGGCTCGGGGCATGGGGCAGAGGCTGGTCGGCTTTGACGAAGGTGCTGCCGGGCTGTTGGATTCGATCCGGAAGCTGACTCGTGGGCCGAGAGATGGGGCCGTTGGAAAGGGACGTGATGAGTGGCTCTCGCTTCGGATTGTGGGCTGGCTCGCTGCTGTCGCTCGTCCTCGTGGCGGCGGCGTTTGCCGCCGACGGAAGGGTGGTCGTGGACGGGGAATTCTCCGATTGGAAGGGCACGAAGCCCGCCGCGACGGACCCTGCCGGCGACGCGACGGGTCCGTTCGACGTCCGCTCGCTCCGCGTGCGGGGCCGCGGCTCGGTGGTTCATTTGGCCATGACCCTGGAGGCCGAGACGAACCTCTTCGCGGGGCCCGAGGACGCGGAGACGCTGGTCCTCGAGCTCGCCGCCGACGGTCGCCGTCTCCGCGTGGACCTGCGGAACCGCACGTATCGCCTCCGGACCGAGAAAGAGGAGCGATCGCTGTCGTGGGCCGACATCGACCTGGCCGCGGCGCCGACCTACGCGGCGACCCGCTACGAGCTCCGCCTCGACCTCTCGGTCCTGGACGTCGGCCCCGGCGCCGCCGTCACGCTCTCCCTCGCCGGCTCGGACACGCTGGAGCCGCCGGTCCGCTTCGCTGTCGGCAAGCCCCGTCCCGACCCTCCCGTCCGCTCTCCCTCGCCGCCGGATACCGCGGCGTTCCGCGTCGCGAGCCTCAACACGCGGCAGAACGGCCTCGTCTCGGAGGACCGCCGCGCCCGGCTCGCCCGCCTCGTCCGCGCCGCCGCCCCCGACGTCCTGTGCATCCAGGAGGAGTACGAGGCGACGCCGCGAAAGCTGAAGACGACGCTGAACAAGCTCCTCCCCACGGAGCAGGGCGAGTGGAACGTCCACAAGGCGGACAACTGCGCCGTCGCGACCCGTCTGCCTCTCGAGCCGGTGGAGACGGACGCTCACGCTTCCACGGCGGCGAAGGTGGCGTTTCCGTCGGGCCGCCGCCTCCTCGTCTTCTCGGTCCACGCCCAGTGCTGCGGCTACGCGGGCAGCGAGCGGGACGGCCGGCGGATCGATCAGATCCGCTCCCTGGTCGACGCCCTCCCCCGCAACTCGGACGCCTCCGGTTCGGAGCCGCCCCCGCCGACCGTGGTGGCGGGCACGCTCAACCCCGTCGGCTCGAAGCGCCCACTCACGCTCCTCCGCTCGGCGGGCCTCCGCCGCGCCCCGCTGACCCACCTCGACGGCCGCGACGCGCTGACGTGGTACGCCCCCGACTCGTCCTTCCCGCCCGGCCTCCTGGACCTGATCTTCCACCGCGAAAGCGCGACGACTTTCGAGGGCGGCTTCATCCTGGACACCCGCCGTCTTCCTGCAGAGCGCCTCGACCGAATGGGCCTTCGCCGCAAGGACAGCGCCGCCTCGGACCACCTCCTCCTCGT
>CAZQQP010000200.1:0-8468 GCA_964595475.1 uncultured Planctomycetaceae bacterium | reverse complement strand
GGCGCCAGTTCCAGTCCAGGTGGTGGGTGTGGCCGTCGGGAGCCGCTTCGGTGTCGGCGCGGGCCTGCAGGTAGGCGAAGATGTCGGCGCCGCGGAAGCCGTAGATGGCCTGCTTGGGATCACCCACCAAAAAGACGGGCCCGGGGGCTTCCTTGTAGATCCGGCGCACGATCCGGTACTGGACCGGGTCGGTGTCCTGGAACTCGTCGATCAGGGCCACCGGCAGGCGGTCGCGCAGGGTCTGCGACAAGGTGTCGCCGCCCGGTCCGGCCAGGGCCCGGTCCAGATTGAGCAGCAGGTCGGCGAAGGTCTGGACCCTTCGGGCCTCCTTGCGCCGGGGCAGCTCGGCCCAGGCGTATTCCAGGGCCTCGCGCACCAGCGCCCAGGAGCGCGCCGCGAAGACCTCGGCCACCGCCTCCCAGGCCTCGACCACCTCGTCCATGGCGTCGAAGAAAGGGTGTTCGGGCGGGTCCGCCCTCTTGAGGGTCCCGTCCCGAAGGCCGCTGGCGGAGAGCTTGCGATAGTCGTTGAACCAGGTCGGGGGCGGCTGCTCCCCGGCCAGGCAGGCGTCCATCTGCTGCCACCAGCTGTGGATCTTTTGTGCGTCGTATTGTTTCGCCTTGTAATCCTCCATCCCGTCCAGCAGGCGCTGGCGGACGGTGGCCTTCTCGGCTTGCCAGAGCTCGCGCGCCCGGGCATAGGCCTCGGCGTAGGAATCGAAATCGGCCTCCCCGGCCGTCTCGGGGCCCCGGAGGACCACGTCCGGCTTGGCCAAGTAGTCCCGGACCATCCCCGCGAGGGCCTCCGGGCCCATGCCCTTGGCCAGCAGGTATTCCAGGAAGGGCCGGTCGAGGGTCGCCGCCTTGCGCCGCCAGAAGTCGTCCAGGACCTCCTGGATGAGCTCGGAGGGGTCGGTAAGGAGCTCCATCTCGAAGGGGCGGCGGCCCTCGAAGGCATGGTCGGCCAGGGCCCGCTGGCAGTAGCCGTGGATGGTGTAGATCGCCGCCTGGTCGAAAGATTGCACCGCCCGGCGCAGCAGGAGCTCGGCCCGGACCGGATCCGGGTGGCGCTCGATCAGGGTCTGGAGGAAGGGATCCCCGGCCTGCCCGGCCAGCACCGCCTGGCGGGCCTCCTCCAGCCGAGCCCGGATGCGCTCCCGCAGCTCCTCGGTGGCGGCCTCGGTGAAGGTGATGACCAGGATGCGGTCCACCGGCTGCTCCGCCTCCAGCACCAGGCGCAGGTAGAGCGCGGCGATGGTGAAGGTCTTGCCGGTGCCGGCGCTGGCCTCCACCAGGTTGGGGCCGGCCAGCTCGGCCCAGAGGGGATCGGGCGGGGCGCTCATTCCAGCTGCCCCCCGATGGGGCCCAGGAGGCGCTCGGCCAGGTCGGCGAAGGCCTCGGGATCGCGCTCGGCGGGCCCGGAGTCGCCGAAGGCCAAGGCGTTGTACGGGTCCTCGCACTCGCTGGGGCGGGACCGGTATTCGTTGGATGGCCACTCCTTGGCCGCGGCGTCGAGCGCTTTGGCCCGATCGCCCTTGTTCGCCAAGGATTGGGCGTAGGTGAGCGCGGATCGGGGCAGGAAGGGCAGGGGGGCCTGCAGGCCGTTCCAGAGGGCCCGGCCCAGCTCGGCCAGGGTTTCCCCGGCCTCCTCCGCTGGGATCGGATCCAAATGGACGTCGGTGTCCAGGCCCAGGATCCGGGTCTGGTGCTCGGCCGCCTCGGGGGCCGCGGTGCACAGGGCCAAGTGACGCAGCATGCCCTCCACCGCCATCCGCTCGTTGATCCGCCCGCAGCGATACAGCAGCTGGCCGCCGGGCTGGAGGTGGGCGAGCCAGCCGGCCGTCTCGATGGGGCCCATGGCGAGCCGGACCGGCACCGGGTCCAGGAACGCCTCGGCGCGCTCCGGGGTCAGCTGCTCGGCGAAGCGCTCCACCTCCTGGCGGGCCTGGGTGACGACGGCCTCGCCGGCCTCGCCGTGGGGGAGCAGTCCGGCCGCCCGGGCGGAGGGCTCGGCGTCGGCGATTTCCCGGCCCGCCCACCAGTGGTCGAAGACGTGCTGGCGCAGCTGGTGACGCTCCAGGCCGTCCAGCTGGAAGGGCTCGCGCTCCGCCAGCTCCTCCTCGCCCACATCCAAGCGGATCCCCATGCGCTGGCGTAGCAGGAAGCGGGCGGGCTGGCGGAAGAAGGCGATGACTTCCTCCAGCTCCAAGGATCGCCAGGACTCGTCCGGCTCGGGCAGGGGCCGATCGAAAAAGGCGGGTGGCTCGCCCTTGTGGTCCGGTTTGGCTAGGTTCTCGGCTGATTCCCGCAGGTCGGAGGAGTAGCTGAACAACCCCGGCTCCTCGCCGGTGAAATAGCGCGGGCTGAAGGCATGCAGGGGGTGGCGGGCGGTAAGGCGCTCGCTGCAGGTCGGCCCGCCTTCCGGGCTGGGGAAGGCGGCGTCGATGGCCTCGGCCAGCTCGCTCACCAGCACCGACGGCGGCCGGGGAGAATTGGCCCGGATGTCGGCACCAACATAGCTGATGCCGAGGTGGCGCCGGGCCGAGAGCAAGGTCTCCAGGAATAGGTAGCGGTCGTCCTCGCGGCGGGCGCGGTCACCGGGGCGGTAGTCGGAGGCCATGCGATCGAAGGCCTGAGGGCGCTTGATCCGGGGGAAGGCCCCGTCGTTCATGCCGAGGAGGAAGATGGCCTCGCGGGGGATGGCGCGCATGGGCGTCATGGCGCAGAAGGTAACGCCGTGGCCGAGGAAGCTGCGCCCCTCGGCGGAGAGCTCCAGGTGGCCCTCCAGCTCGCGGACCATCACTTCGCGGGGGATCGGCTCCCCGAAGCCAGCCCCCTCGGCGAGCTGGGCGGTGCGGGCCAGGCCGCGGTGGATGCCGGCAAGCTCATCGGTGTCCTCGGGCGCGGCCTCGCCCAGGAAACGCTCTAGGTAGGCCTGGAGCAGACTGGCCCACTCCCCCGGGGTGCGCGCTTCCTGCAGGGCCGGTCGCCAGCGGAACAGGTCCCGGACGAAGGCTTGGAACCGGCCCAGGGTGAGGGCCCAGCCGCCCTCGGCCTCGGGGTAGGGAAGGATCCCCCCGAACAGGGTGCGGCCGTTACCGGGCAGGGCGTAGCCCAGGAGCTGGCGGTCCAGGCCGGCCTTCCAGGTGTGGCTGGCCTCCTCGGGCAGGCCGTGCTCGGCTCGGAAGGCCGCGTCGATGCCCCAGCGGATCCCGGTTTCGCTGACCCAGTCCCGGATGCGGTCGCGCTCGGCCTCGGTGAGCCCCGCCCGGGCGAGCACAGGCGGCAGGGCCAGGAGGTCGAGGACCTCGTTGGCCCCGAAGCGGCCGTCGGGCAGCTCCAGCAGCCGGAAGGCCGCCTCCACCATGGACGAGCGCGCCCGCGCTCCCCGGTCGGCGATCTTGAAGGGGATGGTGGGGCGGTCGTCGGCATGGCCGAAAACCGCCTCGATGTAGGGTGCGTAGGTGTCGATGTCCGGGGTCATTACCAACACGTCGCCCGGGCGCAGGTCCGGATGGTCCTGGAACAGCGCCAGGAGGCGGTCGTAGAGGACCTCCACCTCCCGCATGGGGCTGTGGCAGGCGTCGAAGGCGACGTTGGCCTCCGCCGGCTCGGGGGCCGTATGGGCATCCGGGCCCTCGGGGCCTTCCCGTTGGCGAAGGTTGAGGATGTCCGACTGCAGCGTGGCCAGAACCGAGCCGGTACCGGGGTCGGCGAAGTGGTCCCGGGGATCGGGATCCATTTCCTGCAGCAGGTTCTCCAGCTCGGCGCCCTGACGGCCCCAGGAGGCCAGCAGGGGATGGCCCGTCTCCAGATAGGGGGCGTCCGCCGTATCGGCCAGGGCTCGCTCGGCGGCGGTGGCGGGGGTCACCAGGTCGGCCCCGTACTCTTGGGTGGGGGCGAGGCGGTAGACGGCCACCGGCACCCATCGGCTCAGCCGCGCCAGGACGTCCAGATACGCCGGCGGGATGCTGGAGAGCCCGAAGACGTGCAGCCGGTCGGCGAAGCCCTCGACGGCTCCCGCCGGCTCGGAAAGGTCCCAGGGGAGGCGCTGGCGCAGCTCGGCGAGGAGGTGGCCGCGGTGGGGGCCGCCGCCCTGGTCCGCCACCAGGCGACGCCACAGCCGGGCCTGCCAGTGGTCGGCCTCACCGGCCTCCCAGGCCTCAATCCAATCGGGCCGGTAGATCAGGTACTGATCGAAGACGTCGGCCAGGCGCCGGGCCAGCTCGAAGCGGGCCAGCTCGTCGGCCTGCTGAAGGTAGTCGTCGATCGCGGCCTCGATGGCCTCGCCGCCCTGGAAGTAGGCAAACAGGCGCCAGGTCAGGGCCTCGGCGGCGAAGGCGGAGGTGTCCAGAGGCCGGCGCTCGGGCAGCACAGCGTGGAAGACCTGCCAGATCAGGGTCCCGGGCAGGGGGAAGTCCAGGTTGGCCGCGATGCGGTTGTCGTCGGCCAGGCGCAGGGCGAGCCACCGGGCCATGCCGTTGCTCGGTACCGCGATCCGGGCCGGACGCAGGGGATCGCCACCGCCCTCCCGCAGGCGCTCGGCGAGCACAGAGGCCAGGTCCTCCAGGCGGTTGCTGCTGTGTAGGGTGATCACCGTGAATCTTCCCTCGCGTTTGTCTGGCCTGAGCCAGCAATCCCTAGAATGCCCGTAACCCCGGGCTCCCCGAAAACCGCCCCATTCCTTGGCGACCTCAGACGCGGTGGCCGGGCCCGGCCAAAAACCCAGGGACTGGGGCCACAATGGGACTTACCCGCTAGCCGGCCCCATCGGGAGGATACCCGCCGGATCGAGGATTTTCTCCCTCGGGATTATTGCCGGGACCCAGGTTGAAGTGGACAAAGATCCAGCCACCGGGGCGGCGCCGCAACCGCATCGGGCTCCCCGAGGGAACCAAACCGGTCTCCAGGACCAGGCCCTTCAAGGCATCGTCCCAGATCAGCCCAATTCCCGTGTGGGGAACCATCAGCGTTTCCCCGGAAAGCCTCGAACGGGTCCAAATCTTCCAGCGGATCTGGCGCCCGCCGAATGGGTCCGCTAATCCGAGTTCGTCGGCCTGCTTCTGCCCAACGGGGAAGTCCCGGTGGTCCCGGCCGTGCGATCCCGCTGTTCTCAGCCCCTCCTCCGGGAATGGCCGAGATTCGCACCGGACGGACGTTTCCGAGCTACAGCCCTTTCGGGAGTCCCATTGCCCCTTGATGGCGGCCGCAAACCGAGGTTCGCGCTCTGCCGATGACATCGGTTCCCCCTTAGTTTCCATGCGGGGATCACCTTGGCCCGAATTTGCGACCGGCGGTGTCGCGAGTCCGAGGGAGGTTAGGGGGAGGTCATCGGGGTCCTTGTCCGCAGGCTTTCCCTGGGGTAGCGGTACAAGGAGGGGCCTTTCGGAGGTAGGGGCATGGCGTATTTGGTACCTGGCGATCTGGCCGATCCGGCCATCCGCAACGCCCATTCGGGGGAAGTGGCGACCCTGCCCGTTCTCCGGGACCGGCTGGCCTCGAATTACACCGTCTATCACGGCGTTCACTGGTCCAACGGCTACCGCAGCCAGCCGGTATTCGGGGAGATCGACTTCGTCGTGGTCAACAACGCCGGCGAGGTGCTTTTGATCGAGCAGAAGAACGGGCCCCTGCGCGAGGACGGAGACGGGATCTGGAAAGAGGTGGGGGAGGGCGCCAAGAATCCGGTGAATCAGATCCGGCGCTCCCAGGTCCAGGTCCTCGGCAAGTTCCAGTGGATCCACGGTGAGCGGGAGCGGCTGAGTACCGGGGTCCTGGTGTTCTGCCCCGAGCACCGAGTGGCCCATCTTAACGCGGTCGGCCTCGACCCGAATCGGGTGGTCGACAGCTCCGAGGCTGAGGGGCTGACGGACCGGATTCAGGAGCTGCTGCCCCCCGGACCCTCGAAGCCCTCGGCTCACGCCCACCGGGTACACGATTTCTTTCGTCAGACCTTCCGGATCGTTCCCGACCTCCATGCCCACCGGAAGGCCCAAGAGCAGGCGTTTACCCGGCTGACGGGAGACCTGGCCACCATCCTCGAACGGATCGAAATGGCCCCACTGCGGCTTCGGTTTCGCGGGGCTGCGGGTTCCGGAAAGTCCCAGGTAGCAGCACATTTCTACGATCGAGCGGTGAAAAAGGGCCGGCACCCCCTGCTGGTGTGCTTCAACCGACCCTTGGCGGACCGTTTTGCCGTGAATCTCGCGGAACAAGGCGGATGGATCGGGACCTGGCACCAGCTGGTCGTCGACTTTCTGTCCGAACGGGGGAGGTCCCTGGAACTGGACCAAGCCCGATCGGGTCCGGGGCTATGGGATCGTGCGTTCAACCAAGTCCTGGAGGAGACGGTGCCGGAGTCCTGGCGGTTCGGCCCAGTGATTGTGGACGAGGGTCAGGACTTCAAGGAGGAGTGGTACCAGGTTCTGCGCCTGTTCACCGCCGAAGGCGCCGATTTCGTCTGGCTGGAAGATCCCGACCAGAACGTCCGGGCCGCCGACGAAGTTTCCCTTCCCGAGTTCGTTGGGTTCCAAAGCCCTGAGAACTACCGCACCCCCTCGACAATCGCCCGGTTTATCCAGCGGACCCTGGACTTCGCCTTTGTCCCGGCCAATCCCATACCGGGCCTGGGGGTGACGGTGGTTCCGGTATCGGATGCGGAGGAGCAGCAGCGCCAGCTGGCGCACCGGATCCAGGAGCTGGTCCGACAAGGGTTCGCCAAGGCCGAGATCGTGGTGCTGACCGCCCGGGGCATGGGTTCCTCCCCGCTGTGGCAGCGGGAATCCTTGGGTCCCTTTCGCTTGGATCGGTTTACGGGGACCTACGACGAAGGCGGCCATCCCGTCTTCATCGAGGGCGAGATCCGGCTGGAGACGGTCAATCGGTTCAAGGGCCAGCAGGCTTCGGCCGTGCTGCTGGCCGATGTCTCGCCCCGGGAGGGCCGCATCGAGGAGGACCTGGAACGGATCTATACCGGCATGACCCGCGCCACGGTCAAACTGGAGCTGTTCGTTGATCCCGGGAACCCCCGCGCTCGGCGCTTCTTGAACGAGGGCGAGGAGTGACGCCGGCATGTATCGAACCGAAGGCCGGTCTGGGCTTTCGACCGTGCGCTCCGATCCCGCGGACCCCGGATCTAAAAAAGGAGGGCTGCCATGGGGATTCGAGGGTTGCTTTACGGAGTTGCGAAGTTTTTGGGTGATCTCAAGGCGGTGGCCAAGGGCCGGATCTTACGCCGGATCGGGCGGCGGTTGGCGGGAAAAGCGACTGGCCGGGGTCTGGGCCGCCTCTTTCGGTAGCCCACCTTGCAACCCCAACGAGAGGGTAACTTGGGGGAATCCATCGGAACGATCCTGGCCGTAGCTGGGCTGGCGGTCCTGGCGCTGGTACTGATCGGCCTGATCATTCGGCTGGGAATGATCATTTTGATCGGAGCGTTGAGTCTCCTAGGTTGGGCGGCCGGTTGGGGGCCCATCGGGGTGGCCCTCTATTTGGCCGCCTGGGTGTTTCTTGCCCCGATCATGGTGATCTCCTGCTTCCTGGTGGGATTACTGGCCCCGCCTGCGGAATAAGAACCCAAGGAGCCCCGCCGGATACAAAAGCCCTGTTCTTTCAGGTGGTTGAATGCCTAACCGCAGTAGGCCCTTGGAGGCTGGACTTCCCGGTCAGTCAGCGTATTCGTATTCGTTGTCCATGTAGTCGTAGCGAAGCCTCGCGTCCGGGTCCGCGTACTCGTAGGTATCTTCCTGATAGTTGTATCGCAACTCGTCCTCCGGCCCGGCGAACTCGTATTCATCATCCACGTAGTCGTAGCGGAGCCGGTCCCCCGAGTTGGCCGATGGCATCGGACCGGTTGCGCAGCCGGGCAGGATTAGCAGGACCATGATCATCAGAGGGCGCATGGCGGTAGCCTCCGGGATCTCGGCATAGGACTCCTACATCACACCCAGGGGATAGATATCGCAAGGAGCCTCGCCGGATTTCAAGCCGCCGGCCCGAGGCCGGGTCAGACAGGCAGACCTCGCTGATACCCTGAGGTCATTGCGGAAACTCCCTGGAGGAAGCTGTCCATGACGCGTGAGGCCCCCAACCCGCCGCGGGTGGAAAGCCAGCTGCTTGGCGACGACGGCACCTTCCCCAACAATCCCGAACTGCCATTGCTGGTCTACCGGGGATCTTTCCCGGCGGGGAACCCGGAGAGGATCGAGGCGCTGTTTGCCGCCAACGGCTGGCCGCCGGCCTGGCGGTTCGGCGTGCTGGGGTACCACCACTACCACAGCACCGCCCACGAGGCGCTCGGCTGCTTCGCCGGCTCTGCCCGGATCCAGTTCGGCGGTCCGGAGGGGCCGGTCCTGGAGGTGGAGGCCGGCGACGTCGTCATCCTGCCGGCGGGCACCGCCCACAAGTCGGTGGCCAGCGAGGGCTTCCGCTGCGTGGGGGCCTATCCCGAGGCCCAGGACCCGGACATGA
>CAZQQP010000199.1:0-8622 GCA_964595475.1 uncultured Planctomycetaceae bacterium | reverse complement strand
CCCGCTCCTCGCTTTGGCATATAGGCTCAACTTATTCTTTTCCGCCTCCTTATCCGGGCTGAGTGTGCCGCGAGGGCTCGGAGATCGGCACCGACCGGTGAAGACCAACCGCATGGGTCGTCTCACGCAGGACAACGCGGAGCCGCACGCCGAGATCCCGGCCGACGAGACGCCCACGTACGAGCGGGTGGTCCGCGAGGTGGCGGAGGCCGAGGCAGGCGAGGGTTGGCTCGCCCGCTGCGAGGACGCGGGGTGCTATCTCCGGGTGAACCGGCCGCTGGTGGACGCGCTCGTCCGCGTGCTTCGCGATCTCGACCCGCCGAGGGTGGAGATCGCGGCCGGGTGTGGGGCGCTCACGGCGGCGATGAAGACGCGGGGCGTCGACGCGGTCGCGACCGACCCCGCTCCGCCGGAAGACGTCCCCGTCGAGCGGCTCGACGCGCGAGAAGCGCTGCGGCGGCATCGGCCGGCCACCGTTCTCTCGGCGTTCATCCCCGCCGGGAGCGACGCCCACGCCGCGGTCACGGACGCTTCGTGCGTGCGGAACCACGTGATCCTCGACGCGAGGCTCAACGGAGCGCTCGGCACACCGCCGCCCGTGGAACGGGAGGCCGTGCCGCTGCCGGAGGTGACGCGGTGGATGGTCTGCCGCCACGACGGGTGGCTGCCGCGAGCGACGGGCGGACGGCTCATTCAGCACGGCGAAGCGTGGCTGCTGCATAAATAGCCGAACCCTCCGGGTTCGGCGGCCCGCGTGAACGTGGCGGAGCGCCGGTCGCCTCGGCTCGTTCCGCGGTGGAGCGAGGTCGGCGGACGGACGCCCGGCCGTGGTGGCCAACCAAGACGGCCGCCTCACCCGGACGGTCGCCCGACCAAGATGGTCGGGCTATATATGCGGCGGACCTTCAACCTCCAGCAGAGGATCGAGGGCATGGCAGAAGAAGCGATTCGGTTCGGCCTCGTCGGCTACGGGATGTTCGGGAAGCACCACGCGAACCTCATCGAGTCGGTCGCCGGTGCCTCGCTCGCGGGCATCGCGGTCCGATCGGAGGCGTCGCAGAAGGAGGCCCGGGAGAACCATCCCCACGTCCCGGTCGTCGGGGACGCGGAGTCGCTCGTCGGCCGCGACGACGTCGACGTGGTCGACATCGTGGTTCCCAACCAGCTGCACTTCTCCGTCGCGGAAGCGGCGTTGAGGGCGGGCAAGCACGTGTTCGTGGAGAAGCCGATGGCCCTCGAGGCGGAGCAGTGCGACCAGCTCCTCCGCCTCGCCGAGGAGCAGGGGAAGATGGTCGCGGTGAACCACGAGCTTCGCCTGTCGACGCTGTGGGGCGAGGTGCGGCGTCGCATCGACGAGGGATCGATCGGCTCGCCGCAGTACGGCCTGATCGAGCTCGCGCGCTTTCCTTACCGCGGCGGCTCCGCGGGCTGGCGGTACGACATCGAGCGGGTGGGGAGCTGGGTCCTCGAGGAGCCCATCCACTTCTTCGACCTCGCCCGCTGGTACTTCGCGGCGGCCGGCGAGCCCTGGCGGGTGGACGCGAGGGCCAACTCCCGCCAGCCGGACCACCCCGAGCTCCTCGACAACTTCTCCGCCCTCGTCGACTTTCCGAGCCACGCCTACGTTATCGTCTCGCAGACGCTCGCCGCGTTCGGCCACCACGTGAACGTGAAGGTCAGCGGGACCGAAGGGGCGCTCTGGGCCTACTGGAGCGCCGCCGACGCACGGTCGAGCCAGCCGCGGCTCGGGCTGCAATACGGCCACGGCGACCAGATCGAGACGGTCCGCTTTCCCGAGATGACCGGCGAGCTGGTGGAGCTTCGCCAGCAGCTCGAGGCGGTCGTCCGCTGTCTCCGGGAGGGCGGCACACCGCCCGCCAGCGGCAACGACGGCCGGTGGTCGGTCCTCCTCTGCCGGGCGGCGGAGCGGTCCATCGCCTCGGGCGAGCCGGAGCGGCTGCAATAGGGGTTGCATCGCCGCGGCCCTTGCTGCATAAAGGATGTTTCGACGGTCGTCGGCGGACGCGGCCTTCAGCGGGCCGTGACTGTGGAGCAAGCGGAACCCCCTTGGAGATGCATCGATGAGCCAGCACACGAACCAGAGAAGCGAGCGGCAGACCGCGACCCCCACCCGGCGAAGCTTCCTCCGGACCTCCACCACCGTCGCCGCGGGCGGCCTGGGCGCCCAGGCGATCGCCCCCGCCGCGTACGCCGGCGAGGACAACACGCTCCGCGTCGGCCTCATCGGCTGCGGCGGGCGGGGCACCGGCGCCGCCGTCCAGGCGCTGAAGGCGGACAAGCAGACTCAGCTCGTGGCCATGGGCGACGTCTTCGAGGACAAGCTCCTCGACAGCCTGAGCCGGCTGAACAAGTCCAACGTCGGCAAGCAGGTCCAGGTGGACGCGGAGAAGCAGTTCGTCGGGTTCGACGCGTATCAGAAGGTCATCGACGCGACGGACGTGGTTCTCATCGCCACGCCGCCCCACTTCCGCCCCATGCACGTGCGCGAGGCGGCGAACAAGGGGCGGAACATCTTCGCGGAGAAGCCCGCGGCCGTGGACGCTCCCGGCATCCGCTCCTTCCTGGAGACCGGCAAGATCGTGGACAAGAAGGGCATCTCCCTCGTCTCCGGCCTCTGCTGGCGGTACGAGAAGAAGATGCAGCAGACCATCGACGAGATCCATCAGGGGCGGATCGGCCAGGTGGTCGCGATGGAGACCAGCCGATACCTCGGCGACGTGGGGAAGGTGCCCCATAGCAACAAGGACTGGACGCCGATGGAGCACCACCTCCGGAACTGGTACTACTACACGTGGCTGTCGGGTGACGGCATCGTCGAGCAGTTCGTCCACGAGCTCGACAAGATGGCGTGGGTGCTCGGCGACGTGTATCCGGAGCGTTGCTACTCCACGGGCGGCCGCATCGTCCGGACCAGCGAGGACTACGGCCACATCTACGACCACTTCAACGCGGTCTTCGAGTACGAAAGCGGCGTGAAGCTCTTCGCGGGCCACCGCCAGACACGCAAGTGCGACAGCGTGCGGCTGGACCTCGCCATGGGAACACAGGGAAAGGCCCGGCTGATGGACTATCGCATCTGGGGCGAGTTCCCCTGGCGGCTGAATCGCAACCGGACCAACATGTATCAGCGGGAGCACGACGCCTTCTTCGGCGCCATCCGCAACAACGAGCCGATCAACAACACGGAGTACATGGCCAAGTCCACCATGATGGCCATCATGGCCAGGGAGTCCGCCTACTGCGGGAAGAACCTCACCTGGAAGGAGATCATGAGCTCCAAGCGGAAGTACGCGCCGGAGAAGTACGCGTGGGACGCGGAGCCGCCGAAGGCGAAGGTGGCCGACCCGGCGGAGCGGGAGTTCGTTTAACCCGCGAATAACGGTGCAAAGCGGCCCCCGTCGAGCTGGACAAGCGCGACCGTGGAGGTGTCGCCCTACGGGTGAAATGCTTCACTCGGTCGCGAGCGGGTGCACCTTCCGTGGCCCCATCTTTCCCGTACGACGAAAAGCCCATCGCCGATTTGGTGTGGCACGGGCAAGGCCGGTTTCGGCCTTGCCCGTGCGCTCCGTTGTCCGACGCCTTTTGTCGCGGGCCTTTTGACGAATCGAAAGCAGGCTCGTCCTTCGACCACGCCGATCCGCACACGGCCTCCCAAGCGACGATCATGTGGCGTCGCCGGAACAGACTCAGCTTCCACCCACGCCTCGCGACCGGCTCGCTCCGCGGTCTCCCGAAAGTTCATGAACTGTCGTCGTCTCGGAGCTTTCGGAGGGCGCTCCGGGCGTCGTCGAGAAACTGCCGCAGCGACGGGTCGTTCTTCGCTGCTCGATACAGGTGCATCGCCTCTGCCAACTCCCGCGCGAACTCCACGCCGCCGAGGATGGCCGGGTCGCCCGTCTCTCGGATCGCATTCGCCAGCGCTTTTTTGTAATCGTCTCGCTGACACTTCCCCTTGGTCACTTCCGGCGTCGCTCCGATGACGGCTTGGAAGGACTGCGGGTCGGCGAGATACCAACGCTCAACATGTGGATCAGGGCAGGCGGCGACCAAGCGGTCTTGGAGGGTAGACACCGTCTTGTCCCGGATCTCCTGCCGTCTCTTGTTGTACCCGGTGCAATTGCCGTCAATCGCGACAACAACGAGGTCGGGTGGCTCCCGCCGCCCAACCTCCTTCTCGATGACGAGCTGGTAGTTTCCGTATTCGTGGATGGCACGCCCGTGCCCACCGTAGGCGGAGTGGACGTGAAGCGACGCGGAAAGCCCTTCCTCGCGCGCGAGACGGCGAAGCAAGGGCCCCAAGAGCTCCTCGTGGGCCCGGTCCTCGGCGAAAAGATCGAGGCTCACAGCCCTACTCATCGAGGACGCCCCGGAGCATTAGGCTCTCGAACAAGCCGTCTTCCGTCCCCGCGTTCAGCGCGTTGACGACCTGCTTGTCCTGAAACAGCGGTCCGGTCACGTCGAAGGGCTCGACGACCGTTCCCTGTTCCTTCCGACGGACGTTGTACAGCCCGATCTCTCGGGGTTGGGCCCGCGCCCGCTTCAGCATCGCGTCGCAGAACAGCGGCGAGTGGGTGGTCACGACGACCTGACGCCCCTGTTCGAGGCCCAACGAGACGAGCATGTCCGCGATGAGCTCCAACCGCCTCGGGTGGACCCCGTTCTCCGGCTCCTCGAAGGCGACCAAGGGGCCGCCCCAAGGATTCACTGCGATCGCGCAGAGGGCCAGCACGCGAAGGGTTCCCTCCGAGACGATCCGCGACGGATAGTCGACGCCGTCCTGCCGCAGCGAAAGGTCGAGCGTGCCCCTTCGCGTGTCCAGCTCCACATCGAGGCGCTCGACAGTCGGGATGATCGCCCGCAGGGTCCGGCGGACCGCGGCCATCCGCTCCGGATACTCGCTGCTCAGCTTGTACAGAAACGGGGCGATTCGGTCCCCGAGGACGCCGATGTCCGAGACGTCGGAGGGAGGCTGAGCCGACCGCATCGCCACACGCGGGTCGAGGTAGTAGGTTCGCCAGCCGGCGAGCTCCGTGCGCACCAGCTCGATGCCCCGGTACTCGGAACCGCCGAGGCGGGGATCCGAGACCACGGAGTGGTTGGCGCCGATGGGCTCCTGCCGGGGATGCGAGCCCTTTGTCTTCCGGCGGATAAAAAGCTCGCCGTCTTTGCGTTCAATCGCGGCGTTGCCCCGAACGGTTCCGTTTTTGTTAAGCCGGGCGAGGTATTCGTCCGCCACGGTCTGCTTGCCCGACGGGGGCTCGATGCGAACCGCGATCCGGTAGCGGTACGGCTCTTGTCCCGAGGTAAGGTCGGCTCCGAGCGAGAGCTCCGCCCATTGCTGGCCGAGCAGCTCGGGCAGTCCCCCGGCGGAGAAACCGAAGAGCTCGATCGGATGGCCACGGATCGGGTCGGCAAGCGCGTCGGCGAGCGTTCGCTCGGTCCCGATCCGCGACAGCGCCTGGATGGCGTCGAGGAAGTTGCTCTTCCCGCCGGCGTTGGGCCCGAAGAGCACGGCGACACGCGGCAGGCTCACATCCACGTCCTGCAAGGACTTGAAGCCGCAAACTCGGAGTCGTTTGAGCATGGTCTCGTCCTCCCTCGGGACGGCGGGGCCACCGCGTCGGGTCGCCATCGGCGTGCTCCCCCTCACACCAGTGACTCTACCAGCGAGAGAGGCAAAGCCCAGACGCTCCCCGCGCCACGGGCGAGAAGGTGACGGCGACCCGCGTGGGCTCAGCCCGTCCCGACTGTCACCCGCGTCCGCCCGCGACGTTCACCGGTTCGCGGGGATGTGCGGTGCGTCGAGCTCCACGCTGGGCCGCTTGTCCGGTACAATCCCGCTCATTCCGGCATCGAGGCATCCGCGGTTTGCAGGCACGGAGGTCGAATGGGACGCTCGAAGCGGTCGAAAACGGCACATCGCCCACGGAAGAAGCACGGGACCACCACCGGCGATTCCTCCCCTCCCGAGAAGCTCTCCGAGCGAGTCTGGGCCTTTGCTGGAGATTTCATCGGGCTCGGCAAGACCCATGAACACAAGCAGGCGCTCGTGACGGCCGCGTGCAGCGCGTGGAATCTCGCTTCCACGCCCGAGCCGCGGCGCGACCAGTTGGTCCGCGACTACCTGCGATCGTACCGCCAGTTCAATCCCGGAGCCTCGGAGGCCCACTACGCAAGCATCCGGCGAGACCTGGAGAACCTGATCACAGCCAAGCTGAAACTCTTCCCCACGGACACCCGCCAGATCGTCAGCGCCCAATTGACTCCGGTGGACGACGGACACGTCCGGCTCGACGTGGCGGCGGCGAGAACCGACTGACCGCGGCCAAGAAACCGGATCCGGCAGGGAGGAGACCATCATGCTGCTTTCGCAAGAGGAGGTCGCACGGTTTTACCGGCTCAAGCACGGCCTCGCGTCGTTCGTCAATCGCTCGCTGAATGTGGTTCCGGGAGCGAGGACCCCCGAGGCGTTCGCCAAGCTCTCCCCGGAAGCTCGGGTCGCCGTCCGAGACCAATGGGTGGCCGACCCGACGCTGATCGATCGGTATGTCGAGGAGAACCCGGATGGCCTCGGGACGGACGACCTGGCGATCGTCCACTCATGGAAACACCGTCTCGCGGGCCGCTTCATCCTGTTCCGGCAACTGAAAAAGCACATGATCTTCCTTTCCCCAACCCCGCTCCGGGCGTATGGCGTCCTGGCACTCAGCGAGCCGTTCGAGAGCGTCATCCGGGCGAAGCCACCCATTTTCGCGGAGACCGTGCTTCTTCCGTTCCGGGACAGGATCGTCTACGAGGGCCACATCGCGCCCTGCAACGTGACCTTCGGCGGGGGCGCCAAGCGCGGGTTCGACGAAAACTACCGCGAGGCGAAGCAGCGCCAGGGCGGCGTCATCACGTCGTTGCCGGCGAAGCCCGATTCGTCCGCGAAGGGTGGGTGAGCTTTCTCAACGCGCGAGGCCAAAGCCTCCCATGCGGCTATCCGACCTCGACGCCGGATTCGGAGTCGGCGAGACGACCGGAGGCGCGCGTATCCAGGAGCTCCGGAGGATGCTCAAGACCCGCGGGCTCGCCCCGGAGTGGACGCTCCTCGTGGTGATTCCCTCACGGCTCCTCGAGCAGCTTGCCGAGCCACGCCTCGATCTTCCGGCCGAGGGTCAGGAAGCGCGGGTCCTCGTCGTGCATCCACTCCGTGTGGCCCGCGTCGTGGATCCAGTACAGCTCCTTGGGCCCGCCGTAGGCCTCGAAGAGCTGCTCGGCCTCCGTGTAGGGATGGAGGGCGTTCCGTGTGGCGTGGGCGATGAGCACCGGCGTCCGCATGTAGGGCGCGTACGCCTCCGGATGCCACCGGAGCAGCGAGTCGGCGAGCTCGCCGGAGTACTCGTTGGTGTCGTACTCGTCGTACTGCCGGAGCACATTGTCCACGTAGCTCTGGGACTGGCGGTCGAGGGGGTAGAAGAAGAAGGGATCGTCCCACCTCGCCTTGCCCGTCTTCGCCCGGTCCGCGTACTGCTTCCGTGTCTGGTCGCGAAACTCCAGATATCCCGTCGGGCTCCGGTGGGCGAGCTGGACCCGCTTGCCCGAGTAGAAGCCGTTGATGCAGATGAGGCCGAGGGCGCCGAGGAGCTCGCGGGCGGCGTCGAGGACCAGCCCCGCGCCCATGCCCCAGCCGAGGAGGATGACCTTCCGCTCGTCCACCCGCGGGTCCGCCTCCGCGAAGCTGGTCGCGTGGAGGATGTCCCGCACCTGCTCGTCGAGGATGACCCGACCTCGCTCCCCCTCGCTGTTCGCGAAGCCGCGGTAGTCGAAGCCGAAGCAGAGGTAACCCCGAGCGGTGAGGTAGCGGGCGAAGCGGGCCGGGTGGATGTTCATGAGGCCGGTGAACCCGGAGCAGGCGACGACCAGCGGGTGAGCACGCGAGGCGTCGAACTGGTCGGGGAGGAAGAAGGCGCCGTCGAGCTTGAGGCCGTCGCTGTAGAACGTGACCGATTCGGTCTGCATGGGCTCACCTCGTGGTCCGTGACAACTCCGATCCGCCGCGACCGGAGGATGGCCATTCGACCATGCGAGCCCCGTCCAAGCAAGCGAGAGTGAAACAAACGCATGCGGCTCGGAGCGCCGAGAGCCGCTGGCACATGCCGCCGTGAACGAAGCCCGGTCGGGTCCCACGGGTGACGATAGCTCGATGGGGATCCTGCCGCACGCGGCGGGTCACCACCACGGGCGATCCCGCAGACGGGCTTGCCCAACGCCGTGAACCGAGGCCATGTCGCGACCTCCGTGCCGAACCACGCGTCTTCGGAATCCGAAGAGAATCGGTGCGGAGTCCGTCCCGTGCCCGACGGATCGGCGTGAGGGCAACGGATCGACCCGACCCCATCCCACGGACAAGGCCGCAGACGGCCACCCGCGGCGTCCCGCTGGGACTTGTCCGTGCCACCCGAACACGATCGGCGCCCGCGGGCACTGAGCGAGGCGCCGGGTGCCACCCAACGCCGTGAACCAACTCCGTGTCGTCGGCCTCGTCTTCGCTGGGGTGGCACATCTGCTTGGGTGGCACGGGCAAGTCCGTCCGCGGGCTTGCCCGTGCTGGCGGCCGGG
>CAZQQP010000198.1:0-8647 GCA_964595475.1 uncultured Planctomycetaceae bacterium | reverse complement strand
CGCGGTCCGCAGCGCCTCCTCCTCCGGCCGGTCCTCGGCGGCGAGGATCGCGCGGCGCTCCTGCCACGCGGCCCGCGCGGCCGGGAGCCAGTCAGGTGCGACCGACCGCAGGCGCTCGAGGAGGCGACGCGCCTCGCGTCCGTGGTGGGTCCGAGTCGGAACCTCCGAGACCAGGATGGCGTCAAAGACTCGTGCCACGCTCCCGACCAGATCGTCCCGCGCGGCGGTCGACGGATCGGAATAGGTCGCGTCCCGGCGGGACGGGTCCCGATGGGACAGGTCCCGAGGGTGGTCGTCCGCGGCAGGCGCGGCCTCGGCGGCCTTCAGGATCGCGACCAGCTCCTCCCGGTGGTCCGCCAGGCGTTGCCGTAGGTCCGGGTCGACCCGGTCGGCGGGACGCGCGGCGAGGCGGCCTCTCTCGACTCGGAGGCGGACGGCTTTGGCGTGTGCCTCGGCCAGGAGATCGGCCGCGCTCATATCGGGATCTCCTCTCCCTCGGCAAGGCCACCGTTGTCCCGGTCCTCTGGCGTGCCGGCCGGTCCCGACTCGGAGTCCGGATCGGCCGGTGGCGAGGCGTCCGAGTCGGCCGGTGGGTCAGCCGGCGGAGGGTCTAACGTGTCGCTTTCCGACAAAGGCCGCGATCTGCCGTCCAACCCGTCCGACCCGTCCGAAGCCTTGCCAGACGGCGCCTTTTCATTGCCAACTCGTGCCACAGCGCCGGACGGGAGAGCAGATCGCTCCTGTCCGGCGCGTCCGTCCTCCTGTCCGGCGCGTCCGTCCTCCCGTCCGGTAGAGGCGACCTCTCGGGTGATCCTCCATGTCCGGGTCCTCTCGCGCTCCGAGGTGCGCTCCCTCCCGATCTCGATCCCGTGGCTCCGCAGCAGCGGCGCAACCCGTGTCAGCCGCTTGGCCAAGGCAGCGGCGGTCGCCGGCCACTCGCGGCGTCGGGTGGTCCGGTCGTCGGTGGCCTCCTCCAGCGCGGCCAGCAGCTCCGAGGCGGTGCCGGTCCAGGTGGTCCGCGTCGCCATAAGGGTGAAGGCGATCGCCTCGGCGACCGGGTCTCCCTCGATCGCGGTCCGCTCCGCCTCCTCGCGGACTGCGGCGTATGCCTCCATGAAGGTGCCGGACGGCCACGGGAGCGCCGCCTCGCAGGCGACAACCCACGTCGCAAAGTCGGCCAGCCGCGGCAAGCGGTCGAGTCGGACGGCGTGGTGGTTTGCCAGTCCCGCAGCGACCGCGTCAAGAAGCGCTCCGACGATCTTGGGTCGCGCGGCCTCAACGGCCGACCACAACTCGGCCTCGGACCGGCGGTCCGCCTCCGGGATCGGTTGGAGGTTGACGGCCAAGCTGCGGTCCAGCAGATCCGGGCGCTCGGCGACGTTTGAGATCCCGTTCAATAGGCATGGACGGACAGCGTTGAAGATCGTCTCCTCGCCGTTGGTGTAGAGTTCACGGGTCGCAAACCCTCCACCGGTCGCAAGTCGGCATAGGCCGTCCGACAGC
The DNA here is from genome assembly GCA_964595475.1 of uncultured Planctomycetaceae bacterium. GTDB lineage: Bacteria > Planctomycetota > Phycisphaerae > Phycisphaerales > Zrk34 > CAZQQP01. The sequence goes on along the minus strand of CAZQQP010000198.1, from coordinate 7,144 downwards.
CAGGCCGGCAGGCCCGACAGGTTGTCAAAGGCGACAACCCAACTGTTCACGGCGCCGATCATGAGATCGTGCGGCTCCTTGGGCGCGGATCGCAGCAGCGCGGACGACGGGTCGACCAGCGACCGCAGCAGCCGGGACAGGGTGCTCTTTGCGCTGCCTTGCTCTCCCGTGAGGTTCAGGACGGGATAGGGACCGACCGGCCGGAGCGCGGCCAGCAGCCACGCGACGATCAATGCAAAGTCTCGATCGTCCCGGACGTTCACAAAGGCTCGCAGGTCCTCGACCGATCCGCCAGGCTCCGGGCGCGGCAACGGCAACAGGCCGCGCGGCCGTATGAACCGGACCGGCGGATCGGCGACAACCTCCCAGCCGTCAGGCGTGATCCGGACGACCTCCCATGAAGCGGTCCCGAGATCGAGATAGATCCCATCCTCCGCCTCGGCAACGCGCACATGCGGGACGCGCTCCTCTCCCTCAAACTGCGCGACGGCCTCCGACTCCTGTAGCGCTTGCTCGATCGCCTCGTCATACGCGACCGCTCCATGGTCCTCCCGGAGGCGCCGGCGCAGCCACAGCTTGTACGCCCTTGATCGGACCCGGTAGTTTTCACGGTGATCGGCCAGCCGGATCGTGGCGTAAGCGTTGCGGTCGGCGTCGTGCCACAGCTCCGCCTCCGTCGTGGCGATCTCGACCAGCCGTTCAGCGGCGGACGGCTCGCGCTCGTCCGGCCGATCGAGTGCGAAGCTCTGTAACGTGCCCACGACCTCGTCATAGTCAAGCGCGTGTTGCGCGTTGGTCAACCTCGTGGCAAACGTCTCGCGCTGTGACGCCTTTTTGAGGTTCAATTGATCCGCAAGGATAACCTTGCCATTGATCGAGGCGGTGACATGCGCGGTGCCGTTTCCGGTCCAATGCGGGACGATCTCCAGTGTGTCCTTATGCTCGTCAGCCATTGGCTCTCACCTTCAACGTGCGCATCATGGTGGTCTCGATAAGGCGTGTCAGATCCTCCGACGTGGCGCCGGCGTTCAGCCAGGACCGCAGATCGTCGGCCGGCGGTGTGACGACGCGCAGCCGTCGCGTGTACGCGACCAACGTCGACGCCAGGTCGTCAGCGCCGCGCCGTCCCGGTCCGTCCGCGTCGGCCGCGATCGCGACGGCGGCGGGTCGACGGGATCGGACCAGATCGCAGGCCGACCTTACCGCGGTGTTGCAAGAAAAGCGGCCGACGGTCCAGTAGCCAAGATCGAGACCCGCGGCGGCGTCAGACCCTCCCTCTACGGCCAACAAGGTCTCGCCGCGCAGGTCCCGCGGCAGGTCGTGCGGCAGATATAAGCCGCTCGCCTTATGACCCTTGATCAATCGCTTGCGGCCGTCGGTGTATCGGCGGACGATCCCAACAACGCGGCGGCCGTCGGCGGAGCGCAGCGGCCACGTCGTCGCGCGCTCGTGTAGGTAGTACCCAACGCAAAGGCGGTGCAACGCGGTGGTCGTGACTCCAAGCTCCGCGGCCAGGTGGTCGATCGCGCGCCACTGCTCGGCCGTGTGCTGGCAGATCTCCGCCAGGCCGGTAAAGTCGGGCGCCGCCGTCGCCTCGACGGTCCTCGACCGCTTCAGCGGCAGGCGGCGCCAGTCGGTGCGGTCCTCCAGGACGTGTAGGTATCCGGCCTCGCCGATCCGTCGACTCGACTCGGTGCGCGGACAGATCGCAGCGGTGCCGTCGCGTGCAAGCAAGCACCAGCCGTCTCGACCACAGATCGGACAGCGGTTGTGCCGGGTGACCCGTGTCCAGTCCTCTCGTGCCATTGTGGTTGCCTTAGAACGGTGGGTAAATGTCCCGGTCGTCGTCCAGGTCCTCAAAAGACAACTGCTCGCCGTTGGCCTCTTTGACCTCTCCCGTCTTAGGGTCCAGGCCGACGACATGGCGCGGTCCCGTCTCTACGACCCGGTCGCTCTCCTCGCGCAACTCGTTTGTTATCGGTATGTCGGTGTCGACGCGCTTATATGTCGCGCGACGGTGGAGGCGCTGAAACAGCTTACCAAAAACCTTTGTTGCGGTTTGTCGTTCAGCCGCGTCGGCAAAGGCCGCCTCGTTGGAAGGTTGCGGCGACGGCAACGCCGCCTCAAACTTGATAGACAGGCGCGACCCGTCAGGGAATATAAGCTCTGCGCTTTCAGCCGTGCCGGGACCTTCAATGACATGTCCAACCTCGACCCACTCGCCAAACGCCTTGGTTCTGTATTCGTCGGTCCACATGGTGAATTTCTCCGTTTGTGCTACCTCCTCAGTCCCGGACAACCGCGCTCGACCCACTCCTCCAGGTCTTGCCGCCTCCACAACTTGCGGTTGCCGACCCGGATCGGTGCCGGCATGCGGCCAGCCGAGGCGTATCGCCAGACGGTGCGCGGTGCGAGGTGGGTTAGGCGGGAGACCTCCTCGACCGGCAGAAGTAGCGGCCGGTCCGCGTCGTCATGGTGGTCGGGCGCTAGCTCAGTCATGGCTCGCTCCTCCGCGCTTTGCAGCGTCCTCCCTCAGCGCCTCCAGGACCTCGGCCCACTCGAAGCGGCGGACCCGCTCGCTGATCCGGACCTCCGGGATACGTCCGGCGCGTGCCAGCTCCCGGACCCGGCGCTCGGAGATCCCGAGGCGGTCGGCCAACTGCTCGGCGGTGATCAAGCCTTGCTCAACGTGGTCCATGGGTGGCCTCCGTAAAACCAGTCCTCTACTGGCACGGAGGCGCATATGCGCGCGACGGCGGCGCGGAGAGGCGCTTACGTCTGCGATCGCAGGAGGTTACGGCCGTTTTAGAAGCGCATATCGGACCCGCAACGGCCGGGATATGCGCATGAGGGTTGGGTCAGGCGGGGAGGGTCAGGCCAGGCGGGTCAGGACAGGAGGGTCAGGCCGCGGGCGCGGGTCAGTCGTCATTGGCCTCGGCGCGGTCGGCGGCCTTGCGGCGCTGTGCGTTGCGGCGGGTCTTGCCGCCTCCCGGACCCGTGCTCGAGGCGACCGGGTCGGGATCTTGCTCGGCCACCGACCCGTAGGTGGTCAGGTCCGGCATAACATTGCCGGCCTCGATCCACTGTTTCACGCGCTTCAGCCAACGAGCTACCTTCGGTTGGTCGACAGGCTCGCCGAGTTCTTGGGACAAGCGCTCGGCCAACTCGGCTTGTGTAACGTTCCAGACCACCGACAGGCGGTAGGCGATCAAGTGTCTCTCCGGCGGCGCCTTGGCTCCGCGCCGGGTTGCCGACGACCGCGGCGGTTGCGTGGCCTCTGTCGGCGGTGTCGGCGCGGAGTTCACAGACGGCGGGCGATCCTCCTCCTCCGCCGCATCCGGACCCGGCCGCTCGAATGACTCCGACCCAGCCTCAGCCGATCCCGCGGCCGACTCGATCGCGTCCGCCTCCTCCTCAGCGATCACAGCGAAGGCGCGGCAGACGGACGGGACCCTCTGTGCGGGGTGCTCCGTCTTGGCCCCACTCAGCGCATGCTTCACGGCCTCGGACAGACGATCCTTCGCCTCCAGGTCGAAGAGGATATCGTCCGCAAGAACCCAGGCAGAAGCGTGGTCCCGTCCTCCTTCGCCAGGGACCGTGTACCGCAAAGAGGCGTATTTCGGGTCTGAGAAGGCCCCGGCCTCCAGCGCGTCGAGAAGGATCGGCGCTGCGCGCCAGAACGCGATCGGGTCCGCAAACTCTGACCCGGACGGGTCCCAGACGGGACGCAGGTCCTCAGCCAACCAGCGAAACTCAGAGGCTATCCGTCGGAGGTGCTCGGAGTTCGGCGGCATGTGTGTCCTTTCGATCGGCTCGGCCGGATCGGCCGACCGCAGGCAGGACACACAAAACCCGCGTCGGCCGATCCGCCTTGACCCGCGGGCGCTACCCGCGGTGCCGGTGCGCAGACGATATCCGGCGGGCCCGACTCGGTATGTCAGATTCTCAGCCGGAGGCGGCGGCGTCGCCGCGGCCCCAGTTTCGTTGGATCTCCTCCAGGCGGTCGATACGGCCCCGCAGGTCGTCGATCTCGATCGCGTCTCTCGCGTGCTTCAGGATCGCGGTCGCCGCAGTGCAGCGGACGTGAGGCGGCGCGTTCTCGTCGTCCGTGAGGCTCGCCAGGGTCTCGACGGCGCCGGCGGCAGCGGTTTGTAGCCTCGCAGTGGCGCGGTGGAACGCTTCGGAGAGGCGAGACCTATATTCGCGATCGAACGCCGGCTCGGCTCGCCAACGCTCCAGGGTGCGGCGTGTAACCCCGGCTCGCTCAGCCGCGGCGGGAATCGACCCGCCGGTCTCGACCAATGCGACCGCGGCGGTGCGCTGCTTCGGACTGAGACCGTCCCGGCCGTCCCGGTTTTTCATGGCACCGGATCGCGACATGGTGCGACAACCCGCCTTACGGCTCTTCTACAGGACGATAGATCTCGACCGCCGTCGCGGCAGGGCTCCCACAGGCCAGGCACGGCGCCGGTCCACTCCACTCGTCGGACCCGTCCGGGTGCTTCACGCGAACAAGCAGGCCGGCCTTGCCTCCGCACTCGGGGCATTGGCCACAGTCAGCGGATCTCTCTAGACAGTCGAGTCGGCGTCGCAGGTTTTCGGCCATTGGCGTCTCCTTGCAGGATCGTAGGGCCGCGGACCGGACAGGAAGCGGACAGCGGCGGACGGGAAACGGACAGGCGACCGCGCCGCTCCCGTCCGGCGCGTCGTCTTGTCAGGCCGTGCCTCTGCTTGCCACGACGTGCCAAACCGGACCGCGCCGGACGGGTTGGACGCGCCGGACAGGAAATCGCGCCACTTGTCGGAAACCGCTTGTTCATGGCCTCGCCTCCCGATCCGCTCTGTTTTCGACTTAGGTTGTGGTCGATCTCCTGTCCGCTCCTGTCCGCACCAGCGCCAGGACGGCCGACCGGACGTGGTCCGGCAGGTCCGGCCAAGCGGCCTCGATCTCGGCAAGATCCGGGTCTCGGGTGACAGCGTGGGTGACAGCGCCTCCGGAAACCCTATCATTGCCGGAAGATGCGTCAGACTTCGGATCCGATGGTTGGGGGTTCGAATCCTCCCGCGCGTACTTGGCCTCCCTCTCTCCAGGACAGTCGATCGCCTCTTCGCAGGCCCGACATAGAGGGCTCCAGATCTCCCGCCACGGTGGGTATGCGTTCCCGCCTCCGAGGAGCCCGGGCATCATCGGCTCACCAGGCGAACAGACGGCGACGAGCACATCTCGAGAGGTCTGGCCAACGCCGTGAACCCACGAGCGGAAAGGACAAACAGATGGCGGCAAGCGGACAACCCGAGCATCAGACCGCCCGACGGCGTCTCCCACCACAGACGGGCTGGAGGCTTGCCGCCACCATGATGGCGGGTGTCCTCGTCGCGTGTGTCCGTGCCCACCCGCCGGGTGAGGACCACCGTCCGGGTGAGCTGCCGTCGGCCCATCCGGACCGCATCGTCTCGACCTGGAAGAAGGACCCCGCCACTTCGATCAGCGTGACCTGGCGGACCGACCCCACGGTCGACGAGGCTCGGGCGCAGATCACCCGCGCTACCGCGTCGCCCGAGTTCGAGAAGAACCCCCGGACGGCGGAGGCGAGCTCGGTTCCGCTCGACGCCCCGCCCACCTCGGAGAACGTGCCCGCCCGATACCACTCCGTCACGTTCGACGGCCTCGACCCGGACACGCTCTACGCGTACCGCGTCGGCCATCCGGGCCATTGGAGCGAGTGGCTCCACGCGAGGACCGCGAAGGACGAGCCGGCGCCGTTCTCCTTCATCTACTTGGGTGACGCTCAGAACGACATCCACTCCCGCTGGTCGCGAGCGATCCGCGCCGCCTACGCCCGCGGGACACCAGAGGCCCGGTTCATCCTCCACGCGGGCGATCTGGTCAACCGCGGCCATCGGAACCCCGAATGGGCGGAGTGGCACCAGGCGGGCGGCTTCATCCACGGAAGCCTGCCGACCGTCGCCATCCCGGGCAATCACGAGTACATCGGCGGGCTCTCCTCCCACTGGCGGCCGCAGTTCGAGTATCCGCGCCACGGGCCGGAGGGGCTGGAAGAGACCGTGTACTACGTCGACTACCAGGGGATGCGGCTCGTCGCGCTGAACTCCAACGAGGCGATCGAGAAGCAGGCGAAGTGGCTCGACGGCGTCCTTTCCGACAATCCGAACCGGTGGACCGTCGTCACGCACCACCATCCCATCTACTCCTCCGGCGAGGGACGGGACAACCCGGAGCTCCGCGAGCACTGGGAGCCGCTCTACCGGAAGCACGGCGTGGACCTCGTCCTCCAGGGCCACGACCACACCTACGCCCGCGGGCGCGATCGGAATCTCCCCGCCGGGCCCAACGTGCGGGACGAGGCGACGGGCACGGTCTACGTGAACTCCGTCAGCGGGCCCAAGATGTACAGCCTCGACGAGGGCCGCTGGAAGGAGTACGAGGCGCAGATGGAGCGGGCGGCCGAGAACACGCAGCTGTTCCAGATCATCCACGTCGACGGAAGCGAGCTGAGGTACCGGGCGTACACCGCGGTGGGCGACCTCTACGACGCGTTCACGCTGAAGAAGCCGGATGGGCCGGACCAGCCCAATCGCTTCGTGGACGAGGCCCCCGACACGCCGGAGCGCACCCACGAGAACACGGGGCCGTAGGCGCGTCGGTCCCGGGCGTTGAGCACGCGCCCAGCTCCGGGTGCCTCCGACCACGGGGCGCCACGAACCACCTCGTGGCACCGCTGGCGCCGGGCCGAGCCCTCGCCAGTCGGGTCGGCGTGGGGAGCCCCGCGGCGAGGTCTGCCCGGCGCCGGGGACGGAGGAGGGCACGAAGCCCACGCGGCGCCGGTCCCGACGCTGCCGGACCGACGCCCTCGGTGGATCGCGCGGGTCTCCGACGTCGAAGGACGAAAACGGGCAAAGCGATCGCGTCAGGTGCCGTCGAAGGGGTTGCGGGGGAACTTGACGTAGGGAAGGCGGACGTCGCCCGGAAGCGTGATGGAGTCGGCGCGGGTGACGTCGGGGTGGGTCGCCGAGGTGAACTCCTGGAAGCCCGCAGCGGCACGCAGTGAGATGATGTCGTCCTGCTGGATGCCGTCGCCCGAGACGCCCACGCCGCCGACGAGGACGCCGTCCTTATAGAGCG
>CAZQQP010000197.1:7331-8667 GCA_964595475.1 uncultured Planctomycetaceae bacterium | reverse complement strand
ATCTTGACCCCTCGCACTATGGACCGGGCCTGTTCGTCATTGGCCGAGGCGGCTCGACCGAGCTCCATCCGCAGCCGTCCGACTTCCGAGCGAGCATCCTGAAGCGATTGCTTCAGCGTGTCCCTTCGGCAGCGGTGCGCAGGCGAAAAATCCGCCGGGACGGCCATTGTGCGTGGTGGTTGGCGACCGCGATTGGACCGTGAGCTTCGGCCTCGCCGCAGTTCCGGGTCCGTCAAGGCCGAGCGGAGCGAGGCGACAGGAATGAGGGAGCGGAGCGACCGGTCCAGCGCCGCGGCCGAGGGACGAGGCCGCGGCGCGATTCGGCGATTGCGGAGCGGCGGCGCCGGATCCTCACTATTCGCGATCGAGAACCGGCAAGCCAAAAGAAGAAGCCACCGCGCTGGGCCAAATAGGCCCCTCTGCGCGGTGTCTCTTTCCGCACACGGGACACGAAAGGCGTCTCACAGCCGCGGGCGAACCAGATGGGCAGTGTCACCCTCGACGACGGTGCTCGTGCCTCCGCCGATCAGTTCAGAAAATCAGTCTCAGCGCCCGTGCTGAAATCGAGCGGGTCCGCGACTTCGGTGACCACCGCCAGGTTGGAGAACAGAACGGCGGGGATGCTTCTTAATAGGCACACCTCTCGATCTTGTGTCCGATGCACCAGGCGGGAAGGCATCCCCCGCGGACGGACGAACGGAGGGGGACACGGGGCCATCGGCTGCGCCTGCTGTCTTGGTTGGAGCGAGCTCCCTCCCGCTTCCGTCGCGCTGGCCGCGCGGGCGTCGGTTTTTCCTAGAAATGGCCTCCCGGGTGGCGTGCAGGCGAGCCGCGTGGCGCCGGACGGTCATGGCCGGACGGCGAGAGACGGGAGTTGGCCATGCTCCGGATCGACGGAACCCACGGCGAGGGCGGCGGTCAGCTCCTTCGCTCGTCGCTGGCGCTGTCGATGGTGACCGGCGAGCCGTTCCGCATCGAGGGAATCCGCGCCTCGCGGAAGCGGCCGGGGATCCTCCGGCAGCACCTGACGGCGATCCGGGCCGCCGCGGCGATCTCCGGGGCCACGGTCTCGGGCGACCGCCTCGGGGGCGAGGATCTGACCTTCCACCCGGGCTCCGTGGAGCCGGGCGAGCACCACTTCCGCATGGAGACGGCGGGGAGCGTCACGCTGGTCCTCCAGACCCTCCTCCCTCCGCTCCTGACGGCGGCGCGACCGAGCCGGCTCGTCCTCGAGGGAGGAACCCACAACCCCTACGCCCCGCCGTTCGCGTTTCTGGATCGGGCCTTCCTCCCGCTGCTCGCCCGGATGGGCCCTCACGTCACGGCGTCGCTGGAC
>CAZQQP010000197.1:3955-7321 GCA_964595475.1 uncultured Planctomycetaceae bacterium | reverse complement strand
TCTACCCCGACGGCGGAGGAAAGGTGACGGTCGCCGTCGAGCCCACGGAACGCCTCCACGGCCTGGAGCTCGTCGAGCGGGGCCGGCTGCGGGAGACCGCGGCCACCGCCATGCTCTCCCGACTCCCCCGCCACATCGCGGAGCGCGAGCTCGAGGTGGTTCGCCGACGCTTGGGTTGGCCGGATCGCTCGCTGCGGATCGCCCCGGTGTCCGCTCGAAGTCCCGGCAACGCGGTCCATCTGGAGGTGGCGACGGACGCCCTGACGCAGCTGTTCACGGGCGTCGGCCGCCTCGGCGTGCCCGCGGAGCGCGTGGCGGAAGAGGCCGTCCGCCCGTGCGAGCGCTATCTCCGCTCGACCGCGCCGGTGGGCGCGTGCCTCGCCGACCAGCTTCTCCTTCCGCTCGCCCTCGCGGGCTCGGGTGTCTTCGAGACGGTGGCGGTCACCGAGCACACGCGAACCCACGCCGACCTCCTCCGGCGGTTCTGCGGCTGCCGGATCGAGACGGAGCAGAAGGGTCGCGACGTGTTTCGCGTGGTGGTCGGCTGAAAAGCGGCCGGTCGGTCGCGTGTGCGCCCGCACGGCAACGCGGCCCCAAACAAATGCGCCGAGCCCGCCCCGTTCAGGATGGCTGTTCCGCCTCGCAGACACTGGCAGGCAAGCTGTCGGTGCCACCCGGCCGCCGGAGTGGGCGGATCCCGTCGACCGGGTTTTCCGCGCTCGGCGATGGTCCCTTCGATCGACAGGAGGCGACGGCAGTTCAGACACGTGTCGGGAGCGCGTGCACGGTCGACGCCGTGAGCTGACGACATTTCCGCTGGCGTCCGCCGTCGCCAGCGTAGCTCACCCCTCCGTGGGCGGAGATGGCTCCTTTCAACGAGTGCTCCCGTGTGTTGAGGTCCGTCGTTTCGGAAAGCCGCTCCCTGACGGCCCCGGAGGGATCCGTCCCTGGGATCGCGGCTCGTCCCTCGGGCCTCGCGAGCCTTGCCGATTTTCACAAAGCGGGAAACAGCTCCGGGACCTCGTTCACTTGGTTCACGGCGTTGCGTGCCACCCGAGATCGTCTCTGGCTTGTCGCCGTTCGAGGGAAGCGGATGCGCCGCCCGGTGCAAACGCTCGAAAGGGAGAAAGGCGTCTGGCGTGGACTTCGCGAAGGGGTCGGCTGTCGTGAGCGTCGTCGGATCGGCTAAGCGTCCGACGGTGTTCCAGACGTACGGCCGCGCCGACGTGTTCCGGCTCACGCTCCGACCTTGTACCGGACGAAGGTCTTGATGGTCGCTCCGGCAGGGAGGGCGTCCTTCACCTGGCTCTTGCCCTGCATGTCCCTGACGTACTGCTGGCCGAGAAGGGTGTGCTCGTCGACCCACTTCCTGATCTTCCCGTTCGCGATCTTCTCCGCGATCTCCGGGGGCTTGCCCATGGCCTCCGCTTCCTCCTTGGCCTCCCGCTGCTGCTTCTCGACGGCGTCGGCGGGGAGCGACGCCTCGTCCACGGCCAGCGGCGTCGGCTGGTGCGACGCGACGTGCTGACACAGCCCCGTCAGCAGCTCGTCGTCGAGGTCCCCCTCCGCTTGGAGGATCACCCCGTACTGGCGGTTGTGGTGGAGGTACGCACCCAGCCGGCCGCCGGACAGCTTGTGGCCGCGACGGAAGGAGCAGTTCTCCTTGGTGGTGAACCGCACGTTGTCCACTTCCTGCTGGATGGCGTCGTCCGTCTGGACCTCCCCGTCGGCCTTCTCCAGCGCGAGCTGGGCGATCTTCTCGGCGGCGTCCACCGTGTTCTGGTTCCGCGCCGTGAAGTCGGTCTCCGTGTTCAGCTCCACGATCGCGACGGCGTCGCTGCGATGGGCGACCGCGAGCGTGCCCTCGGCCACGGCCCGGTCCGTTCGCTCGTCCATCTTCCCCTTGGCCTTCTTCCGAAGCACCTCCACGGCCGCTTCCATGTCGCCGTCGGCCTCGGCGAGGGCCCCCTTGCAATCCATCATCCCCATGCCCGTTCGCTCTCGCAGCGCCTTGACGTCCTGCGGGGAGATCGCCATTTGCACTCGCTCCTTGTCTCGTCGGTCCTCTGGTCCGTCCTCAGCCCGCGTGGTACGACTGGGGCTCCGACGGCTCGCCCGTCGCGGCGCCGGGTTCGCCGGCGCCCTCGCTGGTGGCGGTGGAGCCCGACTCCGCGGTCGCCGCCTCGGTCGGGCTCTCCCCCGCTTGGGATTGGGCCGCTCCGATGGCCTCTCGCCGGAGGCTCTCCTGAGCCTCTCCCGTCTTCCCCTCCGCCACGGCCTGCCCGAGCTCCCGGACGATGAGCTCCACGGCCCGCGTGGAGTCGTCGTTGCCGGGGATGGGCAGGTCGACGAGGTCCGGGTCCGAGTCGGTGTCGATCAGACAGATGGTGGGGATTCCCAGCCGCTTCGCCTCCTTGACGGCCTTGTACTCCCGGTGCACGTCCACGGCGAACAGAGCCCCGGGAAGATGGTCGAGGCCGCGTAGACCGCCGAGGTTCCGGTCGATCTTCCGCTTCTCCCGCCGCAGCTGACTGGCCATCTTCTTCGAGTAGTGCTGCCAGTCCTCCGACTCCATCAGCGCCTCGAGCTCCTCCAGCCGCTTCAGCCGCGAGTGGATGGTCTGAAAGTTGGTCAGCGTGCCGCCGAGCCACCGCTCGGTGACGTACGGCATCCCCACTTCCTCGCAAACCGGCCCGATGACGGACGCCTGCCGCTTGGTCCCGGCGAAGAGCACGTCCTTGCCCTCCGCGACGAGGCGGGTCACGAACTTCTTGGCACGGAGCAGACCCTTCACCGTCTCCCTCACGTCGATGATGTGCAGGCCGCCCCGCTTGGCGTAGATGTACGGCCGCATCCGCGGATGCCAGTTGGAGCTCTTATGGCCGTAGTGCACGCCCGCATCGATGAGCTGCTTGGCGAGCGTCGGCGTATCGCTGGTCGCTGTGGTCATAGGTCCATCCTTTCAGCCCGCCGAAGGGCTCGGCTGCGTGGCCAACGGATCTCGGGTCCGAAAAAAGGAAGACGGTTCGCCCGAGGACAGTCGCAGAGTGTAGACAGCCCTCCGATGGCTGCCAAGCGCCGCCCGGCGACAAACGCCGGTTAACCGTTCCGGAAACGCACCGATGCGGGCCCGCGACGCGTCACCCGCGCCGCGCGGTCCGATCCCACACGGAAACACTGGGGCGCTCGCTTGACAGGCCCCGCCCGCGCCTTACACTCCCCGCTTTACCCACGCCTAGCACGGACTGAACGGATGAAGCGCCAAACGACCATGGCCAAGCCGGGCGAGGTGGAGCGGCGATGGCTGCTCGTCGACGCGGACGGGCAGGTGGTCGGCCGTTTCGCGACCGAGCTGGCCAACCTCCT
>CAZQQP010000197.1:0-3945 GCA_964595475.1 uncultured Planctomycetaceae bacterium | reverse complement strand
ATAAGCCGGCGTACACACCCCACGTGGACTGCGGCGACTTCGTGGTGGTGGTCAACGCGTCGGGCCTCCAGCTCACGGGCCGCAAGGAGGAGCAAAAGTTCCACCTCCGCTACAGCGGCTACCCCGGCGGCCTCAAGGCGACGCCGTATCGCGATCTCCTCCGGGAGAAGCCGGAGCGGCTGGTTCGCCTCGCGGTCTGGGGCATGCTTCCCAAGAATCGCCTGGGCCGCGGCATGCTCAAGAAGCTCAAGGTCTACGCCGGCCCGGACCACCCCCACACCGCGCAGAAGCCCGAGCCGATCGACCTGACCGTCAAAGGACAGCGGTAATCATGACCGACGAGACGACTCCCCCCGACGAGCCGACGCCGGCCGACGAGATCTCGCCCCCGACGACCACGGAGGAGGGCCTCGCCGGCGAAGCGGCTCCCGCCACCGAGGAAATGCCGTCGTCCATGCCCGACCCGCACGGCTGGTTCCGCGGCACGGGCCGGCGGAAGAAGTCCGTGGCGCGGGTCCGTCTCTGTCCGGGCGAGGGCACCTTCCTGATCAACGGCCGCCCCGTGGAGGTGTACTTCACGGAGCTCGCCTACCAGAACGCGATGTGGGCGCCGCTGGAAGCGACCCAGACCCGCGGCCAGCTCGACGTCTACGCGATCGTCCGCGGCGGGGGCATGACCGGCCAGGCGGGCGCCCTCCGCCTCGGCCTCGGCCGGGCCCTTCGCAACTACGACCCGTCGCTGGAGAACGTGCTCCGCGACAACGGCTTCCTCACCGTGGACGCCCGACAGGTGGAGCGGAAGAAGTACGGCCGCCGGAAGGCTCGCCGCTCGTTCCAGTTCTCGAAGCGATAAGCGAGCCGGCCACCCGCCCGCTCCGGGCGGCTTGGGGTTCCCCATGGCCAACGCCTACGTCACCCGACCCATCCCGGGCTCGGCGATGGAGTGGCTCCGCGAGTCCGCCCACACCGTGGCGGTGAACCCGGAGGACCGCCTCCTCACCCGCTCGGACCTGCTCGACGCGGTCCGTGGGGCGGACGGCGTGCTCACGCAGCTCGGCGAGCGGGTGGACGCGGAGCTGATGGACGCGGCGGGCCCGCAGCTCCGCGTGGTCAGCAATTACGCCGCCGGGGTCAACAACGTGGACGTCGCCGCGGCGACGGAGCGCCACGTGGTGGTGGGCCACACCCCGGACGTCCTCACGGAGGCGACCGCGGACCTCGCTTGGGTCCTGCTCCTCGGCGTCGCCCGTCGCGTGGGCGAGGGGGATCGAATGGTGCGGGAGGGGGGCTTTCGCGGGTGGAGCCCGACCATGCTGCTCGGCGGCGAGGTGGTGGGGAAGACGCTCCTCCTGGTCGGCGCCGGTCGCATCGCCCAGGCGGTGGGGAGGCGGGCGACCGCGTGGGGGATGGACATTCGCTATGTGGCCCGGAGCCGTCGCGAGGCGTTCGAGCAAGACACGGGCGCCCGCTGGGTGGATCTCGACCGGGCGTTGCCCGAGGCCGACTTCGTCTCCCTCCACGTTCCCCTTACCGAGGAGACCCACCATCTCCTCGGCCGCGACCGCCTCTCGGCGATGAAGCCGTCCGCCTATCTCATCAACACCGCCCGCGGCCCCGTGGTGGACGAGGCGGCCCTGGTAAACGCCCTGCAGTCGGGCGCCCTCGCCGGCGCCGGTCTCGACGTCTACGAGCGGGAGCCGGAGGTCACCCCGGAGCTCCTTCGCTGCGAGAACACGCTGCTCCTCCCCCACATCGGCTCGGCCACGACCGAGACGCGGGCCAAGATGAGCGAGCTGGCGGTGGTGAACCTCCTCCGCGTCCTCGACGGCCGCCGTCCGGCCCACGCGGTCAACGACGAGGTCGTCGGCCGTCTCGGGCTGTCGTGAGCCGGCCATCTGTCGTCTGGGGATCCGTCTGCTCCGTGGGGACCGGGCTCACCTGCTCCCGAGGATCGTCGCGAGCAATCCCTTCTGCGCGTGGAGCCGGTTGTGGGCCTGCCGGAAAACGCGTGAGCGGGGCCCGTCGATCACGTCCTCGGTGATCTCCTCCCCTCGGTGGGCGGGCAAGCAGTGGAGGACGATGCCGTGGGTCGGGGCCCGGCCGAGCGTGGCCTGGTTCACCTGGTACGGGCGGAAGGCCTCGAGGCGGTCCCACCGCTCCTCCTCCTGTCCCATCGAGACGAAGGTGTCCGTGTAGATCGCGTCCGCCTCGTCGAGAGCGGTCGCCGGGTCCGTGGTCGACTCCACCTCGGCGTCGGGCCGCTCGCTTCGGATGTGCTCGAGGAGGGCCGTCTCAAGCTGGTAGCCCGCGGGCGCCGCGTGGGCGAACCGCACGCCGAAGCGGGGGCAGATCCGCGCCAGACTCCTCGCCACGTTGTTGCCGTCTCCGACGAACGCCACCGTGCGTCCTCGAAGATCCTCCCCGAACTCGTCCTGGAGGGTCAGAAGGTCCGCCATCGCCTGACACGGGTGGGCGACGTCGGACAGGGCGTTGATCACGGGGATGGCCGCGTGGTTCGCGAGCTCCCGGAGCGTGGCGTGGTCGAAGACCCTCGCCGTGAGCGCATGGACCATCCCGCCGAGAACCCTCGCGATGTCCGCGGTGGGCTCCCGCCCGCCGAGGCCGACCTCGTCGCCGGTCAGGACCAGCGCGTCGCCGCCGAGCTCGTACATGGCCTGCTCGAAGCTCACCCGCGTCCGGAGGCTCGGTTTCTCGAACAGCAGCGCGAGGGAGCGGCCCTCGAGGACGTCTCGACGCGGTCGTCCCGCTTCCCGCTCCTCCCGGAGCTGACGGGCCCGAGCCAACGCCCGAGCGAGCTCCTCGTCCGTCGCGTCACCGATGTCGAGGAAGTGGTTCATGGGCTCAGTCGAGCACGATCTCCGTGCCGATTCCCTCCTTGGAGAAGATCTCGAGCAGGAGCGAGTGGGGGATGCGTCCGTCGATGATGTGTGTCTTCCGCACGCCGCCCTCGAGGGCGGTGAAGCACGCCTCCACCTTGGGGAGCATCCCGGCGCCGACCACCTTCCGCTCGACCAGGTCGCGGATCGCGGACCGGGTCAGATGGCTCGCGTGGCCCTCGTCTCCGACCTGGATGCCGTGGGTATCGGAGACGAGCACGAGCTTCTCCGCCCCGATGGCGGCCGCCACGTGCCCGACGGCCGAGTCCGCGTTCACGTTGAGCTTCACCCCGCCGCGATCCTGTGCGATGGGCGCCAGCACCGGCACGTACTCCGCCTGCAGCAGTGCTCCGAGCAGGTCCGTGTTCACCCCCCGCACTTCTCCCACCAGCCCGATGTCCACCTGCCGGCCGTCCTCGCCGTCGAGGAAGAGACGCTGCCCGGCGAGCACGCAGCTCCCGAGGCTGTGGAGCCCCGTCGCCTGATGGCCGAGGCCGCGGATCTGGTCCACGATGTAGCGATTGATCTCGTTGACCAGCACGTCCTCGACGATCGCCAGCGTCCGCTGGTCCGTGTAGCGCCGGCCCTGGACGAACTGGGCCTCGAGCCCCGCCTCTTTCATCGCCTCCGTGATGCGCTTGCCCCCGCCGTGGACCACCACCGCCCGAATCCCCACCGCGTCGAGGAAGCAGACGTCCCGCAGCAGCCGGCTCAGCTGCTCGGCGTCGTCCATCACGGAGCCGCCGACCTTGACCACCACCACCTTGTTCGCGAACTCGCGGATGTAGTGATGGGCCTCGATCAGCGCCCGGGCTTTGTCGATCGCTTCCTGCATCGTCTCGCCGGGGAAGAAAAGCTCGGACTATAGGGCAGCGCCGGGAGGAGTCCAGACGCCGCGCCGGCGTCTAAGGAGGCGGAAAAGAAGAAGTTGAGCCTATCCGCCAAAGCGAGGAGCGGGAAGCCTCCTTGCTTTGGCGTGGGCCTCGAGCCATGTGCGATGCCCCGCCGGCCACAGCTCCCGGCATTTGCGGACGTTGCGCTTGCTCGA
>CAZQQP010000196.1:8165-8684 GCA_964595475.1 uncultured Planctomycetaceae bacterium | reverse complement strand
CGAGACACCCGCCGCAGACGCTGGCCATGGACGTGGAGCCGTTGGACTCGAGGATCTCGCTGACGAGGCGGATGGTATACGGAAACTCGTCGGGGCTCGGGAGCACGCCCGCGAGCGACCGCTCCGCGAGCGCTCCGTGGCCTACCTCCCGCCGGCTCGGTCCCGTCACCCGCTTGGCCTCCCCGACCGAGAAGGGCGGGAAGTTGTAGTGCAGCATGAACTTCTGGCTGAACTCCTCGCCGAGGCCATCGACGATCTGCTCGTCCTTGCCCACCCCGAGGGTGCAGGAAACGAGGGCCTGGGTCTCCCCGCGGGTGAAGACACCGGAGCCGTGGGTCCGCGCCAACGTGCCCACCTCCACGTCGATGGGCCGGATCTCGTCGGCCTGGCGTCCGTCCATGCGCTGGCCGCTGAGGATGAGCTCGCGGGAGAGCTTATTCTCGACCTTGTCGAACGGGGCCTGGAGCTGCTCTCCCTGGTTCTGGAACCGACCTTGCTCTCGCCGTTGCTGCTCCTCTC
>CAZQQP010000196.1:0-8155 GCA_964595475.1 uncultured Planctomycetaceae bacterium | reverse complement strand
TCAGGTCCCGGGAGCGCCGCCCGCCGCTCGAGGGCGTCGTCCAGGACGGCCTGGACCGCCTGCTCCCGCTCGTGCTTGCCGGACGTCTGCTTGGCCTCCTTCAGCGGCGACGCCAGCTCGTCGTGGACCTCCTCCACGAGCCGCTCGTCCGGCCCGTGGAGCTCCGCGGTCTTCTCCTTGCCCGCGGCTTGGACCAGCTCGTCGATGAGGCCGAGGATGGTCTTGATCTGCTCGTGGCCGAACCGAATCGCCTCGAGGATCTCCTCCTCGGGCACCTCGCCCGAGCCCACCTCGATCATGTTCAGCCCCTCCCGGTGGCCGGAGAGCACCATGTCGAGGTCGGAGTACTCGAGCTGGGCGGTGGTCGGGTTCACCACGTGTTGTCCGTCCACGCGGCCCACGCGAACCGTGGCGAGGGGACCGTCATGGGGAAGGGAAGACAGCGCCACGGCGGCCGCGGCCGCCGTTCCCGCGATGACGTCGGGGTCGTTCTGACCGTCCGCGGACTCCACCCAGCACTGGACGAGCACCTCGTCGTGGAAGCCGGGCGGAAACAGCGGGCGGAGGGGACGGTCGATCATCCGCATGGTCAGGATCTCTTTCTGACCCGGAGCCCCCTCTCGCTTGCGAAAGCCGCCCGGGAACTTGCCCGCGGAGCTCATCCGCTCGCGGTAGTCCACCTGCATGGGGAAGAAGTCGATGCCCTCGCGGGGGGTCCCCCGAACCACGGCCGCGAGCACGCTGGTCTGCCCGAAGGTGGCGAAGACCGACCCATCGGCCTGCTTCGCCCACTTGCCCGTCTCCAGGCGGAGAACCCGCCCGCCGATCTCTCGTTCGTACGCCACGTGACTCATGGTGGAAATGACCTCCAACCGACTGCCGCTTCTGTCTCGCTTGCTCGGGCCGACGCGGCGGGCGGTCCGATCGCGGCGTCGCAGGTGGCAGTCGGCACGGTCCAGCGCACCGCGGTGAACCATGCCCACTGCCGCCTGCGATCCCAGCCCGCGGGCGGTCGGCCCCTCCTACTTCCGCAGCCCCAGCCGTCGGATCAGGTCCAGATACCGCTGCCGATCCTCCTTCTGGAGGTACCGCAGCAGACGATTTCGCTGTCCGACGAGCACCAACAGACTCTGACGGCTGTCGAAGTCTTGGCCGTGCTGCTGCAGATGCTCGCTGAGGCCGCTGATGCGTTGGGTCAGCAGAGCGATCTGGACCTCGGGCGAGCCCGTGTCACCGGGATGTGTGGCGAAGTCCTGGACGATCTGCTGCTTGGTCTCCGGCGTCAGCGCCATGCGTTGCTCCGTATCTCGCGGGTCCCTGCGGAGTACAAATTTAGGAACACGGCGCCGCTCAAGCAACGCCGCGTCGACAGCTCCGGACGGGGTGGCTACCCTTCGCGCTTTCGCTCGCCGCGGAAGCACGTCCGCCACGAGCGACGATCGTAACCACACCACATCGCGATTTCTTCATGGGGAAGGCGGTTTTGGAAGGTTGAACCCATGGCAGAGACCCAGAGGATACTGGTCGCGGACAAGCTGGCGTCGGAGGGTCTGGAGTACCTCAAGTCCTTCGAGGACGTCGAGGTGGACGTCCAGACCGGCCTCTCGGAGGACGAGCTGGCCCGGATCGTGGGCGACTACGACGGGCTGATCGTCCGCTCCGGCGTGGAAGTCACGGAGACGGTGCTCGCGAACCCCGGCCGCCTCAAGGTGGTCGCCCGCGCCGGCGTGGGGGTGGACAACATCGACCTCGACGCGGCCACCGCCAACGGGGTGCTCGCGATGAACTCCGCGGAGGCCTCCACCATCACCACCGCGGAGCACGCCTTCGCCCTCCTGATGGCGCTGGCCCGGAACGTCGGGCCGGCCCACAAGACGATGAAGGAAGGCGGCTGGGACCGGAAGAAGTTCGTCGGCCACCAGCTCGCCGGCAAGACCCTCGGCGTGGTGGGCTTCGGCCGCGTGGGCCGCACGCTCGCGGAGCGGGCGTTGGCCTTCGAGATGGACGTGGTCGCCTTCGACCCGGTCTACAACGCGGAGACCGCCCTCGACGGCCGGGTGAAGATGTACCGCGACCTCGACGCCATGCTTCCGCACGCGGACATTCTCAGCCTCCACGTCCCCCTCAACGACCAGACCCAGGGGATGATGAACGGGGACCGCTTCGCCCGGTGCAAGGACGGCGTCCTTCTCGTGAACGCCTCGAGAGGTCCGGTGGTGGACGTGCCGTCGCTGCTCGAGGCCCTCGACAGCGACAAGTGCGGCGGTGCGGCCCTCGACGTCTTCGAGACCGAGCCGCTTCCCGAGGAGGACCCGCTGCGGTCCCACCCCAAGGTGCTCCTGACCCCGCACCTCGGCGCGTCGACCAAGGAAGCCCAGGAGGCGGTCGCCACCAAGGCGTGTGAGCAGGCCGTGGAGTACCTCCGCGGCGAGGGGCTCCGCGGGGCGGTCAACGCGCCCGGCGTGCGGCTGGACCTCGACTCGCAGAGCCTCCGCTTCGTCGACCTGACCAAGCGGATGGCCACGCTCCTCGCCCCGCTGTGCGAGGGCGGCATCGACGAGGTCACGGTGACCATCGCCGGAAGCGAGCTGAGCAGCGCCGCCAACACCATCGAGCGCATGGCGCTGGTTCCGCTGCTCCGCGGCAAGCTGGAGCTGCCCGTCAACCTGGTCAACGCCCAGCTCATCGCCGAGCAGCGCGGCATCCGGGCGCGGTCCGTCATCGAGGAGCAGCCGCGGGGCACGCCGCGGGTGACGATCGAGGTGCGAAGCGGCAGCCAGCGGCCATCCGTCGCGGGCTCGGTCTTCGCGGACGGACAGCCGAGGGTCCTCGAGATCAACGGCTTCCACATGGACATGGTCCCCGCCGGCCCGATGGCGATGCTGTTCAACGAGGACCGGCCGGGCATCATCGGCCTGGTCGGCTCGCAGTTCGGGGCGGCCAACGCCAACATCGCGGACATGGCCCTGAGCCGCTCCGGACGGGGGCGGGACGCGCTCATGGTCCTCAAGCTCGACCAGCCGCCCGCGCCGGATCTGATCGAGCAGCTCCGGCAGCAGCCGGGCATCCTCAAGGTGGTCACCGTCCAGCTTCCGCCGCTCGAGGAGTCGCCGCCCGCGTGAGCTCGCCCACCCCACCACGGACCTCGCCCACCGGCGAAGCCCAACCCTCGGGTGGTTTCCGACCGCCCGGTCATTTCTAAAATCCAAGTGCGCTCGAGGACTTCCCTCGAGCGGCGTCATCCGGGTGGCAAGCTCCTTCCGCGGTCGTGGAAATCGCCACGCCGTGGGAGCCCCAGCCACCGCCCTCAGCCCTCGTCGACCCCCCGATGAGCAGCAGCGACGCCAAGGCGAGCGGCGAGCAGACCCCGACCACGGTCCGTCGGTTCATGGGGGTGCTCCGCCCCTACGCCGGCTGGCTGGCGATAGCGGTGGTGTTCCTCCTTGCGCTGGCGGCCGTGAACATGGCGGTGCCCGCCCTCATCGCGGTGCTCTTCAACCGGGTCTTCGAGGAGGGCAAGCCCAAGGAGGAGGCGTGGGCCCTGCTCTGGCTGGTCCTCGGGGGCATCCTCGGCGTCTACGTCCTCAAGAACATGCTCTACTTCGCGAGCAAGTACACGGTCGTGTACGTCGGGGAGCAGCTCGCGTTCAACCTGCGGAAGCGACTGTTCGAGCGGCTCCAGACACGGAGCCTGGAGTTCTACCGGCGCCAGAATCCGGGCCGCATCTCCAGCCGCGTCATGGACGACAGCTTCACGGTCCAGAGCTTCATTCAGGACGTCCTTCCGAAGACGCTGCAGTCCGCCTGTCTCTTCGTCGGGCTCGTGATCACCATCTACCTCATCAACTGGAAGCTCGCCCTCGTCAGCACCTTCGTCCTCCCCCTCCACCTGCTCACCTTCCAGCGGTTCAGCCGGCCCATCAAGCAGGCCGGGAAGACCGCCGCCGAGCAGCTCGCCCACGTCCAGGGCAACCTCATCGAGAAGTTCCTCGGGATGGAGGTGGTCAAGGGCTTCGCGGCGGAGCAGCGGGAGAACGACGCCTTCGTCCGGGCCATCTCCCTCAGCCGCCGCTCCCAGCTCCGGTCCAAGATCTTCCACGTGGGCCAGAAGATCGTGGCGGACCTCCTCGTGGGCCTCGGGACGGTGGGCCTCCTCGGCTTCGGCGGCTACCAGGTGATCAACGGGGAAATGAGGCCGGGAACGTTCATCGCGTTCTTCAGCTACATCGGCATGCTCTTCCCCGCCGTCCTCCAGCTCATGAGCTCCTTCGCCAAGATGACCAAGGCGTCCGCGGGCGTGGACCGCATCTCCGAGATGCTGGAGGGACGGGAGGCCGAGTCCACCGAGAAGGGTCTGGTCATCCCCATCTCCGGCCATCTTCGCTTCGAGGGGGTGCGCTTCCAGTACGCGGACGGGCCTCCGCTGCTGAAGCACATCGATCTCGAGATTCCCGCGGGGACGGTCTGCGCCATCACGGGACGGAGCGGGGGCGGCAAGAGCACCTTCGTCAGTCTGGTGCCCCGCTTCTTCGACCCCGACGAGGGCGTGGTCTGCATCGACAACACGGACGTGCGGGCCCTCGATCTTCGCCATCTCCGGGAGTCCGTGGGGATGGCCTTCCAGGACCCCTTCCTGTTCAACGCCTCCATCTTCGAGAACCTGAGATACGCGAAGCCGGAGGCGACGTTCAACCAGATCCGCGAGGCGGCGAAGCGAACCGGCGCGGAAGGGTTCATCACCGGCCTCGACGACGGCTACGCCACGCGGGTGGGGGAGAACGGCGTGAGCCTCTCCCGCGGGGAGAAGCAGCGCCTCGCGCTGACCCGGTCGCTCCTGAAGAACCCGAGAATCCTCATCCTCGACGAAGCGACGAGCTCTCTCGACGCGGATAGCGAGCTAGAGATCCTTCGGTCGGTGTTCGCATTCATGAAGGGAAAAACCACAATGGTCGTGACACACCGCACCGAGCTCCTCAGGGAGGCCGATATGGTGGTCACCTTGGACAACGGGCGGGTCACCTACGCCGGCCCGCCGGAGCGCATGCCCGCCTCCACGCCCGTCGAGACGCCGGCGGACCGACCGCCGCTCCACGCGGCCAAGGCGACGGTCCTCGCGGCCGTGGTCGCGGGCGTCGGGCTTCTCTCCTCGGGGGCTCCCGCGGCCGGCGGGGAGGCGAAAGCGAAGCAGGGCGAGAAGCCGACGGCGGTCCAGATCGACGCGGACGCCATTCCCGAAAGCGCCCGCTTCGTCTCCAAGAGCGGCGTCCGGTCGCGCGAGGCCCACGACATCGTCGAGATCATCAAGAGCCGCCTCCGGGCGAAGAAGGGATACAAGAAGGCGAGCGAGAACCTCGCGTCCGAGCTTCCTCCACCGCCGGTGGATCTCACGGAGATCCACACGGTGGCCGCGGACGAGAAGGGCGGCGTGCGGGTGCTGCAGTTCGGCTATCGCGCGTTTCAGACCCAGCCGCTGCACTTCTGGGTAGCCGGCCGGCGCCTGACGGACGGCGGCAACCAGGCGAATCCCGACGTAAAGGTGGCCGTGAAGCTGCTGGGGAAGGCCAGCAAGCAGCTGAAGGCGGAGGCGAAGAAGCTGGCGGTGGAGGATCTTTCCACGGCCACGGTGCCGCTGAGCTACATCTCCCCCAAGCAATGCTTGACGCTGCTCCAGACCTTCGGCTACACGACGATCAAGCCGGGGGCGTCCGTCGACCCGAGCAAGCTGCCCGTCGTCATGCGCATGCCGAAGGCGGGCTCGACGGAGATCGTCCAGGGAATGGAGATCACCCAAGGCAGCAGCGGGCCGAGCATCATCCCAGGCCGCGCCAAGCCGATCAAGGAGCAGACCACCGCCACGCCGGTCACCCAGGTCATGGTCTTCTACCACCCGGCCCGCCCGGAGCAGCTCTCCCGCGTGCTCAACCTGATCCGCTCCAAGATCGATCGACCCGCCCGGCAGATCCTCATCGAGGCGATGGTCCTGGAGGTCTCGGAGCAGGGCGTGGACAAGCTGGGGGTCCAGTGGGACCTGCAGACTCCGGAGGGCAACCTCGGCGACCTGAAGATCGGTCGGCTTCCCGAATTTTCCCAGAGCGCGCCGGCCACCCTCGACGCGGAGTTCAGCGACGTCTTCGGGGAGTTCGGCGTGCGGCTGAAGGCGCTGATCCGCGAGAACAAGGCCCAGATCCTCTCGCGGCCGAGCGTCCTGGCGCTGAACGGCCGACAGGCCGCGATCCGCGTGGGCGAGGAGATCCCGGTGGCGAACACGCTCAAGGGCGTCTTCGGCGGGGGCAACATCCAGCTGAATTTCAATTACATCCCGGTGGGCATCGTCCTGAACGTCCGTCCCCGTGTCAGCGCCGACGGGAAGCACATCAGCATGCAGGTCGACGGCATCGTCTCGGCGACCGTGCCCGGGAAAACGCGCGTCGTCAAGGACAACCGCGGCAACGTCCTCGGACGGGCCCCCCAGATCTCCACGCGGCGGGTCCAGACCCAGACACGGATCGCCAACAACACGCCATTCATCATCGGCGGGCTGATCAGCGAGGACGACGTCCGGGAGATCAGCAAGGTGCCCATCCTCGGCGACACACCGCTGATCCGCTACCTGTTCCGATCCGTCCGGATCGAGACGCTGAAGCGGGAGGTCATCATCGTCATCACGCCCGTCGTCCTGCCGCGCGACCAGACGGTCGGGCGGAACCTCCCGAAGGACAGCAAGCTGTTCGACAGCTTCGGGCACAAGCTGTTCCGGGACGCCTACCGCATCCGGGCCGAGGACGTCTTCGACCTCTCCTTCCTCCGCCGCAGCGATTACCTCCAGACGATGCGGCGGAAGGCCAACGCGGTCGTCCAGGGCAACTTCCGGTTCGCGGACCGCTATCCGTTCAGCGAGTTCACCGGCGACCACGTCCCCGGCGAGGAGATCCTCGTCCACCGTCAGATGTACGAGGTGATCAAGCGGCTGGAGCTGGCGCAGAAAGTCAACCGGGAGAAGATCATCTTCTTCGAACGGGCGCCCTCCGCACCCTCCGGCTTCGACGTCGCCTTCCTGATGGACTTCCTCCGGCAGAAGGTGAAGGAGGAGACCGGCCGGGCGCTGCCGGACAACGCCTCGCCCAAGAAGATCTTCGAGGCGCTGGGGAACCAGGGACTGGTCTTGGAGTACGCGAGCGGAAGCGGCGGCGAGATCGGAGCCGTGCTGGACAAGCCCGTTCCGGAGATCCGGATGGTCGAGTGCGGAAGCCGCGACGCGTGGGCGGACCACCTCGCCCGTCTGAACGACGCCACGGTGCCGGGGGGAGGCGAGGAGCAGACCTTCAGCATCGTCCTGCACGCGCCGGCGGATCTCGTGCGGCTGAAGCGGGCCCTCCTCCTCGAGCGGACCATCCGCCTCAACGGAGGGCGGAAGGAGCTCACCCTCGACAACTTTACCATCGGGCGGCAGATGCTCATACCGGAGTCGGGACGCGACGCCGTCCACCTCATCGGCCGGCGGGCCGCCCGGGCCTTCTACTACACGGAGCAGTACTACGCGGCCTTCAAGGAGAAGCTCACCCGGGCGCTGGGCCGTCTCCGAAAGGCGCTGCAGCAGCCCGAGGTGCAGCAGTATCTTGGCGATGGGAACCTCCCGCCCCGGCCGAAGTCGATCGAGAACCTCCTCGGGGCGGAGCTGAGCCGCCGCGCCGCCGAGCCGGCGGTGGTGCCGCGGGACGGCGAGCAAGGCGGGAAGCCCCGTCGCCAGGGAGACCGGCAACGCCGGGAACGGGCACCGGAGCCTCAGCCGAACGACGGGGCGGCCGCCGCCGGCGGAGCGGAACAGCCGGGACGCGTCCAGTCCACCGGTCGCTTCCAGGGGAAGCCCTACGTCGTCTTCGACCTCGGAAGCGACTGGGGGCTCGAGAAAGGAGCCACGGTCGCGCTGATGGACGGCTCGACCCGGGTCGCGACGGCCGAGGTGACCGTCGTCCGCGCCGACTCCGCCGTGGCGCGGGTGACCGACCGGAACAAGGACGTCCGGAAAGGGCTCCAAGTCGAGGTCCGGAAGGCGCCATCGGATGGGGAGCAGGGGTAGGCGTGGAGGCGGCTTCGCCGCGTTTAAGTAGGCGGAAAAGAATAAGTTGAGCCTATTCATCGGTGCCAAGGCGGAAGT
>CAZQQP010000195.1:0-8701 GCA_964595475.1 uncultured Planctomycetaceae bacterium | reverse complement strand
GGTCGCCGAAGACGGTGAGGCTGAGGGTGCGGGGGATCGGTGTGGCGGTCATCACGAGCGTGTGGGGGACGGTGTGGGCGTCCGCCGCCTTGGACCGGAGGCGGGCCCGCTGGACCACGCCGAAGCGGTGCTGCTCGTCGACGACGACGAGGCCGAGGTCGGAGAAGCTCACCCACTCGGTGAGCAACGCCTGGGTTCCCACGATGATGTCCACCACGCCCCGCTCGACGCGGTAGGCCATCTGCTGTCGCTCCGCGGCGGTGAGCGAGCTCGTCAGAAGCGCCACGCGGACGTTGGAGCCCGCGAGCATGTCGGCGATGGAGAGGTAGTGCTGCTCGGCGAGGAGCTCGGTCGGCGCCATCAGGGCGCCCTGCTTGCCCGACGCCACCGCCATGAGGAGGGCGTACAGCGCCACCACGGTCTTCCCGCTGCCCACGTCGCCCTGGAGCAATCGGGTCATCGGGACGGACCGCCGGAGGTCGTCCGCGATCTCGCGGGTGACGCGGGACTGGGCGTCGGTCAGGTCGAAGGGGATGCGAGCCCGGATGTGGCGGTCGATGGCGTCGGTGAAGCGGAGCGGCGGGGCCTGCAGGTCGAAGCGGTTGGCCTGTCGCTTCCGCGCGAAGCCGAGCTGGAGCATGAGCAGCTCGTCGTAGGCGAGGCGGCGGCGGCCCGCTTGGGCTTCCTCCTCGTCGCTCGGGGCGTGGAGGAGGCGGTAGGCCTCGCGGAGCTCCGGCAACGCCCGCCCGCGGCGGTAGGCCTCGTCGAAGTGGTCCGTGATGCGGGGCAGGGCCGCGGGGAGGACACGGCCGACCACGCGCTCGATCTGGTGGGTGGGAAGCTGCTCCGTCGCGGGATAGATGGGCCGGTAGCGGGCTCCACGGGGTCTCTCCTCCTCCGCTCCCTCGAGGATCTTGAACCGCGGGTTGGCTATCTGGCGGTGGCTCTGGAACAAGCCCACCTTGCCCGTGACGAGCAGACGCATGCCGGGGTGGAGCTTGTCGATGAGGTGGCGGCCGTTGAACCAGACGAGGTCGAGCCGGCCGGTGGAGTCCTCGAGGGCGGCGGTGAATCGCCCGCCCTTCGCGGCGGCGCTCCGTCCCTTGGGCGGAACGAAGCGGCACTGGACGAGCGTGCCGCGGACGGAGGCGACCGTGCCGACCTGCACGCGGTCGATCGGCGACTCCTCCGCCTGGTGCTCGTAGCGGTGGGGCAGGTGCTTGACGAGGTCGGCGACGGTCCGAATGCCGAGACGCTCGAAGTGGGCGGCGCGACGGGGGCCCACCCCGGGCGCGTACTGAATGGCGGTCTGGAGGGTCAGCGCGTCCTGTTCGCCCATCAGCGGGTCGTCCGCCGACCGGTCCCCGTGCCCGTGGGGGCGCCGGCGCCGCCTTCCCACACGTCCCACGTCTTGGAGAGGCGGACCGTCATCTTTCGGATCGTGCCGTCGACCAGGAGGTCGGCGAGGACCAGGGGTCGCCGACGCTCGGGCTGGAGGAAGCGTGCGGTGGGGTAGCGCTCCCCGTGCTCGTTGACGAAGCTCGCCAGCGCGATGGGGTCGCTGCGGCCGATGGGGATCGCGTCGACGGAAGCGCCGTACTGGTGGTTGAGCCAGACCTCCACGTCCTCGAAGCGGTGACCCGTGCGGTTGTCGAAGCGGACGGCCTTGCCGACGGGGATCACCTCGATCTTGACGGGCTCGCCGACGGTGGCGTCGGTCGGATAGCGGCGCGGGGCGATGCGGCCGTCCACGCGGGAGACGGGCAACCGACGGCCCGTGGTCGTCAGGAAGGGCCAGTCCAGCTTCCGGACGTCCTCCACGGCGCCGCAGCCGCCGAGCACGGCGGAGGCGACCGCGGCGGCGACGAGCAGCCGGCCGCGGCCTCGCCACCTGTCGAGCTGATGCACCATCGGGAGGCCTCGTCTGACTAAGGAGCCTCCAGCCTATCTCCGGCCGTCGGAAGTTCCAGCCCGCTCACTCAGACGACCGCCGAAGCCTCGTCGCGGTCCGCCGACGTGGAGCGGCGGAGCTTGGACAGGCGGCGGCGGATGCGGACCAGGCTCGCCACGGTGGCGAGGAGATGGCGGCCGGGGTGGACGCGGCTGTCGGGGTCGTTGGACCACTGCACCCCCACCTCTCGGACGCGAAGCCCCACCTCGCTCGCGAGGGCCAGGATCTCGATGTCGAACAGGAAGCCCTTTTCCCGCTGAAGCCCGAACAGGCGATCCGCGGCCTCGCCCGTGAAGAGCTTGAACCCGCACTGTGTGTCGCGGATATCGGGAAGGAGCACGCGCCGGCGGAGCGACCGGAAGGCGATGCCGAGCCATCGCCGGAAGGCCGGCTGAGGTGGGTCGAGGACGGAGGCGGGCATGTCCCGCGAGCCGATGACCACCTGGTAGCCCTCTTGCACCCAGGGGACGAGGCGGTCCACCGTCTCCAGCGGCGTGGAGAGGTCCGCGTCGGACATGAGCCGGAGCAGGCCCGTGGCCGCGAGCATGCCCCGCTGGACGGCCGCCCCCTTTCCGAGGTTCATCTCCTGCCGCACCAGGCGGAGCGTGGCGGGGGCGGAGTCGAAGGAGCGGATCACCTGGACGGTCCGGTCCGTGCTCCCGTCGTCGACGAGCACCAGCTCCAGCTCGCGTCTCGTCTGCTCGGCATAACGGCGGACCGCTCGGAGGGTCTTCTCCAGACGGCGCTCCTCATTGTGCGCGGGGATCACCACGGAGAGCTCGGGTGGGCTGACCGGCTCCTCGGGCATGGGTCGGCCTTCCGCGAGGCTGTGAACGAGCCGCCCCGAGCGGCGGGTGGGCCGCCGAGGGGACGCGATTCCCGGCCGTTCGCGCGTGGGGGCGCCGGCTCGGCGCCCGAGGGCACTGGCAGACAAGCGACCCTACGCGGACGCGCTCGCAACCGGGAGGGACAATTCTAAAGCTTGGCGGGTGCGGCGGCGCGGGCCGCGGAAGGGCTCGCTATTATACTCCGCGTCTCATCCCCGTGGCATCACTGGAGGAGCTCACGATGACGAAGCGTTGGTGGTTCGGAGCGCTCGTCGGCCTTTCACTCGTCCCGAGTCTCGCGAGCGCCGGCGAGCCGGCGATCAAGGTCGGCATCATCGGACTGGACACGTCCCACGCGATCCACTTCACGGAGATCATGAACGACCCCGGAGCGAAGGGGGCGCTCGCGGCGGTCGAGGTGGTCGCGGCGTATCCCAAGGGCAGCCGGGACATCCCCTCGAGCGTCAAGCGGATTCCGGAGTACACGAAGAAGATGAAGGGCATGGGCATCACGATCGTCGGCTCCATCGACGCCCTTCTCGATCGGGTCGACGCGGTGATGCTCGAGACCAACGACGGGCGGCCCCACCTCCGCCAGGCCCGCCCCGTGCTCCGAGCGAACAAGCCGCTGTTCATCGACAAGCCCATCGCGGGCTCGCTCGCGGACGCGGTGGCCATCGTGAAGGCGGCGCGGAAGCACGAGACGCCCATCTTCTCCTCGTCGGCGCTACGCTACGCGAAGGGTGTGCAGGCCGCCGCGAACGGCGCGCAGGGACGGGTGGTCGGTTGCGACGCTTACAGCCCGGCACCGCTCGAGGAGACCCACCCGGACCTCTACTGGTACGGCATCCACGGCGTGGAGACGCTGTTCACGGTGATGGGGCCCGGCTGCGAGCGGGTCCAACGCGCCGCGACCGACGGGACGGACGTGGTGGTCGGCGTCTGGGAGGACGGACGGATCGGCACCTTCCGCGGCATCCGCGAGGGACAGCGGGGCTACGGGGGAACCGTCTTCGGGACGGAGGGACAAGGCGACCTCGGGGGCTTCACCGGATACGAGGGGCTCGTGGTCGACATCGCGCGGTTCTTCAAGTCGGGCGAGCCGCCGGTCCGCCCGGAAGTGACCCTCGAGATCTACGCGTTCATGACCGCCGCGGACGTGAGCAAGCGGAACGGGGGCGAGCCCGTTTCCATCGACAAGGTGCTCAAGCGAGCGCGGCGAGAGGCCCAGCAATAGGGAAGGGGATGCGGGCCGTGGGAAAAGGATCGGCCCGCGGGATCGACTCGGCAGCACGGACCAGGCCGCCGACGGCCTCGTCCGTGCCCCCCGACGTCTCCCTCAGTTGTTCGGAAGCGCCGCGAGCCGCGTTCGAGCGGTCTTCGCCGCCGCCGTCTTCGTATACCGCTTGATCACCTCGCGGTATCGCTCGGCGGCCTTCTCGGGCTGGCCGCGATCCTCGAGGACGCGGCCGATGTGAACCAGCGCCTTCGACGCCCACCGGGCGTAGGGATACTCCAGCTCCACCTTCAGCAGCGCCCGAACGGCGGCGTCGGGCTGGCCCGTCGCGGCCAGACAACGGCCGACGCCCAGTTGGGCCCTCGCGGCCGAGGGGGACCGCCCCTCGGACTCGATCACCTTTCGGTACGTCGCGACGGCCTTCTGGTATTCCTTCTGGTTCTCCAGCGTCCACCCGATGCGGAAGCGGGCGTGGCCCCTGCGGTCGCTGCTCTCGTAGCGCTTTAGGAAGGTGCGATACGTCTTTTCCGCCTCCGCCCAGCGGCCCGCCCGTCCCCGGGCCTCGCCGAGCTTGAGAAGAGCTTGCTCGCGAACGTCCGCGTCTCCGGCCGCTTCGGCCACCCGCTGGAAATGGGGGACCGCCGCCTCCGGCGCTTGCACGCGGAGCCGGGCGCGTCCCGCCTGGAAGGCCGCCGTTACGCCGGTCGTCTTCAGCGTGTCGACACCCTCGATGACGCGCTCGTACGCCTCGGCGGCCTTTTTCATCTCGCCGGTCTTGAAATACGCCCAGCCCAGGCGGTAGTCGACGCGACGGCGGAGGTCGCTTCGTTCCACCTTGGGCCGGAGCGTCTCGAGCCGCTCGATGGCTGCCTCGTACTTCTTCCGGTCGTAGTCCAGCTCCGCCAGCTCGAAGGCGCCCTTCCTCCCGAGCGGATGGTCCGGATATTTCTCGACGAGCCGCTTGTAGGGCACCCGCGCTTCCTCGTGCCGTCCGGCACGCTTCTCGCACCACGCCCACTCGTAGAGGGCGCGCGGCCGGAGCGAGGAGCGGTCCCAGCGATCGAGGAGGCGGCGGAACTGGCCGATGGCGTCGTCGTAGGCCTTCTGTCTCGCCAGCGCCACGCCGAGGTAGAAGACCATGCGGTCCGCCTTCTCGTGGTCGGTATGGGCGTCGAGGAGGCGACGCAGCGCTTGCTCGGCGTCGGCGTAGTCCCCCCGCTCGATGCGGAGGACCGCCCGCTGGAGCGCGGCGTCCACGGCGAGCGGGTGGTCGGGCGACTCCTTCCGCAGCGTCTGGAAGTGCTCGGCGGCCTTCTTCCGGTCGCCCCGGGCCATCGCGACGAGACCGAGGTTGTACCGGGCGGCGGGTGGTCCGTCGTGGGCGAGCCCCTTCTTCAGCGCCGCCTCGGCCCGGTCGAGCGCCTCCTGCTCGTAGTGGAGCCGGCCGAGCTCCGTGTAAGCGTCGCCGAGAAGGTCGCTGTCCTCGTGATTGCGGGTGAGCCGTTCAAGCGCCTCGATCGCCTCGGCCGTCGCTCCCTGTCGCTCGTGAGCGAGCGCCAAGCGGTACAACGCGGTGTCCGCTCTCGGGGCGTCCGGGTGGCTCTCCACGAAGCGGCGAAGCGCCGCCGCGGCCTCCGACCACCGCTCGAGCGCGAAGCGGCTGTCGCCGACGATGAACCACAGCGGCTCGAAGAGAGGGCGGTCGGGCGGGTCGTCCAGGAGGGGCTCCATCGCTTGCAGCGCCGCCGAGGGGTCGCCCCCGCGGAACTGGATCTGACCCACACGGAAGCGGGCGGCCGCTACCCGCTCCCCCTTGCCGTGTTTCTCGAGGTAGCGGCGGTAGGCCGATAGGGCCTCCTTCCGCCGGTCGGCGTAGAAGAGGTTCTCCGCTTCGAGGAAGCGCACGTCTCCCGCACGTGGATTGTCCGGGTGGCGCTTCAGGAAGCGGCGACAGCGGTCGAGGCTCGCGTCGTACTTCTCCGCCCGGTGCAGGCAACGCGCCTCGAGGCGAAGCGCCGCCGGAGCCTGGGGATGGTCCGGCGCGCGGCGCCTCGCTTCCGCGAAGCCGTCCGCCGCCCGGGCATAGGCCGCCTGGTCCATGCGGGCGCCGGCCCGCTCGAACAGGAGCTCGGGGAGGAGGGCGTGGTCCTTGAAGCGCTTTTCCACGGCGCGGAGGAGCCGCTCCGCTCGAGCCGGCCGGTCCGTCCGCCGGTGGAGCCGGGCGAGGGTGAGCGTGGCCTCGGCGGCGACGGAGCTTCCCTTCGTCAGCGGCTGCAGGAGGGACTCGGCCTTTTCCGTCTTGGCTCGCTCGAGATAAGTGCGGGCGAGGGTGAGCTTGCCCCGCGGGAGCATCGCCGGCGGCTCCTCGGCCCCCTCGTAGGTCTCGACGAAGTCGCGGAGGACGCGCTCCGCCACTTTCAGCTTCTCCTGAACGAACCGGACGTAGCCGAGGCGAAAGTGGGCGTGGGGCTTGTAAGGACCCGACCGCTTCATCGCCGCGCGGAACTGTTCCGCGGCCTCGTCGAGGGCGCCCCGCCGTCGCTTGCACTCGCCGAGGAGGAAGTGAGCCCGCTGGCCCCGCGGCGCGTCCTCGGAATCGGCGAGGTATCGCTCGAGGGCCTTGGCGGCGGCTCGATACCGCCCGAGCTCGTAGCGGGCGACGGCGCCGCGGAACGCGGCGCGGCGGGCACGCGGATCGTCGGGGGCGACCTTCCGAATCCGCTTGCTTTGCTCGAGAACCGCCTCCCACTTCTGCTGGCGGTACAGCGACTCGATCAGCCCGGCGAGCGCCTTGACGTGGCGGGCGTCGCGGCCGAGCACCCATCGAAAGGCCTTCTCCGCCGCTTGGTGTTGCTCGAGGGACAGAAGGCAGTAGCCGTGGAGGGTGTAGATCTCCGCCCGCCGGTCCTCGAGCGCCGCCGCGTCGCGGAGGCTCGCGAAGATCGGCGCCGCCCCCTTCATCGCGCCCTGCTGATACAAGCTCAACGCCAGGCCGAACCGGGCGTCCACCGCCCGGGCGTGATCCGGGTACTGCTCGAGGAAGGTGCGGTACTCGTCCGCGGCGGCGGTGTACAGCTCCCGCTCGTAGAGCTTGTTGGCGGTGTAGTAGAGCTTGAGGGCCGGGTCCTCCGTGCGCTTCGGCGCGTCGACCTCGTCCCGGCCGCTGTCGTCCGCGGCGGAGGCGACGCACCCGGCCGAAGCGACCGCGATCGCCAATAGCAACGCACGGAGGATGCTCACGGGAGAACTCGCCTTGGCGGGGGAACGGCCGGGCCGAACCGTGGATCGAGCGGCAGTCTCCGAGCCGGCCCGCGTGGTGTCAAGCGGCTGGACACCCGTCGCACGCTTCGCGATGATCGGCCCTCCTCCAAGCTCGCACTGGAAAGACCCATGCAGCGGACTCGCCCCATCGGACACGCAGGTGTCCTCGCCCGTGCTCCTCGGACGCTCCTCCTCGCGCTGGTCGGAACCGTGACGGCCCCCGCGCTCGCGGACGCCGATCCCGACGTCCTCGACGATCGCCTCCGCATCCGCCCGTTCGCGAGGGCTCCGAGGATCGTGACGCCCACGGACCTCGCCGTGGGCCGAGACGGGCGGGTGTTCGTCATCGAGAGCCACACCCACATGCCGCCCGACGACTACGAGGGGCCGAACAGCGATCGGCTCAAGATCCTCCGGGACCGCGACGGCGACGGACGCGCCGACGACGCTTCCGTCTACCACGACGGCTTCACCCACGGCATGGGGCTGGCGGTCGACCACGAGGGGACGGTCTACCTCGTCACCCGCGACCGGGTGATCCGCCTGCGTGGGCGCAACGCGGAGGGGAGGGCGGAGGAGGTCCGGACGCTCGTGGAGCTTCAAACCAAGGCGGAGTATCCCCACAACGGCCTGTCGGGCCTCGCGATCGACTTCGCGGGCAATCTCTACTTCGGCCTCGGCGAGAATCGGGCGCGGCCGTACAAGCTGGTCGCCGCCGACGGCACCACGATCGAGGGAGGAGCCGGAGCGGGACGGGTCTTCTTTTGCCGCAGCGACGGCAGTGGCTTGCGGAGCGTGGCCACGGGGCTGTGGAACCCCTTCGGCCTCTGTGTGGACCCCTTCGGCCGGGTCTTCGCCACGGACAACGACCCGGGGAACCGTCCGCCCTGTCGGCTCCTCCAGATCGTCCCCGGCGGCGACTTCGGGTTCGAGCGGCGCTACCGCTCCGGCTTGCACCCCTTCGTCGCGTGGAACGGCGAGCTGCCCGGCACGCTTCCGATGGTCTCCGGCACGGCGGAGGCCCCGTGCGAGGTGGTCTGGTACGGAGCCACGGCGCTACCCGACGCGTATCGGGGCACGCTCCTCGCGACGTCGTGGGCGGATCACCGGCTCGAGCGATATGCGCTGCGGACCCGCGGTGCGGGGCTGGCGGCGGAGCGGAAGGCGTTTTGCCGGGGCGGCGGCGACTTCCGCCCGGTGGGCCTCGACGTGGCCCCCGACGGCTCGCTGTACGTCAGCGACTGGGGGAGCCGCCACTATTCGGTGCACGGCAACGGGGCGATCTGGCGGATCGACGCGGCGGAGGGGACGGAGACCGAGCCCGCGGACTCGCCGGCCGAGCGGCTCCGCTCCGCGGATCGGGCGACGCGGGAGGCGGCGGCCCGGTCGCTCGCGAGCGACGCCGACGGGCGAGCCACGCTCCGG
>CAZQQP010000194.1:5931-8724 GCA_964595475.1 uncultured Planctomycetaceae bacterium | reverse complement strand
GCGGAAGGTGGCGTCCACGCGATCCAGGAGAATCTGGTCGCCCACCGTGATCGTCAGCCCGCGCAGCTCGACCGACGCGTCCGTCGGTGGCGGACCGCTTGCGGACGGGGCGGGCTGGGCGTCAAGGCGTGCCATGGCTCGGAGAAAGCTCGCCGCGGATGAAGGGATCCACGCGAGGCGCCGTGCCCCGGACGACGCGGACCTTCTTGTTCTCCGGCGCCGTCTTCTCCGCCGGTCCGCTCCCCCGCCGCTCCAGGACGAACCAACGGCGGTCCTTCCGGAGAAGCTGGCTTCGGAGGACCCGCTCGAACTCGGGGGTGATCCCCTTCTCCGGAGTGCCCAGGAGGAGCTCGCCGATCTTGCGGGCGGTCGGCTCCAGACGGTCCGCGGCGAGGCGGAAGGCGTCCTTCGCGTCGGCGCTCGTCCAATGGCGCTCCATCGCCTTGCGAAAGCGCGGGTTCTCGACGACGAGATCCCGGACGATGCGACGGGTCACCCGGTGGAACGCCGGGTCGCTCAGAACCGTCGAAAAAGCCTCCTTCGCGGTCGCGACGACGGCGGGGTCGGCTCGGAGGTCCTCGATGACCTTCCGGACCACGCGGGCGAAGTCGTCCGAATGGCTCCGAAGCACCGGAGCGGCCTCCCGCTCGATGAAGCGCTCGAACGCCCTCGGAACCGTGGGCTTCTCCGGCCCCGGCGCCCATTCCGGCAGCGGCGTGCGGTCGTAGGCTGCCCGCCAGGCGAAGCGCCAGACCGAGGCGCGCTTCCAGAGCTCGCGGCCGATCTCCCGGGCGACCGGCGCCGCGTGGCGGCGGACCACCGGCCAGATCCTCTTCCTCGAGAGCGGAAGGAGCTTCTTCTTCAGGAGGACGCGCTCGTACTTCGCGCCGAGCTTCTCCAGGGCGCCGCGGTGGCGACGGAGCACCCGCGGCAGGTCCCGCTCCACCACGCGAAAGGCGTCGCGGACGCTCCGGACGACCACGGGGCGGAGCGCCTCCGCGATCTCCGCGTGATGCCTCTCGATCGCGGCGGACACGACGGTGGCGATGCGCCGACGCTTCTTCGCGGGGAGCAGCGTGCGGACGGCCCACGCGAGCGAGCGAGGGGCCTTGTGGTAGGCCAACCGGACCTCGCCGGCGGTGTGGTGGCCGGGATACAGCACGGCGGTCGCCCGGCGGACCTGTCCGCCGCGGGTCTTCTTGCCAGCGTCGCCCACCACTTCGCGGATCTCGCCGACCGGGCGGGCCGCCCCGTTCTCCACGACGAAGATCGGGTCGCCCACCTCCACGTGGAGGGGGCGCCGCATCCGGAGATCCAGCCGTTGCCGGGGCGCCGTCGCGTGGGACCAGAGGGCCGGGACCACGTCGGCGGCGAGGCTCCCTTCCGCCACGAGCCGGCGGTCGGCGAGCCATCCCAGCCCGGCGGCCGCCGCCACCCAGATGAAAAGGCCGATGGCGATTCGTTCGACACGCATGGTGATCTCCACTGATCTCGCGGGATCGTATCCAACCGTGACCGAGCGGCGCCACGCGCCGGGGTGAGCCCGGCAACGCGGGAGCGGCGCCCGGAGCGCGGGAGGGGTCTGTCAACACCGGGGCGCTTTGAGGTTTCGAGGTTGGTTGACGGAGTTTTGTGGCGTCCTGGCCGTGGTGTAAGATCGAGGCTCAGCCGGTCGGGGGACACGGCGAACCGCGGGTAAGGAGAAGACGATGACCGAGGACGACCAGCCACCCCGTCAGCGGGAGAAGAAGGCCCGCCAGCGGCAGCCGGCGTTCCAGGTGGACTCGAGCGTTCGGTTGACGCTGGATTTCGACCTCGCCGTGGCCCTCGGCGAGTTCATCGTATCCAACGGGTCGGACAACCCGGCGATCATGGCGCTCGGGCACCAGCTCAAGGACCTCGGGGACTGAGCGGATCGCCCGATCGATCGCGACGGAAACAGATCGTTCCGGGGACGCCGCCGGAGCGGACGAGCGGCAGTGGCTCGCCCCGCTTGTCCCCTTCTCGCGTGAAGACGCTCGCGAGAAGGGTCCATTCGGCTCGTCGCCCGCACTTCCTTGGCTCGCTTGCTCCGCCGCCGCTCGACGTCGCGATCAGCGCTCGACCCAGAGGCGGACGACCCCCTCCTCGTGACCGACGTCGAGAGACAATTCCCCCTTCTCGGGGGCCCACTGCCTCCGGTCGACCGCGCTCTCGGGCTCGACTCGAACGTCCGGCCGGCCCTCGACCCGCAGCCGCAATTCCGTCGTTTCCTCCATGTAGTCATTGGTGTGGATGAAGAGGCGGTCCTCGTTCTGCTTGGCGATGATGTACTCCCGGTACGTCACCTCGCCCGTGATCCGGTCGACCGGCCCCTTCGTCAGGTCGAGCGAGAACGCCTCCGGCTCCGACTTCTTCATCCAGTCGGTCGTGTTCAGCACCACGCCGGTGTCGCCGACGAGAACGGCGTAGGCCTCGCTCCGGTCCGGCGGGTAGAAGCGGCCGAGAAACTCCCGGACATCCTCGGCGCTGTCGAAGCGCTCCGCACGGACCACGTGGTCGAAGGCGGACCGCTCCTCCGGGGTCGCGTGGAACGGAAGGATCGGCGTGAAGAAATATCGGCTCTCGTCGGGAACCCACTCCGTCCGGAAGACGTTGACCCGACGGACATCCGAGTCGGCCAGGCCGAACGCGGCACCGATCCGGTGGCTAGGAAACCCGGACATCTTGTTCGACGGGCGACGCTTTCCGTATTCCGGGCGGGAGACGAATGCCACCTTGGACGCCTCGCGCACCTGCTCGCGGGTCGGGATC
>CAZQQP010000194.1:0-5872 GCA_964595475.1 uncultured Planctomycetaceae bacterium | reverse complement strand
ATGTCCTTGTAAAACGGACCGAGCGCGTCGGTCCAGAACCGCCGGAATTCCCCGTCCCTCCACCCCTGGAGGACGTGGCCCGTCCACATTCCCCGTTCCACCCGGTACGCCGGCGCGCCGAGCGAGAGGCAGTAGACGAACGGCTGCATCCAATCGACCGGCTTGGTCCCACCACGGTCTTTGATCGCCTTTTTCGCCTCGCTGCCGAAGCCCAGGCCGTACATCTTGAACGCGTTCCCCCACTCCGTCTCCGTCCCCCAAAAGTCGATCCGGCCGGCGGCGCGGAGGCCCGCGGCCGTGATGTACCGGGCGACCGGCTCGCGGACGTTGTTGCTCTTGTTGATCGCGAGGAAGTGGTCCCCCAGCGCGATCTGTTGGCGGCCCAGGACCCGGCTCGCCCGCATGTGCTTCCACCCGCCGAGGGTGCCTCCGTATCGGCCGTATCGGGCCGCCAGGCGGAGACCGCGCTTCAGCGAGGTGCCGGGCTTGCGGAAGCCCTTCTCCCCGAAGTAGAAGCCGAGGACGCGGGGATGGTTCCGGAACAAGTACTCAAGCTGGGAGAGGTCCGCGACCCCGTGGTAGCGGACCAGGGTCGGGAACGAATCGCCCGCCATCCACCGCTCGATGTCCTCCTTGGTTCGCCAT
Source organism: uncultured Planctomycetaceae bacterium (assembly GCA_964595475.1). Lineage (GTDB taxonomy): Bacteria > Planctomycetota > Phycisphaerae > Phycisphaerales > Zrk34 > CAZQQP01. The sequence goes on along the minus strand of CAZQQP010000194.1, from coordinate 5,227 downwards.
GGGGCCACCGCGACCTCGTAGACCACGTGGTCCCGGACCTCTTCGGGGAAGGCCTGATACATCGGCTTGTACGCGCGGTCCTTCGCCGGACGGACGCGGCCCGCGAAGAGAAAGAGCGGGTGCTCCGCGTCCACCTTCCGCGTCGGCGACTCCGTCGCGGGCTCCTCGGTTGAAACACGGAACGACCGAGGCTCACTCCATTCGCCCGGCTCCCCCGAGACGCTCCGGGCGCGGACCCGCCAGTGATAGGTGCCCTCCGCCAAGAGATCGTCCGGGACCAGCGTCTCCTTCGGGGAGGCGTGGCCGAACCACTCGATCCGATTGGGGATGCGATAGGTCCGGTCGACCGATGCGAAGGCCGGGTCGGTCGAGAGCTGGAGGTCGTACGCCCGCTCGCAGCTCTGATAAGCAGCGGAATAGAACGCGAAGCTGACCGCGATGTCCGTCAGGTCGGCGGCATCGAAGGGGAGCGACAGCTCGGGCGGCGGCGGAACGGGCCAGCTCAGCGCGATTCGATCCACCACCGCTCGTGCCGGCGTCGTTCCACCCGACGGGATCAGCTTGACCATCCATGGGGCCTTCGTCGCAACGTCCATCTCCTTGGAAATGAGATCGGTGAACGCGCCGGCCGACCGCTCGAAGGGATAAGTCTTCCCGGTCTCCAGGTTCTTCAGCACAATTTTCACCGTGGTCTCGTCGGAAAGGCTCGCGATCTTCCCGCGGAGCTCCGTCGGGTCGCGGAAGTCGCGGGGGACGACCGTGTAGGCCGCAGCCCCCTCCTTCCGCGCCGTGATCCGGGCTCTGCCGCCCGAGACGTCCATCTCCGCCCCGCGCGTCGTCCACCACCGCTCCCCATCATCAAACTCCTCCTCCAGATAGGCCGCGGAGGGCGCAACCTTCAGCGGCCGGCCGTCGGAGCTGTAAAGGGAGACGACGCCCGGGACACGCTCCAGGTCCGACCGGAACGCCTCCGCCGTAGCCGCCTCGCTTCCCTTGTAAAAACTGAACGTGAAGGGAAGCGTAAACGCCTCGCCCGGCTCCAGGTCGATCGCGCTCGCGGGCGGATGCTTCTTGTAGGCCGCGTCGCCGCGGCGGCCGAAGCGACGGGTCTTGAACTTGTACAGCGACCGGGGATACCCGAAGATCCGGAGCCAGCCGTTTACCTTGTGCTGGAAGAGCGCCGCCGACCAGCCCGTTTGGGGGCTCCGCCAGATCGCCTGGTTGCGATTGGCGGGCATGTACTTGCCCATCGGCCGGGTGACCTTGGCCGGGTCGTCCCCGCTGACCGCCCGGCCGAGGAGGCCGTGCCCGTTGACACCGGGCGGGAAGCCCTTCAGCGACTGCTTTTGACCCGACACGTTCCTCCAAATGTAGCGAAAGTGGAGCTTTCTCTCGTTCGGGTGGAGCCAGTATCGCTTGGTGAGCCGGAAGCCCTTCACGGTGGACTTCGCCTGGGCCACGGCGCGGACCGGCCCGCGGCTGACGATCCGGCGCCCGACCTCCTTCCCGAACTTCTGGTTGAACTTGTGGAGGAGCTCGATGTCCTCTCGCAGATCCAGAACGCGACCGCGCGGAAGCGCCACCCGGATCGCACCGTTTTTCAGGACGAAACCGCTTTCCGTCTTCCGCGCATCGAGCGAGTCGGCCGACGCGTCCTCTCTTTTCGCTTGTTTCATGCGGACCGTCCGCGAGCCGCGCGGAGCGAGGTCCAGCCGGAAGACCAGGACATCCGCCGTGCCGTCGCCGTCGAAGTCGTCGGTTTGCGAAAGCACGCGGCCGCCGTCGGACGCCACCACGGCGAGGTCTTTCCCCTTCACCGATCCGGGAAGCCGGTCCGTCGCCACACGAACCGGGTATCCCTCCAGGGCCGCGTCGCTCGTATTCACGGCGGTGATCCGCTCCGCGGCGCCGCCGCTCGAAGGGAGCGACAGAACGATGCCTCCGACGAGCGCTCCAGCAAGTCCTCCGTCGAACCACCGAGCCATGGGTTCCTCCGTTCGGATCCCCGCACATGCACTGCCAGCCGCCGTCACCGCGAGAAGATGATAACACGACCGCGTCTCCGGAGCGATACCCATGCTCGGAGGTTCGGCCCGTGGCTGCTACAAACGAATCAGACGAGCTACGACCCTTGATGTCGATGGAAAAGCACATGGAGCATTGCAGAGCCTCTCTCACACGCGGAATGGTCGTATTGCCGAGGTCGCTTGGTGTTCCCGTGCCGCCTGCGGAAAAGCCATCCGCCAGACCTCGCCGCGAGTCGAACGAGGGTCAGCTCGTCTTGACCTCGCCTTCACCCCACCACCCGGGCGGGCACGAGAAGGCGAACAATGGCCTCCGACTCATCGCACCCGGACGTCCCGGGCGGGCAGAGACTGATGCTTCTGATAGCAAGCAAACGTCAGATCCGTCCCAACGCGGCTCACAAGACGGACCGTGTCGCCGGAAAGCGTGACGCGCGGAATCTCGGACAGGTGGGCCGCCTCGATGCCGATGTGGAAGTCCGGTCGGTCACATTCGTCCCACAGGGCGCGGGGAGACCCTTCGAGTGGCTCGACGCGTGTGACAAAGCGTCGAGGATCGCGTTCGCACCGTGCACCGGCTCAACGAGCTCGAGACTGACGAAGGGGTGAGAATCGCGTCGGTCCCAATGGAGAACGACCGTGTTCGGTTCAGGGCCGCGACCAAGGGATCCAGCCCGCACGGGCTCTCGACCTCCGAGTCGACATTCCGAAATGGGGATGATGGGTCTGTGATGTTCGTCGGTTAGACGCTTCCGAATGGCCGAAGCGCCGCGCTCGCCGAAATTCGTGAGCGGATGGGCTGTCGTATTTTCTCCTCGGTGGGAGGCCTCTCCAGGGCCCGACGGAGCACCGCGGTTCTCGCCTCCTGCGGCACGAAGACCACGCCGTCCTCGTCCGGCAGCCACTGAGCTGGCGACGTCGCGAGGGGAGGGCTCCGCTCCCGCGGAGCCCTCTTAGAAGCGGAGCCGACCCGCGATCGTCGGTTCGTTCACGGCGTTGCGTGGCACAGGTCCAAAGGGAGGCCCCCGGCGCGTCCCCACGGAGCGCTCCACCGAACGTGCGGCTGCGGGCCTTTTCGGACATCGCTTGTCCGCCAGGCGCCGTACAATCCGCGCGTCTTTGGAAACGAGGTGAACGGAAGCGATTTGATGAACACGCTTTTCCGATTGGTCACGCCGGTGCTGGTCGTCGCCGGGACGCTCGGGGGTTTCATCCTGACCACTGGGACGGTTGATGCCGAAGACCGGGAGCCCGGCCGACGGCTGCGTATCGTCTTCGCCGGGGAGATGGGCCCGGGGCCGTTCGCGAGCGACTTCGGCGGGGCGATGGACGCGTTGGACCCGGACCTGGTGATGTGCACCGGCGACTATGGAGACACCAACGAAGTCCGGGAGTACATGGATAAGGGACGGTGGCGGCGGTTCGCCGAGCACACGATCGGCCAGACCCACGTGCCGCTGCTGACGAAGTTCGGCGACCACGACGCGGGCACGCTCGACCCGGAGACGTCGCCGCCGCTGCCCGATCACAACCGACGCCTCGAGAACTACGTCGGGGAGCGGGAGAGCGGCTCCTACCAGGCGGCGAGCCTCGTCTACGGCGGCATCCACATCCTCTACTTCTCCGACCAGCCGTCCCACAAGGGCGTCGTCGAAGAGACCCTCGGCTTCGTCCGCCGGGCGCTGGACCGGCACCGGGACAAGACCAGCTTCGTCATGATCAGCAAGTACGCGATGGGACAGGACCGCGACCCGTCCACGGAGGGCGGGGTCGCGGCGGCGAGCCGGGAGAACCGCTGGACGCCCGCCTTCTTCCACATCCTCGAGAACCACCCGACCGTGGCGGTCGCGTTCCACTCCGACGACGAGGTCGGATGGAACGACCCGGAGAACAAGGGGGCGGCGGACTTCGAGCAGTACAGCTTCGCCCAGATCAAGCTCGACGCGACCAAGAACCGGGGCACCGCCGCCGGGGGATACGAGGTGATCGTTGCGGACATGACGGCGGAGGAGATCGCGCTGCGGAGCTACGACGTGCCCTCGCGCCGATTTCGATCGATGGACAAGGCCCCCAAAGCCCGTGTGCTCGAGGAGCCGCCGAAGTACGGCGAGGCGAGGGATCGAGCCACGCTGACGACCGTCGGCGGGGGCCGGGGAAGCGGCATGGCCCCCGTCCAACACGCGCGGGTGTGGAACGGCCAGCGGTGGACGCAGGCGAACTACGCGTGGGCGACGGACTACGAGGTCGTCCTGACGGGAACCGAGGCGGCCAACCGGCTCCACAATCCGGGCTTCCACCCGCCGGAGCCGACGGGGCTTCCCCGAGAGCGATGGGACGTCCCCGACCACGGCTACGGTGAAGGGTGGCTGGTCGGGAAGGACAGCAGCTTGCGGGACGGCTTCCACGGGCTGGTCCGGTTCGACTCGCGGAAGGGACAGGACCACTTCCTCGCCACGGACGCCTGGCGGAGCTCCAGCCGAAGCGGCGCAGACGACAACGGGCAGAACATGCTCCCCGTCGTCGCCGGCGAGCGGTATACGTGGGCGTTGCGAATGCGATACGGCATGCGGCAGAAAGACGAGCCGCCGATGCGGCTCGAGATCCGCTGGTATGACGAGAAGGGCAGGTTCGTCGGGTCGAGCGCCGAGGCCGTCATGCCGGACGGCGAAAAGTGGCAATGGAAGCGTCTGACCGCGGAAGCGCCGGCGAGGGCGGTCGCCGCGGTCGGCCTCGTCGAGCCCGCCGGGCGGTTCGACGAGGAGGTGCAGCAGATCGTCGGGTTCGACCGGGCGCGGTTCACCCACGCCGACCGAGCCGCCGACGCCACGTCGGAGAACATCCGCCTCGACGTCAACGGCGAGCGGCTGGTCGACGGGCTGGATCTCGACGCGGGCGAGTCCAAGGCGGTCACCCTGCCACCCGCGCCGAAGTGGAAGCTCCGCCTTCGCGCCGGCGGAAGCCGGAGCGTGCGGCTGCGGCTCCGCCATCGGGACGTCCGCGCCTTCGGCCGGAACGTGATGTTCGGTCTCAATCCCGGCGGGAACGGCGCCGCGAAGCTCGACAGCGTCGGCCGGGCGAAGTGGTACGAGCAGGGCCGCATCGTCGGGGCGGGAGAGGTCTTTTTCGTCAAGGGACGGCCCGTCACCGTCCACGGCCGCGACGGCGAGACGGGCGCCTACACCGCCTGGCGCGCCGACGACGCG
>CAZQQP010000193.1:1871-8761 GCA_964595475.1 uncultured Planctomycetaceae bacterium | reverse complement strand
TCCGCCTTGGCACCGATGAATAGGCTCAACTTATTCTTTTCCGCCTACTTACCACCAACGTCAGCGCGCCTACTACGAGCTCCGGGCCATCTATCCAGTGACCCGGTTTCGCCGCTGGAAGCGGCGTCGGCCGCCTCTTCAAAAGCCGCCTTCCCGTCCCCGTCAGGGCGACGCCGCTCGACGGGCGCCGCGAACCGCCAGGAACGATGAGCAGCGTCCCTCTCCGAAGCCCCGACCGGCGCCTCCACCCGTGTCACGTCCCCGGTCCGTCCGCAAGGAGGATGAAGAGGTCGCGTACAGAGGCATCGGCGTCCGGACCGTACGCCTCGAAAGCGGCATCTTCGTGACCGGTGTCCTTCCCATCGCCGAGGCCGTGGGTCTTCGGGTGGGAGACGAGATCCTCCGCGCCGATGGTCGTCCCTACCGGTCGATATCAGCATTTCAGGGGGGTGTGGACGCAGTCGATCTGGTGATCCGTCGGCGCGAGGGGAAAACACCGCAAAAGGTTCGCGTCCGGCCCCGTGAGATCCATTGCGGTCCTCCCGTCGAGGGCTTTTCTTCTCAGCGACGACTCGCTTCTCGTCGTGCCCGTGGGTGACCTGCACGTGGACGGCAAACGGCTCGAGGGCCGCGGGGTGAAGCCCGACGTCAAGGTGCCGTTCTCGATTCCGTACGCGAACGGGAAGGACCCGCAAAAGGCCCGCGGCCTCGAGGTTCTGAAACAGCGGGTGGGAGTGTCGAACGAGCCGGGCGAAGACCGTTAGTCGGCGCGTCGGTACGACGCTCGCCGTGAGCCGACGCGGTCCCCCGGGCAAGCGGAGTTGCCGGAGGCATCCCTTCGGGGCCGCGGAGCTTGCCCGTGGCCGCCTGAGCCGAGCCGCCGCTAAGCCCCGGAGGTGAGTCGCTGCACGAAGGTCGCGTGCTCCGGGCTCGCGAGGCCCCGCTCCAGACCGGCAACGACGGTGGCGAGGTCGCGGCGGAGGAGCGCGGCGCCGTCGAGCCAGAGGCCGGGAAAGGTGACGCTTGGGACGAGACCGTCCGGCCCGGGCGATTGGACGACGTAGCGGTCCCCCTCGAGCCGAAGCCAGTCGAGGGCGCCGTCGAGAACACGCCAGACGAGGTATTCGCGTACGCCGTTGCGCCGGTAGGCCTCCAGCTTGTCGTGGAGGTCGTAGCTCGCGGAGCTCGCCGCGACCTCCGCGACGAGCTCCGGCGGCCCGGAGACGTAGCCGCTCCGATCCGTGGTCGACTGGCCGCCGAGATGGGGGGCGACCCGGAGCAGCGCGTCGGGCTGGAGCTCGTTGTGCGGGTCGAGGCGGACCGTGCAGTTGTCCGCGAGGTCCACCCCGGGCGTCCGAGACCGGTAGAGCCCCAGCCATGCCATGAGATCGCCATGGGGGCTTCCGTGTTCTTCGATCCGCGTCGCCGATGCCACGTAGACCACTCCCTCCACGAGCTCGGCCTTCTTGAGGTCGGGCATCGCTTCGTAGCGGCGCTCGAACTCGTTGCGCGAGAGCCGGTCGCCGCTCGCGAGCGGCGGAACCCGTGCGGCTACGGGTGCCAATGGATCCCGGACCGTGCTCATCGCGGGATTGTAGTCTCGCGCCCGCGCCGAATAACGTCATGGCCTATGCACAGCGACCGATCTGACTCCGCCGGGACACCGGACCCCGACGAATCGCCCGAGGAGACGCTCTCGGCGATGATCGCGGGGTTCAAGTCCACGCAGGCGATCTACGTCGCAGCCAAGCTCGGCCTCGCGGACCTCCTCGTCGACGGGCCGAAAAGCACCGAGACCCTCGCCGCCGAGACCGGCGTCCAAGGCTTTCCCCTCTATCGCGTCCTCCGGGCCCTCGCGAGCAAGGGCATCTTCCGCGAGACCGCCGACGGCACCTTCGCCCTCACCCCGCTCGCCGAGCCGCTCCGCAGCGACGTGGAGGGGTCCAAGCGGGCGATGGCCATCATGATGGGCGAGGAGCACTACCGGGCGTGGGGCGAGCTCCTCCACAGCGTGCGGACGGGGGAGACCGCGTTCGACCACATCTACGGAAAGCCCTTCTTCGACTACCTCGCCGACCACCCGGAGAAGGCGGCCAACTTCGACGCGGCCATGGTCGACGTCCACGGCCGGGAGACGGACGCGATCCTCGACGCCTACGACCTCTCCGACGTGACCACGCTCGCGGACGTCGGCGGGGGCAACGGCAGCGTGCTGCGGGCCGCCCTCGTCCGCGATCCGCACATGCAGGGACTCCTCTTCGACCTCCCCTCCGTCGTCGCTCGGGCGCAGCGCGACATCGAGCGGGACGGCCTCGCGAACCGCTGCCGCCTGGTCGGCGGCGACTTCTTCGAGGCGGTGCCCGAGGGCGCCGACGCGTATCTCCTCCGCCACATCATCCACGACTGGCCCGACGACAAGAGTGTCGAGATCCTCCGGACCGTCCGACGGGCCATCCCACCCCACGGGAGATTGCTAATCCTCGAGAGCGTCCTTCCGCCGGGCAACGAGCCCTTCTTCGGGAAGATGCTGGACCTGACGATGATGGTCATCCCCGGCGGCCGGGAGCGAACCGCGGAGGAATACCGCAGCCTCCTCGACGCCGCGGGCTTCCGCCTCAACCGCATTGTCCCGAGCCGCTCCGAGATCAGCGTGGTCGAGGGCGTTCCGGCGACGGCCGAGTGACCGTGTTCGCCTGACCTGGTGATGCGGAGTCTTGACAGATCTTTCGAGCGAGGCCGTGGTCGACCTCTGTCTGACCCGGCACGGCCGCGCGTCAATTCTGTATCCACCCGCCTGCAGCCCCTATCGATCCGAACCGGAGGTCGGCCGTCCGCCTCGCTGTCGGGGCCGGAGGCGGGCCGTCCAGTGGACCTCGACGGGGCCGGCGGACGGCGGGGTCTGGTAGCGCACCTCGATTCGCTTCCCGCCGGGGTGGACCGAATGAGGCGCGGCGGCGCTCTCCGAGCCGGGTGTCAGTTGGGCGACCACCTCGGTGTGCTTGCGGATCGGCCGCCTCGGCGTGGGGCTGACGAGGCCGTGGGGGATGCGAAACACCCGCTTGTTCCCGTCGGCCTTGAAGGTGGCGGTGCCGGAGGCCTCGGTTCGCCAACCGTGGTTGTCGCGGATGGAGAGCGTGCCCTCGCCCGTGATCCAGGGACCCGGCCGAATCCGCCGGACGGCGCCGCGGAGCGTGTTGCCGCGGATCACCACGCCCTCGACGCCGGCCGTCACCCGGATCGCGGCGCTCTGGTCCTCGGTGGTCTCGATGAGGTTGCCCTCGATTCGGTAGGCGGAGCCCTTGGGCCACTTCTCCCGCTCCTGGATCCGGATCTCCGCGTCACGGGGGTCGTCGTCCTTCCGCCCGTTGTGCCGGAAGACGTTGGCCCGGACGATCCCACCGGCGGCGTCGGGCGCCCAGAGGCCCTCGCGGCCGGAGCGGGCCACCACGTTGTTCACCAGCGTGCAGTCGCGGGCGCCTCGCTCGACGGTCACCCCGCGGGAGCCGTTGCCGACGATGGTGTTGTCCGAAGCGAGCACGCGCTTCCCGCCCTCGACGAAGTAGCCGCCCATCGCGCTCGACGCCACCCGGTTGTTCGTGAACCGCCCCTCTCGGCACTTGTAGAAGTGCGTGCCGTCGGAGCGGGACCCGACCAGGCGACAGCCGTGGACGGCGAAGTCCCGGACGTGGTAGAAGGCGACGCTCCCCTGGTCCTTCCGCTCGCTGCCCTCCGCCGGGCCGGGGTTCTCCGAGCGATAGTCGCGATAGATGTTGCAGCAGTTCCGGGCGACGACATCGCGCACCACGACGTCCCGGGCCATTTTCTCGGGTCCCTCCGCGAAGACGCCCACCGCGTTGGCGGAGAGGTCGCGAAAGGTGGTGCCGTCGACCGTCACGTCCCGCACCGCGCCGGTGAGGCGAACGCCGGCGATGTTGACGGAGTCCGGCCACTCCTCCCGCCGCCCCACCACGGTGCCGCCGGCGATGTGGACGTCCGCCACGCCGCGGCCGAGGAAGGCCTGTCCGTCCGCGTCGCAGTCCGCGGCGAGCCGGAGGACCGCTCCGCCGAGGCGGAGGTCGCTGTGGGAGCGGAGGCGGAGCCCCTTCGGATCGTCGAGGCGGTAGGTCATGGCGGGGAAGACCAGGGGCCGTCGCCGCTCCGCCGCCGCGTCGATCGCCCGCTGGAGCTCCTCCTGGTAAGCCACGGAGCCGTCCGTGGCGTGGCCGTCCGGGAGGAACTCCGTCGCCCGCAGCGCCCCGCCACCGTCAGCGGCCTCCGCCGACGAGCCGGACGGCGGCCCGCCCCACACGGTCGCGGCGATGAGCAGGGGGTAAACGGACGAGGACGTCTTCATTCCACGCATGCGAGACCTCTCGAAGCGACACCGTCTCCTCCGGAACGCGGCTCTCGCGTCCTGGTCCTCGACCGACGGGCGGCCCGTTCGGCGAGTTGTCACCCCCTCCCCTGCGATCGAGCGACTGTCCATTATCGGCGCCGTCCGTGCCGTCGTGGCGCCGAAGTTCCGATGGGTCTACGGCGGGACAATGGAGCTTGCGGTGTCGGCCGCCGCGACCCGTCCTCCGCGCGCTGGCGTGGCCGTGGGGCAGTGGGATAATCGGGCCGTGGCGACCACTCGACGGACGCGTGGTATGGACCCCTCGGACACACGCAAGGCGAGCAACCCCTACGAGAATCCCGACCTGGCGCGTTGGCTGGGGAGCTTCGAAGGAGGGCTGGAACCGCCGCGGCCATCGCTGGGTCAGCGCCTCCGGTCCGCCTCGTGGCGGCAGCGGGGAAACATGCTGCTCGCGTGGCTGGGCGAGGTGGCGCCGGGCGTGATGCTGGCGATCGTCCTCGCCGTGGTGGCGGAGGCCGTGGCCCAGTGGATGGGGACGACCGTCCTCGGGTTCCAGAAGAGCCCGATCAGCGCCGTGATGCTCGCAGTGGCGGTGGGCCTGATCGTCCGGAACACGTTGGGACTTCCCACGGTCTACGAGCATGGCTTGGCGCTGTGCCTCAAGCGGCTGCTCCGCATCGGCGTGGCTCTCCTGGGCATCCGCCTCTCCCTGGCCGTGGCGGGGGAGATCGGCCTGCAGGCCCTACCGATCGTGGTCGGGTGCATCCTCGCGGCCCTGCTCCTGGTCGCGGGCGTGGGCCGGTGGCTCGGCCTCTCCCGCCGGCTGAGCACGCTCATCGGCGTGGGGACGAGCATCTGCGGGGTCAGCGCCATCGTGGCGACGGGACCCGTCATCGACGCGGACGACGACGAGGTGAGCTACTCCGTGGCGACCATCACGCTGTTCGGCATGGTGGCCCTCTTCGCCTATCCCCTTCTCGCGCGTCCGCTGTTCGCCGAGCCGGAGCAGGTGGGGCTCTTCCTCGGCACCGCCATCCACGACACGGCCCAGGCGACCGGCGCGGGGCTGATGTACGACCGGCAGCACGGCGCGCCCGCGGCGCTGGAGACGACGGTGCTGGTCAAGCTCCTGCGGAACGCGTGTCTGATCGGCGTGCTCCCGCTGATGGCGATGCTGCACCACCGCCACCGCGGGGCGGCGCGGGTGGCCGGCCGCAGCTGGCGAAGCGCCGTGCCACTGTTCGTCGTGGGCTTCCTGGCGATGGTGGTGGTGCGGACCGTGGGCGACGCGGGCGAGAAGGCGTTCGGCGTGCTCTCCGCGGCGACGTGGGGCGCGACTGTCGCTCACGTGCAGTGGGCGGCGGAGTGGGGGCTGATGGTGGCGATGGCGGCGGTGGGCCTGGGGACGAGCTTGGCGCGTATCCGCCTGCTCGGCTGGCGCCCCCTCGTCGCCGGTCTCGTGGCCGCGGCCATGGTGGGGGTGGTCAGCTTCACGCTTGTCAAGGTCGTCGCGTAAGGACGCCCGCCGTCGCGGCCTTCGCGAGCACCAAGCCGACAAGGAGACCTCGTCGGGCCGTCACGGCTGATTCGTCTCGCTCTTCGTCTGCGCGAGCAGCGCCTGGTAGATTTTCCGAAGGCGACCCGCGTAGTCGGGGCGGGAGCGGTCCGTGGGCCGCTGGTGGTCGAGGGCGCGAGCCCGGCGGTAGTGGCGGGCCGCTTCCGCGTAGCGCTTCTGTCGCCGCCGCACCTTGGCGAGCTGGAGGTGAGCCGACCAGCTATCCGGGTCGATGAGCAGCGCTTGCCGCAGCGTGGCCGCGGCGTCGGGCAAGCGGCCGAGCCGCCGCTGGGTCCGTCCGAGCGAGATCAGCGTGGCGAGGTCGGAGCTGTCGGTCTTCAGCGCCTGCTTGTACGCGTCGACCGCTTCCTGAAGCTTGTCCACGTCGGCGAGCAGGTCGCCGAGGAGCATGTTGGCCCGCACGCTCGCGGCATCCCGGTCGACCGCCTTTCGCAGCGTCTTGATGGCGCGCTCGGTCTTCCCCTCCCGCTTCTGGACCACGGCGAGCGCGGTCCACGGGAGAGCGGAGTGGGGATGGGCGTCCGCCACCCGCCGCAGCCGCTTCTTCGCCGCGGTGACGTCGCCACGCTCCGCGGTGAGCGTCGCGAGGTTGACATTGGCCCGGAGGTGGTCCGAGTCCTGATCGATGACCTTGCGGTAGGCGGCGGCGGCCTCCTTCCGCAGCCGCTTCCGCTCCGCCCCCTCCGTCTGCCGCGCCTTGGCCTCGAGGGCGAGGGCGAGGTTGAACCGCGCCTGCTTGTCCTCCGGGTCGGTCCGCAGCGCGCTTCGGTACTCGTGGATGGCCTGGTCGTATCGCCCGTGGGAGAAGTGATACACCCCGCGGTTGAACGCGGTCCGGATGGGGCTGACCCCACCGCCACAGCCGAAGAGGAGCCCCGCGGCCAGGACGGCTACGAGACCGTTCGCGGCGAGGGGGGATGGTGCTGGGGTCGCGCGTCGCTCGTGCATGCTCCTCCC
>CAZQQP010000193.1:1526-1834 GCA_964595475.1 uncultured Planctomycetaceae bacterium | reverse complement strand
GTCAGTCCGCGGGCCGCTGCTTGAAGGGTCCGGCCCGTCCCGTTCGCCGCGTCCACCCCTTATGGTCCGGCGCCGGCTGGAACGTGGGGCGCTCCTTGCCGAACAAGAGAACGGCGGGGTTGGCGCGGATCCTCCGCATCGCGAGCTCCGCCTGCCGCGCCGTCCGCCGCAGCCGCCGCATCGTTTCCGCGAGCTCGGGCCGATTCTCCGCGAGCATCTCGTCGGCGCGGCGGAGCAGCTTCCGCACGTCCTTGGAGACCGTGTCGATGTCCGACTGCAGTCGCTTGGCGGTCTTCGCGGCCTCCTTC
>CAZQQP010000193.1:1246-1516 GCA_964595475.1 uncultured Planctomycetaceae bacterium | reverse complement strand
TGCGCGGCCGGTTCTCCTTGAGGGTCTTGTCGGCGCGGCGGGCGAGCTGCTTCACCTGCTCCGCCATGCGCGTGCTCTTTTTGGTCAGCCGCTCCACCTTGGGTAACGTCTTCTCCGTCAGCCGGTCGCGGATCTCCTGGACGCTGCGATCCGCGTCGGCCAGCAGCCGGTTGGCGGGGTTCACAATCTGCTGCTGGAGACCTTTGGGGGTGTCCCGGTCGAGCGGGCTGTCGGTCAGCGTGAGCGAGCCGTATGCCGGGTGGTCGACCT
>CAZQQP010000193.1:0-1236 GCA_964595475.1 uncultured Planctomycetaceae bacterium | reverse complement strand
GGCGCTGCGGAGGTCCGCGATCATCCCGGAGATCTTGCCGACGTTCTTCGAGTCGAGGATCTTCTTGTCCACCTTTTTGAAGACGCTGCGGAGCCTGTCGATGACGGGCGAGAGGCGCGAGACGGCCCGGGTGAGGCCCATGCTCTCCTCGGGCGTGATCTCCACGGGTCCCCTTCTCTTCTTCACGAGCGTGGCCACACGGGGCTGTCGCTCGCCCTTTTCCCAGTAGCCCGGCTCCAGGGCGAGAAACTCGCGGCCGAGGATGCCGTCCCGCTGGATCCGGACGCGGGCGGTCTCGGGGTCGAGCCGCAGCGCCCCCTTGTTCACCCGAAACCGCACCCGGGCCACCTGCCGCCTCATGCCCGTCCGGAGCTTCGCGACCGCCTGCTTTCCGTACGTATCGACGAGCTCCTCTCGCGTGGCCTCGTCCACGGTCTGGGTGACCACGTCGATGCCCGTCACCTTCCCCACCCGCTGGCCCGCGACGGTCACGGGCGCTCCCGTCGCCAGACCCTGGATGTCCGTGAAGTACGCCTCGCAGTCGAGGCCGCGGCCACGGATCATGGCCATCGGGTCGAAGGAGGCGACGCGAAAGGCGTAGGCCGCGAAGAGGACGATGGCGGCGAGGACGAAGCTGCCGGAGACGATCTCGGTGCGGGTGTAGCTCACCCCGAGCTCCTTTCTAGAGAAGTAGGTCCGTGAGAAGCTGCTCGTCGCTGACCACGCCCGTATCCGGCCCGAGCAGCTCGCCGGTGCGGAACTGCTGGACGCGGGGATCCCCGCTGACGTCCATCTCCTCCACCGTCCCGTCATGGATGACCGTCCCGCGGTCGAGCATGATCACGCGATCCGCGATCCGCCGGACGCTCTCCATGACGTGGGTGACGACCACGCTGGTGATCCCCATGGTGCTCCGCAGCTTGTTGATGAGCTGATCGAGGCGGTTGGTCGCGATCGGGTCGAGGCCCGCGGACGGCTCGTCGTAGAAGAGGATCTTCGGGTCCAGCGCCATCGCCCGGGCGATCGCGGCCCGCTTCTGCATGCCCCCGGAGATCTCGCTGGGACGGAGGTGGGCCGCGTGGAGCATGTCCATCTGGTGGAGCTTGATCTTCACCATGGTGTCGATGGTCCACGGGTCGAGGTCCGTGTGGTACTCGAGGGGGAGGGCGACGTTCTCCCACACCGTCATGGAGTTGAGCAGCGCCCCGCTCTGGAAGGTGACGCCGAACTTCCTCC
>CAZQQP010000192.1:5299-8790 GCA_964595475.1 uncultured Planctomycetaceae bacterium | reverse complement strand
TGGGCCCACGTCGGGCCGGAGCGGGGGAATCGCACGGTCCTGCGGAATCGCTGGCCTCGGTCTTCGCGGCTGGACCGCTCGTCCGCGGACTCCTAGCCTCGGCTTGTGGCCGGGCTTATCGAGGGGTCCGGTGAAGGGGAACTGACCGCCGAGAGGTCATTGAAACTCCCATGTCCTGACTTTCCCGCGCCGCTTCGGCGGCGCCGGTGAAGGGGAACTGACCGCAGAGAGGTCATGACCTTGGACCTTAGACGTTAGACCTTGGACTTGAGTAACGGGTGAAGGTGAACGGACCGCAGAGAGGTCGTTGAACCGTAGTAGAGTACAACGACTGGCCAGATAGAAGAATGGGAGGAAGGGGAATTGAGAGTTGCAGACTTTCCCCGGCTTCTCGACTACCCAATTCGCCAGAAGGCCCGGAAACGACCGGGTCTCGCGCCGCCAGCACGCCCTCCCCGTTCAACGCGTGGAGCCCCCAGCGGTGGCCTCGCGATCCCACCTATATCTAATCGGATACTGAAACCGCTAGGCTATCATAACACAGGCCTCGCCAAGACAGTACGACGCGCCTATAGGTCGCCCGCCCCGAGGCCGGGGATGTGCGACCCATCGTGCGATGCTCACTGCATTGTGATTTCTTGCGTGTCGCCCGCGCAGCGTCGCGTCCGGGCGAGCGCTTCCCGCCGTCGCTCAGTCTCCCTTGTAGTTGGGGTTGGGCTTGGGCATCTGGGCGTCCACGCGATCCCGCCACGCCTTCAGCTTCTGGTGCAGCTCGCGGGCCTTGGCGGGCCGCTGTAGCGACAGATCCTTCCGCTCCCGCATGTCCTTGGCGAGGTTGTACAGCTCCGTCTCGCCCGTGCCGAAGTACTCGATGAGCTTGTAGGACCCGCTCCGGATGGCGCCCGAGGGGATGTTTCCACCCCCGTGGTAGTGGGGATAGTGCCAGTAGAGCGTGTTCCGGTCGAGGCCGCCGCTCTGCTCGAGAAGGGGCACGAGGCTCACCCCGTCCGGCGCGGCGCCGTCGGGGACCGGCCGTCCCACGATGTCCAGGATGGTCCGGTAGAAGTCCGTGCTGATGACGGGCGTGTCGGAGACGCTTCCGGGCTTCGTGACGCCGGGCCAGCGGACGATGAGCGGCTCGCGGAAGCCGCCCTCGTACATCCACCCCTTGCCCGCCCGCAGCGGAAAGTTGGAGGTGGACGGGTGGTCCGTGGAGAGCCCGCCGTTGTCGGAGAAGAAGATGACGATGGTCTCCTCCTCGACGCCCGCTTCCTCGAGCGCCTCCCGGACCATGCCCACGGTCTCGTCCATCTTCTCCACCATCGCGGCGAAGACGGGATTGTTCTGGACGAGAAGCTCCTTGTGGCCGTGCTCCTGGCTGAGGACGGGGCGGTCGGGCATGTCCCGCTGTTTCTTCTTCTTGCGGTACTTCTCCACCAGCTTCTCGGGTGCCTGGAGCGGGGTGTGGACGGCGTAGTGAGCGAAGTAGAGGAAGAACGGCTCGTCCTTGTGGTTCTTGATGAGGCGGACCGCCTCCTCGCCGAGCCGCGTGGTGAGGTACTCCCCCTCCTCGCCGGTCTTCGCGAGCTCCTCGAGCTGATAGCCGCCCCGCTTGTACGGGTAGAAGTAGCTCGGCGGCGCCCCGTGGCGGTTGCCGGCGATGTTCACGTCGAAGCCCTGGTTCTTGGGCAGGTGCTCGCCCCCGCCGAGGTGCCACTTGCCCATGTGGGCGGTGAAGTAGCCCGCCTCGTCGAGGGCCTCGGCGATGGTGGTCTCCTCGAGCGGCAGGTGGTTCGTGTCCTGCACCTGGAGAAGACGGTGGTCGGGGCTGTCGCCCATGCCCGGGATCCAGTCCGTCTGGTTCAAGCGGGCGGGATACTTGCCGGTCATGATGCTCGACCGCGTGGGCGAGCAGATCGACGCGGCGGCGTACGCCTGGGTGAACCGCATGCCCTCCTTCGCGAGGCGGTCCACGTGCGGGGTCTCGTAGAAGGTGCTTCCGTAGATGCCCGTGTCCGCCCAACCGAGGTCGTCGATGAGCATGAAGACGACATTGGGCTTCTCCGTCTCGGCCCACGCGGAGGCGGTGCACAAGAAGAGGGCCGTCGCGGCGATGGTCAGGGGCTTTCGCATGGTGGTTCCTTTCCGCTGTGGGCGACGCGCTGTCGGACGGGAGGCCCCGTTCCTCGCCGGCGGGCGTCGCGGTCGTCGGGACTTCTCCACCCGATAACCTCGGATGGGGACCGGGTCAACCACGGGAGCAAGGCCGCCGTCCCGCCCTTCCCGCCGGAGGCAGATGGCTCGCCGTCCGCGAGACGGTCACACCGCACGCGAGTCGGTCAGCCGTCTTGCAGCGGTCGCGATTCTGACGACAATCTTGTTTTCATGATGCGGCACCGGAACTTCTCGATGCACTCGCTCCGTTTCATCGCGACCGCGGTCGTGCTCGTCGCCGCGTCCGCCGCCCACGCCGCCGCCGACGACGCGAACGACGGGTGGGTGGACCTGTTCAACGGCAAGAGCCTCGACGGGTGGACGCCGAAGTTCGTCGGCCACCCGCTCGGGAAGAACCTCAACGACACCTTCCGCGTGGAGGACGGCCTGTTGAAGGTGGACTACAGCAAGTGGGACCGCTTCGACGGCCGCTTCGGACACCTCTTCTACAAAAAGTCCTTCTCCCGCTATCGCCTCCGGGTGGTCTACCGCTTCGTCGGCGAGCAGGTGCCGGGCGGGCCCGACTGGGCCTACCGCAACAGCGGCATCATGGTCCACTGCCGGCCGCCGGAGGAGATGGGAAGGGACCAGGACTTTCCTGTGTCCATCGAGGCCCAGCTCCTCGGCGGGCCGCCGGAGGGCGAGCGGCCCACCGCCAACGTGTGCACGCCGGGAACCCACATCGAGATGGACGGCGAGCTCGTCACCCGCCACTGCGTCCGCTCCGACTCGAAGACGTACCGCGGGAACCAGTGGGTGACAGTGGAGCTCGAGGTGCGGGCCGGCGAGGTGATCCGCCACTTCGTCAACGGCCGGCGCGTGCTCGAGTACCGACGGCCGCAGCTCGACAGCGGAAAAGTGATCGACGCGGGCGCGATCTCGTTGCAGGCGGAGTCCCACCCGGTCCACTTCCGCCGCGTCCAGATCCTCGTCCGCTCCGACGGGAAGTGACGCTCATTCGGAGGAACATGCGATGGCCGATTTCCAGCAGACCACCCGTCGACGGTTTCTCGGCACGGCGGCCGCGTCGGCCGTGGCCGCGCCGTTCGTCCCCGGCCGCGCCTTCGGCGCCAACGATCGCATCACGCTCGCGGGCATCGGCATGGGGAACCGCGGCCGGAGCGACCTCGGCGGGGCCCTCGGCTTCGACGCCGTCCAGGCGGTGGCCGTCTGCGACGTGGTCCGGAAGCACCGGGAGAAGGCGAAGGCGAAGGTGGACCAAAAGTACGGCAACCACGATTGCAAGGCGTACAACGACTTTCGCGAGGTGGTCGCCC
>CAZQQP010000192.1:0-5289 GCA_964595475.1 uncultured Planctomycetaceae bacterium | reverse complement strand
CGTCGACGCCGTCCTCATCGGGACGCCGGACCACTGGCACGCGACGATCGCCATCGCCGCGATGAGCGAGGGCAAGGACGTCTACTGCGAGAAGCCGGAGTGTCTGACCATCCGGGAGGGGCGGGCCATGGTCCGGGCCGCCCGCCGCTTCGGCCGCGTCCTCTCCGGCGGAAGCCAGCGGGTGTGGGGGGACTACCACTGGTTCCACAAGATGATCTGGGGCGGGGCCATCGGGGAGGTGAAGGAGGGCTGGGTGAACGTCGGCGGGCCGTCGGGCCAGTGCCACCTCCCGCCCAAGCCCACGCCCGACGGCGTGGACTGGGACATGTGGCTCGGCCCGGCGCCGGAGCGGCCCTTCCACCCCAAGCTCATCCACGGGGGCTTCCGCCCGTATCGCGACTACTCCGGCGGTGGGATGACGGACTGGGGCTGCCACGGCTTCGGCGGGGCTCTCTACGCCATGCGGCTCCACCGGACCGGCCCGACGCGGGTGATCCCGCCGGGGTCCGACGGGGCGGATCGGCTGACCTACGTCTTCGACAACGGCATGCGGATCTACCACGGCGGTGGCTGGGGCGGCATCCTCTCCTTCCGGGGCACGGAGGGGGAGATCCCGCCCCGTGGCGACGCGAGCAAGCCGTCGCCGCCGAGCGTCTACGTGCCCAACTACAAGGGGAGCGGCGGCATCTTCGGCGACTTCGTCCACTGCGTGAGGACGCGGGAGAGGCCCTTCCGCGACATCGAGGTCGCCCATCGC
Source organism: uncultured Planctomycetaceae bacterium (assembly GCA_964595475.1). Taxonomy (GTDB): domain Bacteria; phylum Planctomycetota; class Phycisphaerae; order Phycisphaerales; family Zrk34; genus CAZQQP01. The sequence goes on along the minus strand of CAZQQP010000192.1, from coordinate 4,532 downwards.
ACCGCCACCGTCGCCCACCTCGGCAACATCGCGTACTGGCTGAACCGCACGCTGCGGTGGGACCCCGAGCGGGAGGAGATCATCAGCGACCCCGAGGCGAGCCGATGGCTCGACCGGGAGAAGCGGGAGCCGTGGCGGCTCACCTGACGGCCGGCCGACCGAACGGAGGTTCCGCTGAGACCAAGCCTGCCCACGCTCCGCTCCCGCCGGTCTCACCGGCGTTGCGGAGCGGAAGACCCCCTCGAAAGACGCACCATGCACATGGCGAGAGCGCTGCTGCTAACCCTTCTGACGGTCTCGGTCGCCGCGGCGGCCGAGGAGGTTTCTCTGAAGAAGCTCTCGAGCGCCCTCGACGAGGTCCGCACGTATCAAGCCGGCGACGACGGTCAGCCCCTCGAGAAGGTGGAGACCCTCGTGGTCCGGGCCCTCAACGGGTCCGGCCGCGCCGCCGTGGAGAAGCGTCTGATCGCCGCACTGAAGGAAGCGAAGACCGCGGACGCGAAGGCCTTCCTCTGTCGCCAGCTCCGGACCCTCGGCACGGACCGCTCCGTGCCGGCGTTGGCCGAGCTCCTCGACGATCCCAAGACCGCCCACATGGCCCGTTACGCGCTGGGGAGGATCGATACGGACGCCGCGGCCGCGGCGCTGCTCGAGGCCGTGGGGCGGACCTCCGGGGAGATCCGCGCCGGCCTCCTCAACACGCTCGCCAACCGCGGCCACCGTCCCGCCCTCGACGCGTTCGTGCGCCATCTCACCGGGTCGCCGCCCACCGTGGCGACCGCCGCCGCCCGCGGCCTCGGCAAGCTCGGCGGCGACGAAGCGGTGAAAGCGCTTCGGTCGGCTCGCCCGGATGTGTCCGAGCCGGTCCGCGCCGCCGTCGACCGGGCGCTGCTCCGCTGCGCGGAGCGATACGTGCGAAAGGGACGGCCCGACGCGGCCGTGGCCATTTACGAGCGCTTCCACCAGTCCGACCGCCCGATGCACCTTCGCGTCGCGGGCCTCCGCGGCCTCGCGAAAGCGCGGCCCGAGCAAGGCGTCCCGCTCGTCGCGGAGGCGATCCGCAGCGACCACGGAGCGTTGCGGCGGGCCGCCGCGGGGCTCATCCGCGACCTCGAGGCGCCGCAGGCGGCCAAGCGCTTCGCGGACATGCTCCCGTCGCTGCCCGCGAGCATCCGTCCCCAGGTCATCCGTGCCATCGGCGCCCTCGAAGCGCCGGAGGCGGCACCCGCTCTCGCCAAGCAGCTCGACAGCGACCACGCCCCGGTGCGGAAGGCCGCCCTTCGTGCGCTCGGCCGCATCGGCGACGCCTCCGTGGTCGGTCCGCTGGCGTCCGCCGCGGCCGCGGCGAGCGGGAAGGAGCAGCGCATCGCCCGGGCGTCGCTGGTTCGGATGGAAGGCGAGGGCGTCGACGCGGCGCTGCGGAAACGCCTCGAGACGGACAACCCCGCACAGAAGGTGGAGATCATCAAGGCCCTTGCCGGCCGGGGGGTCACCCGGGCCACGGAGACGCTCGTCCCGCTCGCCCGGGCGGACCACGACCGCGTGCGGCGAGCGGCCCTCGCGGCCCTCGGCGAGCTCGCGGGGGAGGAGAACCTTCCCACCCTCGTCGCCCTGCTGGTCGACCCGGCGAAGAAGGCGGACCGCGGTCTGATCCGGAAGGCCATCGGCGAGGTGTTCCAAAGGATCGATCCCGTCGGCAAGCGGGCCGACCCGGTGCTCGCGGCGCTGTCGGACGCTTCACCGGCGGCGAAGGCGGCGCTGCTCCGCCTCCTCGACGACGCCCCGACGAAGGCGGCCCTCAAGACCCTCCGCGACGCCCTCGACGCGTCCGACGAGGCGGTCCGGAAGGCGGCCGTCCGCACGCTCTCCCAATGGCCGACCCCCGCTCCCGCGGAGGACCTCCTCCGCCTCGCCCGCGGCGGCGAGACCCGAGCCCGCAAGGTCCTCGCGCTGCGGGGCTACGTCCGCCTCGCGGAGCGGTCGGAGGAGCCGCAGCCGATGTATCGGAAGGCGCTGGCCCTCGCCGAGGAGCCGCAGCAGAAGAAGCTCGTCTTCGCGGGCCTCGGCAAGGCGGGCTCCGTGGCCGCCCTCGATCTCCTCGAGCCTTACCTCGATAAGCCGGCGCTCCGGTCGGCGGCCGCGACGGCGCTCGTCCAGATCGCCGGCCGCGTCGGCGGCGAGGCGCGGGACCGCGCCGTCAAAGCAGTCAAGAAGGTGGTCTCGGCCGCCGACCGCGACGCCATCCGAAAGAAGGCGCGCAAGGTTCTCAACGACCTCACCCGTTACGAGGACCACATCCTCACCTGGGAGGCCGCCGGTCCCTATCAGGGGGAGGGCAAGCGGAGCAAGGCGATCTTCAAGCGCGCCTTCGCCCCGGAGAAAGACCCCGCCAGCGTGGACTGGCGACCGATCGAGAAAGGCGTGGGCGACTGGAACGTCAACCTGCAAGCCACGTTCGGGTCCAAGGACCACGTCGCCGCCTACGTCCGCACGCGCATCCGGTCGCCCAAGCAACAAGAGGCCCGCCTGGAGATCGGCAGCGACGACGCGGTCAAGGCGTGGCTCAACGGCGATCTCGTCCACGAGAACTACACGAACCGGGGAGTGGGTCCGCGTCAGGACATCGTCGACGTCGAGCTGGACAAGGGGTGGAACACGCTCATGCTCAAGGCCGTGGAGCCCGAGGGCGGATGGGCCTTCGCCTGTCGCGTCCGCGACCGCAACGGCGCGGCACTGGAGGGTCTGGAATACCGCCTCGAGCCATAGCCCTCGCGAACCGTTCCGGTGCGTGGCCCGGGCGGCTCCCGCCCGCGTCCGCCGGAACCCGCGGCACGCGGCGTAGACATCCGACAGAGGCGTCCGTCATCGGTTTCGCGTGGGGAGCTTCCGCCGGCGGACGATGATGCCCTCGTCCGGGGCGGCGAGCCGTCGGTCGAACCAGCGGACCACCGCGTCGAGGGTCTTCTCCGGAAGGCCGAAGACGAGGCCGAGGTGGCCCTCGCCCTCGACCACCCGCAGCTTCGTGTGATCGGGCGCGGCCCGGTGAAGGGCTTTGCCCTGGGACAGCGGGACCACCGAGTCCTCCTTGCCGTGGACGAGGAGGATGGGGATGTCCGTCCGTCGGATGGCGTGGACGGGGCTCGCCCGATCCGGGTCGAAGCCCGCCCGGCGGCCCGCCTCGTCGATCATCCGCTGGATCTGCTCGTCCGTCACGAACCAGCCCGCGATGGGGACGAATTGCCGGACGAAGCGGGGGACGACCTTTCGCATGTCGCTGAAGGAGGCGACCGAGACGACCGTGTCCACGCGGCCGTCCCTCGCCGCGAGGTGGATGGCCGTCGCACCACCGTAGGAAATGCCGTAGACGCCGAGGCCGCCGGCGAGAAGACCCTCTCGCTTCAACGCGTCGATCACCTGGGAGAGGTCGCGGGCCTCCTGGAGCCCGTAGGTCAGCCATCGTCCGGTGGACCGCCCGTGGCCGCGGAGGTCCACGAGCACCGAGCGGTACCCGGCGTCGGCGAACCTTCGTGCCGTATCGAGGAGCCAGAAGCCGCTGTTTCGGAAGCCGTGGAGCAGAAGGATGGTCCCCCGCGGCTCGGCGGACGCGAGCGAGCCCGGCTCCGCCGGACCGACGACCCACAGACGAAGCGAGGCCTCGGGCGGGCCGACGGTCACCCGCAGTTGTCGGTCGATGCCACGCCAGCCGAGCTGATGCTGATGCGGGTCCTCTCGCGGATCGATCTCGGCCGTGCGGTTGGGTGCCGTGACCATCGCCGAGACCAGCAGATCGCTGCACCCGGCCGTCGGGCCGACCAGCGCCGCCAGCGCGATCCAGCCCACCTTCGCGGCCCCCGACGCGAGTCGCAATCGCTTGGTGCGTCGCATGCGGTCGGCTCCTCCGAGACTTCGCCGCGGCCGAATCGACCCCGCTTCGCGGCCACCACGGGATTATTCCCCATCCTTCCGGGTCGGCTCCCCGCGACGCTCGCCCGTCGAATCGCACGCGGACACGAAGCGACGCGAGATTCGTCACACAGCAATTGCCTCGGCCCCTCGACATGAGGTGTCTGGTCCCTCCATGCATCCCCGCACCACGCCCCGCCGGACCGAATGGACCGCGTTTTCGCGCTCCGAGGGCGTATCCGCCGCGCTGGGAAAGCGTCATGACGGCTTGGTTTCTTCGAGGATCGCCTCCATGCGGGCGAGGTAGGTACTGAAGCTCACCTCCTCGCTCGCGCTCGCCATGGCCTGGAGGCACGCCCGTCGCGGGTCCGGGGCCACGAGCTCTCCGATCGCTCGGGCGAGGGCGGCGACGTGATCGGCGTGGTCCACCACACGACCGGCCTCGCCCGCGATGCACGGCCCGGCGAACGGCGGGTCGCTCTGCTCGTCGTGGACGCGGACCAGCGGCGTGCCGACGCCGGTGAGGCTCACGACCCGCTCGGCGGCGCCGTTGGGGCGACTCGTGACGACGGGCACGCCGCTGGCGACGGCCTCCAGGGCGAGCGGCCCGGCGGCGGGAACCGTGCCGG
>CAZQQP010000191.1:0-8845 GCA_964595475.1 uncultured Planctomycetaceae bacterium | reverse complement strand
GGCTTCCAATTTCCGCTGGAGCCGATCCTGATCAACCTGGCTCCCGCGGACGTCCGGAAGGAGGGGCCCGTCTACGACCTCCCCATCGCCATCGGCCTGCTCCTCGCCCACCAGACCATCGAGGGGGACCGTCACGAGCGTCTGATGTTCGCGGGCGAGCTGGCCTTGGACGGGCGGCTGCGGCCCATCCGCGGAACCATCAGCATGGCGATGCTCGCGAGAGACCTCGGCCTCACGGGCATCGTGGTTCCGGAGGACAACGCGTCGGAAGCGGTCGCGGTGGGCGGCATCGACGTCTACCCCGCCGACACGCTCGCGACCGTGGTGGCGTGGCTCAACGGCAAGGGGCGACTCGACCCCCACCCGGCGATGGACGCCGAGCAGGAGCTCGCGTCGGCGGGGGCGGAGGTGGACTTCGCGGACGTCAAGGGGCAGGAGACCGTCAAGCGGGCGCTGACCGTGGCGGCGGCGGGCGGCCACAACGTGCTCATGCTCGGGCCGGCGGGAACGGGGAAGACGATGATGGCCAAGGCACTTCCGAGCATCCTCCCGCCGCTGTCGCGGGACGAGGCGCTGGAGACCACGCGGGTCTACTCCGCGGCGGGCCTGGTTCCGCGGGGGAAGGCCCTCCTCACCCGCCGTCCCGTGCGGATGCCCCACCACACCGCATCGGCGCCGGCGCTCATCGGCGGCGGGACGATTCCGCGGCCCGGTGAGGTGTCGCTCGCCCACCACGGCGTGCTCTTCCTCGACGAAATGCCCGAGTTTCCGCGGACCGTCCTCGAGACGCTGAGACAGCCCGTGGAGGACGGCATCGTCACGGTCGCTCGGGCCCACTCCACCATTCGGTTTCCCGCCCGCTTCATGCTCGTCGCGGCGCTCAACCCCACGCCCGGCGGCGAGTTCGCCACGGATGAGGTGTCGCAGAAGGCGATGGACAAGTATCTCGCAAGGGTCTCCGGCCCCCTCGTCGACCGGATCGACATCCACGTGGAAGTGCCCCACGTTCCCTACCACCAGCTCGCGGCCGCGGGACGGGGCACGGACTCGCCGACCATGCGGGACGAGGTGGTGGACGCGCGGACTCGACAAGTGCACCGCAACGGCGGGCCGCTCCAGACGAACAGCAAGCTCCGCAGCCGGGCGCTCGACCGCCTCGCCTCCCTCGACGAGCCGGGCGCGGAGATGCTCCGGCAGGCGGTCTCGGAGCTCGGCCTCTCCGCCCGCGCCTACGACAAGGTGCGGCGGGTGGCCCGGTCCATCGCGGACATCGAGGGCGCCGACGGCATCGCGGTCCACCACGTCGCGGAGGCGGTCCAGTATCGCGTGCTCGACCGGAAGTTCTGAGCGGACGGGGCTTACGGTGCCTCGGAGGAATCCTCGCCCGAGCTCTTCCGAAAGCTTCCGAGGTCGTCCAAGTCGTTGAGCAGAAGGGGCTGGGGCGGGGGACGGCCCGGTCCCCTAACCCGAGGGGACGGTCAGGATGACGCCCGCCAGGAGCAGGAGGACGCCTTGCTGGAGGAGGCCCCGTGAGACCCCCGCCGAAGGGTCCATCGGGGCCACGGGGTGCCGGCCGTCGGCCAGGGGGCTTGCGCGGCGGGGCGCCCACCGCCTCGGCGGCGGGGCCACGGGAGGGGCGGGATCCGACGGACGAGCTTTTCCCCGGAGCGACGGTGGTCTCTCGCTGAAGCGGCCGCTTCTCGGGGGCGGGGCGGTCCGGCGGGCTCTCACAGGAGAGGAGAGAAATGACCGCAGGAAGAGGCCAGAGCCCTGCGACGCGGGACCGGATGGGTCTCCACGGCGCCATTCGGAAGGCTCCTGTGCGGACGCCCTCTCGACGGTAGCGACCGACGCCGAAAGGGGGCTTGGACGCACGCAGGGCGGGGCTCCCGTGACGGCCGCGCCTCCGATCCGTCGCCCTCCCGCCGGGAGCCCTCCCGCCGGGAGTCCCCTCACGCCTCGGCCGAGTCCTCCGGCTCGGCCTCCTCGGTCTCCCGCAGGAGCTGGTAGACGTGGCGGTTCGGGTCGTGGGCGCGGAAGAAGCGGGTCTCGTCGTAGCCCCACCCGCGTGCCAGGGCGGCCGCCACGGCGGGGCTTCGGCTCATGCCCTGCTCGCAGTGGATCACGACCGCCTCCACCTCGGATCGGTGCTTGTTCGCGAAGGCCCAGACGGCGCGGGCCTGGTCCACGTCCATTATCTTGAGGCCCGGCGGAAAGCCGAACGCGTCGAGGGGCTCCACGTCGTGGAAGCGGAGCGTGAGGAGGTCGCGGCACGCCGGCGGTGCCGGGATCTGCGGAGGGGGGCTGTCCGGATCGGTGATGGAGATGACCACGTAAGGGGTGGACAGCCCCACGCCCAGCTCCGCTTCGTCTCGGCTCAGCACGAAGAAGTTCATCGACAAGCGCCTCGCCGCCGGCCGCGGCGGCCCACGGGCCCGATCTCGAGTGCCACGCTCCAATGGTAGGAAACGGCTTTCGGGAGGGCACCTCCCACAGAACGTCCTCCGCGTCGGAAGTGCCCGGGTGCGGCCCTCGACTCCGGGGCGTCTCGGCACACGCGCTTTGCGCGACTGTTCCGAACACGCTGCCCTGGACGGACGCTCCGGTGTGGAGAGCGGCCGCACAAAGCCGATTCCCGCCTCCCGATGTTTGCATGGCGTCTGCCGCTTCCGACGCGAGCAGGCGTGGAGCGTCCATTCTCGCGCTTGATGCTCACCCCGCTCCGTACATTCCAGTCGCTGAGGATCGTGCACGTGCGGGAATGCCGAGTGTGCCCACGGACAAGCTCGGAAGCTTGTCCGTGCCACCCAACGCCGTGAGCCAGGGAAGATCGCCGCAACCGTCGTGCTTCCTCGGGTGGCACGGACAAGGCCGTCCGCGGCCTTGTCCGTGCGGGGTCGCCGGCTCGACGCCTACAGGCGACGGCGACACGCGGATCGACGGCGCGGCGGTTGCATCGAAGCGCCACGGTGGCAGTCCCCCGAGGAGACACCTCGTACGCCCGTCGCGACACCGCGTGGGACCCCAGGCGGGTTCCGGTCGCCTCGTGCGCTCACTCGGCGCGGACGGCGGGGGCGGTGGTGCCCCAACGGTCGCCGAAGACGAAGTCGGCGAGCGGCTGTCGGGAGCGGCCACGCTGGTCGCGCCGGGCGAACTTCGGGTCGACGGCCTCTTCGGGGCTCGCCGCGGTTCCGAGGGCGAGGCCCGTCATCGGGTCGTGGCCGTCGGGCACGGCGTAGGTCTCCCGGGCCGCCTCGATGTCGATGCCCGCCATCTGGTGGACGTGGAGGCCGAGGGCCGTGGCTTGGAGGGTGAGGTGAGCCGCCGCGATGCCGAGGTCGTGCTCCGCGACGCGGTTGGGGTTACCGCTCCCGGCGAAGCGACGCTGCACCACGCTGATGAGGAGCACGCCCGCGTTCCTCGCCCACTGCTGATTCACCTCGACGAGACAGCCGAGCATGCGGTTGAACGCCTCCTCGTCCGTCCGCTCCGCGACGAGGAAGGACCACGGCTGCTCGTTGAAGCTCGACGGCGCCCAGCGGGCCGCCTCGAGGCACGCGAGGAGCTTGGGTCGGTCCACGGGTTCGGGGCGGAACGCATAGGGGCTCCAGCGTCGCGCGAAGAGCTCGTGGATGGGATGGTCCGGGTCGGCTTGCTTGACGGGGTTGGTCATTCGAGGCTCGCAGCGAGGGTGTTCAGCTCGTCCGCGGCGTGGCCGTCCCCGGCGCGGTCCGCGGCGGCGAGGCCGTCGCGGACGGCCTGACGCGCCTCCTCGATCCGGCCGGACTCCGAGAGGATGCGGGCCCGCTGATAGTGGGCGTAGGCGTAGTTCGGGTCGACCCGGAGCGTGGTCTCCAGCCAGGCGAGGGCGTCGTCGACACGGCCCGCCTTGGCGTGCTCGAGGGCGATGCCGTAGGAGCAGAAGGGGTCCTCCGGGTCGGCCTCGTAGAGCTTGAGAAGCTGTTGGAGTCGGTCCGCCATGCTCACTCCGGGTTGTTGCGGCGCCGCGTCCGCGAAAGCGGCGGATTGTAGGGTGGAGCCCCCGGCGAGCGTCGGCGCCCGGCTGCTCGAGCCGATCCGACGAGCGTGGCGGGGAGGTCGGCCCCACCCCGGCGGATCTGATACACTCAGAGCCTACACGAGACGCGAGGTTGCGAGTGCGGACGGAAAGGGTGCCCCTGGCAGCTTGTCTGCCAGTGCTCCGGGTCGCCGGCCGGCCCACACGCGACCGGGAGGCAACGCTTCCAAGGTGAGTGGGACCCATGCGACGGACGATGCTTCTCGTTCTGGTGCTCGCGACGCCCGCCGCCGCGACGAAACAGTGGCCGGAGTTTCGCGGACCGACCGGCCAGGGTGAAGCGACGGGCGACGTACCGGTGAAGTGGTCGGAGCAGAAGAACGTCGTCTGGAAGACGCCGATCCACGACCGCGGGTGGTCGAGCCCGGTCGTCCTCGGCGACCAGATCTGGATGACCACGGCCACCAAGGACGGCCACGAGATGTACGGGGTGTGCGTGGACCGAGAGAGCGGGGAGATCCGCTTCGACAAGCAGCTGTTCTACAACGAGGAGCCCCGCCCGCTCGGCGTGGAGCTGAACAGCTACGCCTCGCCGACGCCCGTGATCGAGCCGGGACGCGTCTACCTCCACTTCGGCAGCTACGGGACGGCCTGTCTCGATACGAAGACCTTCGAGGTGCTCTGGGAGCGGCGCGACCTTCGCTGCGACCACTTTCGTGGTCCGGCCTCTTCGCCCGTGCTCTTCGAGGACAAGCTGATCCTCACCATGGACGGAGCGGACCGGCAGTATCTGGTGGCCCTGGACAAGCGCACGGGCGAGACGGTCTGGCGGACGCCGCGGACCACCGACTTCAACGACCTCAACGCCCAGGGCGAGCCCAAGCGGGAGGGAGATCTTCGAAAGGGATACTCCACCCCGCGGATCTACCGCATGGACGGCGAGCCGCGGCTGTTCAGCCCGGGGGCGAAGGCCGCGTTCGCCTACGACCCGCGGACGGGCGAGGAGCTGTGGAAGGTGACCTACCCCACGCACTCCCCCGCGACGAAGCCGCTGTTCACGAAGGGGATGCTCCTGTTCAGCTCGGGCTTTCCCCAGGGACGGCTCCTCGCGGTGCGGCCGGGCGGGAGCGGCGACGTGACCGACACGCACGTCGTCTGGCGGCACCGGACCAACGTGCCGAAGAAGCCGTCCCCCGTCGTCGCGGGCGATCTCCTGTTCATGGTCAGCGACGGGGGCATCGGCACCTGTCTGGAGGTCTCCACCGGGAAGGAGGTCTGGCGGGCGCGGATCGGCGGCCGGAAGTACTCCGCCTCGCCCATCCGCGTGGACGACCGGGTGTATTTCTTCAGCCACGGGGGACGGGCCACCGTCATCCGGGCGGCCCGCGAGTACAAGGAGGTCGCCGTGAATCGGCTGGACAGCGGCTTCATGGCCTCCCCCGCGGTCGCCGGCGACGCGCTGTACCTGCGGACCAAGACCCACCTGTACCACATCGAGGAGCGAAACTGACGCGGCAGCCACGTGGGCGGCACGGCCGGGCGTGACCGCGTGAAGACACACGCGGGTTGGCTTAGAATGGGGGTTGACCTGGCCCCGCAGCGAGAGCTCCCTTGGAGGACGCCATGAAGGCGAGACCGGTCTCCTTCCTCGCCTCTCTCTTGATCGCCGCGACGGCGGCGGCCGAGGATGACACGTCGCTGTGGTCGCTTCGGCCCATCGAGAAGCCCGCCGTTCCCGAGGTGAAAAACGAGTCGTGGCCGCGGACGCCCGTGGACCGCTTCATCCTTCGGAAGCTGGAGTCCGCGGGGCTCACGCCGGCACCCGACGCGGCGCCGCGGACGCTCCTCCGCCGCGCCCATTTCGACCTGACGGGCCTGCCGCCGTCGGAGCGGGCCATCCGCTCCTTCGTCGACGACCCCTCGCCACGGGCCTTCAAGAAGGTGGTGGACCGCCTCCTCGCGTCGCCGCACTTCGGCGAGCGGTGGGGCCGCCACTGGCTGGACGTCGCCCGCTACGCCAACTCCAGCGGCGGCGGGCGGGCGCTGCTCCTGGAGCGGGCCTGGCGATACCGAGATTACGTGGTCGAGGCCTTCAACGAGAACAAGCCGTACGACGCGTTCGTGAGGGAGCAGATCGCGGGGGACCTCCTCGACGCGTCGACCGTGGAGGAGAAGCGGGACCACCTTGTCGCGACCGCCTTCCTGATGCTCGGGCCGAACAACTACGAGCTCCAGGACAAGGAGCTGCTCCGCATGGAGGTGGTCGACGAGCAGATCAAGACGATGGGGCAGGCGATCCTCGGGATGACCCTCGGCTGTGCCCGCTGCCACGACCACAAGTTCGATCCCGTGCCCACCGAGGACTACTACGCGCTCGCGGGCATCTTCCGAAGCACCAAGATGCTCACGCCCGGCAACGTGTCGGGGTGGACCAAGCGGGAGCTGCCCGTGGGCGGCGAGCGGGCCGAGGCGCTGAAGAAGCACCGGAAGGCGGTCGAGAAGGCGAAGGGGCGGCTGAAGGAGGCGAAACAGACGGTCGATACGGTCGAGAACAAGCTGCCCACGGTCGAGGTGGACGACGGTGAGGCGAAGCTGACCGGAGACTGGAGCAAGAGCGACTCCGTGGGGGGCTTCGTCGGCGACCACTACCGCTACGCCGGGGGGAAGGGCGCGACGGCGCGGTTCGAGCTGCCGATCGAGCGGGACGGGCGCTACCGCGTGCTCGTCTCCTACGCGGCCCACGGCAACCGCGGCGACCGCGTGCCGGTGAGCGTGACCCACGCGGAGGGGGAAGCGAAGAAGCGGGTCGACCAGACGACGGAGCCGCCCGTCGACGGGCTCTACGAGGCGGTGGGCACCTATCGGTTCACCTCCGACGGGCCCGCCACCGTGGTCATCTCGGCGAAGGGCGCCGGCGGCCTCGCGGTGGCGGACGCGGTCCGGGCAATGCCGGTGGCGCTCGACGATCCGCTGCCGGAGAGCTACGCCATGCCCGCGGACCCGTCGGCGATCCGCGGCGTGGTGGTCGACGACACGGAGGCGAAGATCACGGGTGACTGGAAGGACTCCACCCACGTTCCCAACTACGTGGGCAAGGGGTACATCCACGACGACAGGAACAAGAGCCCGGAGCGGTCCGTGACCTTCGTCCCGGACATCCCGGAGTCGGGCGTGTACGAGGTTCGCGTCTCCTACACGCCGGGGAACAGCCGGGCCGAGGCCGTGCCGGTGACCGTCCGCCACGCGGAGGGGAAGACCACCCGCCGCCTCGACCAGCGGGCCGAGCCGACCGTGGCGAAGCTGTTCGAGCCGGTCGGCCGGTTCCGCTTCGAGAAGGGGGAGAAGGGCTTCGTCCGGGTCTCCAACCGCGGGACCAGCGGCCACGTCATCGCGGACGCGGCCCAGTTCGTCCGCGTGGAGCAGCGCGACGGACCGGCGGCGGACCGCCTCGCCCGCCTGAGGGACCGGCTCACCGAGGCACGGGAGAAGGTGGACCAGGTCGAGGAGAAGCTGGCGAAGCTGGAAAAGAACGCCCCGCCGGCGCCGCCCAAGGCGATGGCCGTCCGCGAGCAGCCCGACCCCGGCGACTACCGCGTGGCCGTCCGCGGCGACGTGCACAACCTCGGCAAGAAGGTGGAGCGTGGCTTCCTCTCCGCCATCACCGAGAAGAAGCCGGACATCAAGGGGGAGAGCGGCCGTCGCGAGCTCGCCCGCTGGCTCACCAGCCGCGACAACCCGCTGACGGCGCGGGTGATGGTCAACCGCATCTGGCACCACCTCTTCGGCGAGGGCATCGTCCGGAGCGTGGACAACTTCGGGAAGAAGGGAGGCGACCCGTCCCACCCGGCTCTCCTCGACTGGCTCGCCGCCCGGTTCATGGAGGAGGACTGGTCCGTGAAGTCCATGATCCGGCTGATCATGCGGTCGCGGGTGTACCAGCTCAGCACGGAGTCGACCGAGCGGCTCGAGAAGGTCGACCCCGACAATCGGCTGCTCGCCCGGATGAACCGCCGGCGCCTCGAGGCGGAGGCCATCCGCGACGCGATGCTCGCCGTCAGCGGCACGCTGGACCGGAGCCAGGGTGGCCGGACCATGCCCAAGGACCTCAGCTCCGAGTTCGACTATAACTTCGACACCCGCCGGCGGAGCGTCTACCTGCCCATCTTCCGGAACAACCTGCCCGAGCTGTTCGACCTCTTCGACTACGCGGACCCGAACGTGGTCGACGGCAACCGGAACACCAGCACACTGCCCACGCAGGCGCTGTACATGATGAACAGCGACTTCGTCCAGGACCGGGCGAAGGAAGCGGCGAAGCGGCTGCTCCGTGAGACGGCGGCGGGCCGAGCAGGCCGCGTCAACACCGCCTTCCTCTGGACGCTGGGGCGACCGCCCTCGGCGGACGAGCGGGCCATCGCCCATCGGCAGATCGCGGACCCGTCCTCGACCGACGGACGGGCCCAACGAGTGAGCCGCTGGGCCCGGCTCTTCCACGGCCTCTTCGCGTCCGTGGACTTTCGCTACCTGCACTGAATGGAGAGCCAGCCATGACCGACCGCCCCTACGCCCCCAGCCGACGGCAGATGCTCCGGTACACCGCGTGCGGCTTCGGCTCGCTGGCGCTCGCGGGGACCGCGGCGGACGCCATGGCGGCGGACTCGACCAACCCGCTCGCGGCCAAGGTGCCCCACTTTCGCCCGCGGGCGAAGCGGGTGATCTTCATCTTCATGCAGGGCGGGCCCAGCCAGGTGGACACGTTCGACCCGAAGCCCAAGCTCCACGAGCGGGACGGGGAGAAGGTCAAGTTCTACAACGCCCGCGAGCAGG
>CAZQQP010000190.1:7716-8885 GCA_964595475.1 uncultured Planctomycetaceae bacterium | reverse complement strand
GCTTCCCTACGCGCCGCGCCTCCACTGGCTTCTGATGGCCCTGATCCTGATTGCGACCATGATGGTTCTCATGACGGTCGCGGGGCTGCTTGGCTTTCTCCACCTCTCGGTCGCGACACTGATTCTTCTCGGGATCTGCGTGAGCTTCGGAACCGGTGGGGTCTTCGCGGTGGTCCCACTCCTGTTCAAGGAGCGGCCGGGGATCGCCACGGGCTTTATCGGCGGGGTCTCGACAACGGGCGGGATTGTCTACCCGCTGATCTTCGGCTTTTCCCAGAACATCCACGTGGGCTACGCCATCGTCGCCGCCGCCATCTTCGTCCCCTTCATCCTCTTCTACCTGTGGGCGGCTCGGTATGAGAAAGAGCCCGCCGAGCACGGGATCGGCGGGGATTGGGTCGGAAGCGCGAACGGCGACTGGTTGGCAACGAAGGAGCCTCAGCCATGACGACCGTGACGACCGATACGACTCGGAGAAGACACGAAAAGGAAGAGCGGGAGGAGGATCGCTGGTATAAGTACGGAGTGGCGATCCTCTACCTCGAGATGGCGATCGCGGTCGGGGTGAGCCTGTACGCGATGTACATGGCATTCACCGGCCAAGGGGGGATACCCGGCCACTGATCGGGGGCCGGGCGGCGGGGCCGCTTCCGGGGACGCCGTCTCGGCCAACGGCGTGGGGCGGAGTCTTGCCGAGGCGTATGGTGTATCATCGGGACTTGTTCCGGATCGTAAGAGGTTCACCCCATGGCCCGTCGAGCGAGCGATTCCCGGGCGATTACCCAGGCCGGCGCGGCTCTTCTCGCGGCCGTGAGCGTGGCAGTCGGGCAGATTACGGGCTCGGACGGGAAATCCCGCCCAAGCTACGACCCGGTTCTTCGGCAGAACGAGGACTGGTCGGGCTTCTCCGAGGAGGTCGGTGGGGAGGACTTCTTCGACCCGATCAAGCACGTCCCGCTCACGCCCGATGGGGACATTTGGGCTCGGTTCGGGGGAAACTACTCCTTCCGCGTCGAGAAGTGGACCAACTTCGGGTTCGCGGCCCGGCACGACGACACGTTCGTGCTTTCCCGGCTCCGGCTCCACAGCGACGTCCACATCGGAGAACACGTCCGGGTATTCGCGGAGGGGATCACCGCGCTGGCAAGCAACCGGACGCTGCCTGGCGG
>CAZQQP010000190.1:1065-7706 GCA_964595475.1 uncultured Planctomycetaceae bacterium | reverse complement strand
CCTCGAGATCCCGCTCGGGCGGTTGGGAAAGCTCACTCTGCGGCCCGGCCGGCAGATGCTCTCCTTCGGCGCTCAGCGGCTGGTGAGCCCGCTTCCCTGGGCGAACTCCATGCGATCGTGGGACGGAGCGTCCCTGATATGGGAGAACGCCCCATGGAAGGTCCAGGGCTTCTGGACGCAGTTCGCCCCCGTCCAGAAATACGCCTTCAACGACGCCGACCCCCAGACGGAGTTCTGGGGAATCTACGGAAGCGGGAAGGTCCCCGCGACGGAGATCGGGCTCGACCTCTACTACCTCGGCCTCAACCGGGAGGACAGGGTGAGCTTCAATGGGACGACGGGAGGGGAGGACCGACACACCTTCGGCGGTCGGGTGTTCGGCGACATCGGGGAGACCGGCGTCGACTACGACGCCGAGGGAGCCTATCAGCTCGGCGACGTGGGGCGCGGCGAGGTCGGGGCGTTCATGACCTCCGCGGAGGTCGGCTATACCTTCGGTCCGATCACCACGAGCCCCAGGGTCTGGGTCGGCTTCGACTACGCGAGCGGCGACGACTCTCCCGGTGGAGACGTCGAGACGTTCAACCACCTGTTCCCGTTCGGCCATTCCTACCTCGGGTACATCGATGCGGTCGGCCGGCAAAACAGCATCGACTACCGGACGGGTGTGACCGTCACGCCCTTGGAGCGTTGGACTGTGAAAGTGGCCGGCCATTTCTTCTCCCGCGCCGACGCGGATGATGCGCTTTACAACGCCGGCGGAAGCGTGGTCCGACCGGGAGGCGCCGCCCGCTCGGAGGACGTCGGGGCGGAGTTGGACCTGACGGTTGATTACAAGGTCGACCGGCACCTCTCCATTCTCCTCGGGTATAGCCGCTTCTTCCCCGGCGATTTCATCGACGCCAGCGGGCCGGGAGACAGGATCGACCTCGCGTACGCATGGATGCGGTACACGTTCTGATTCCCCGTTTTCGGCTCCTGCTTGGAACGCGGGCGGAAAGCCGGAGCGACATGGGCGCGCCGCACGGGAGTGACAGGATTCCGAAAATGCTGCGGGGCGGGCGATCCTCGTCATAGAGGGCGATCGCCCGCGGAGGGCATGATGGGAACGGTCGTCCGCCGCCTCGTCTGTGAGCCCGGAAGATGGCGAAGTGAGCCGTCGCCGCCCCCGTGCCCGTCTGCCCCTTCTGCTCCTTCTTCTCACGGTTCCGGCGGTCCTGCCCGCGCCGGGGAAGTCCAGAGGTATTCCGCCACTTGAATCGCGCCTTCCCGTCGCGACTTCGTGAAATTTCTCGTGCTGACGAGCGGCGCCTTCGTCGTCGGCCAGCTCTGGATCGGAATCGACAGCCTGCTCCGCCGGGGGCGAGGTAGCCCTCCTGCGAAGCGTATCGCCTCGCTCACGGACGTGGCGGTCGGGTCGACGATGCGGTTCCACTATCCGACGGAGAAGGACCCCTGTCTGCTGGTTCGCCCGGACGAGCAGACGCTGCTTGCCTACAGCCAGAAGTGCACCCATCTCGCGTGCGCCGTGCAGCCACGGGTGGAGGAAGGCAAGTTTCACTGTCCCTGTCACAACGGATGGTTCGACATGAAGACGGGCCGCGTCCTCGCCGGCCCGCCCACGCGACCGCTTCCGCGGGTGAAGCTGGAGGTTCGCCAAGACGCCATTTACGCCACGGGTGTGGAGCTGCGGACATGAGCCGAGGGGAAGGCCCCATCCCACCCCATCACCGACGGACCATCGTCTACGGGATCCTCGTGTTCGTCCTCGTGCTGCTGGTGCTCCAGCTCTGGCTGCTCACGGCGACGATGAACGCGTACCTCGGCGGGGACACCCGCGTGGTCTGGCCCGCCGCGGCCGTCAGCGTCGTGTGCTTCGCGCTGAACGTCGGCCTCCTCTACTACATTCGAGCCATGGAACGCCCATAGACCGAAGATCCGAGCGCGCGGTGAACTGCCATCGGCGTGGATCGGGGCGTCCGCGGGGCGGTAGCCGTCGGAGCCCGATGGACGGACACCATTCTCCGGTCGCGGGGGAACACCTGCCCGAATCGCGACTTGTCTCTGTCTTTTGAGATCCGCCTTCAAGCTAACGGTGTTGTTCTGTTCCTCGTCCCGGGTCCGAACAGCAGGGTCACGGGCCCGCTCTCCGTCTGTCCGAGGGGGTGTCTCGCGTCCGATGTGCAGCCGCCGGCGGCCCGGTCAGTTGTGGTCCGTTCGGCCCTTGGGGCGTTTGTTTTTCCGCCCGTTGTTCGGCGCAGCGTCGGAATCGGAGCGTCGCGGACGCTCGCTTCCGCTGATCCACGGGGGCGCATCCACCCCGCGGGCCGCCAGCCACCGTTCCGAGACTGTTCGGATGATGCAGCCGAGGCGGTTCGGCCGGCACCCGGTGTTCAGCCGGCGGCAGTAGCCCTCCGCTTCGTACGGACACACGCTCCACATGCCGTTCTCCTTGTCCGCGCCTCCGCCGCTACGCCCAGCCCGTGGAGCGGCCCAGGCGTCGGCCCACGTCGAAGGACGCCACCGCGAGCCCAATCGCGATCAGGAGCACGAAGACCAGGGATAGGTGCTCCAGGGGCACGACCTCCTCCGGGTGCATGGTGAACCGCCGCGGCACGCTCAGCACGCCGAGGAGGAGAAACGTTCCGGCGAGGCCGTATCCCCCCACGTGGAACGCCCAGAAGGCTTTCTTGCCGTGGGTCGCCGCCTCGGAGCGGCTCGGCCCGTCGCAGGCGACGTAGTACGCCATGCCGATCATCATGCTGACCACGCCGAGGAGGAGATATGTGTGGAAGTGGCCCGGCACCCACATGGTGTTGTGGAACTGGAAGTTCACCGCGGGGGTCGCGTCCACTACCGCCGCGAAGCCGCCGACCACCCAGGCGAGGAGGCCACCGTACTGAAACAGATGGCCGGGCCGCCATCGCGTGGATGCTTTGTAGACGTTGAGCAGCGCCCCGAAGATAGTCACGACCACCGCGGGGAAGGCGGCCCCGTAGGAGCCGATGAGCCCCACGATGTGCAGGAAGTAGGGTTGGGCGGTGAGGTCCATGTAGAGGTGGTGGAAGTACGCGAGGAGGACGAGGACCAGCGAGGCGTTCCACGAGATCGCGACCACGCGGTCCAGCAGCCAGGGCCGTCCCGTGTATCGCGGGAAGGACGCGTAGACCGCGGCGGCGAAGCAGTAGATGGTGATGTTGGCGATCGTGTGGCCGCCGAAGTAGATCAGGTTCTTCGCCAGGAGATAGTCGAAGGGCAGCCCCGCCCAGTGAAGAAGCATCCCGACCACGGAGGCGGCCAGGCCCAGCAGGCCCAGGGTCGCCGCGAGCGAGGTGACGGTCATGATGAGCACCGCGGGATGGTTCGGCGAGCCCTTTCCGAAGAACACGACCTCCCACGCCAGCGCCCGGGCGAGCCCTCCGGAGTCGCGAGCCGCGGCGACCCCCACGCGGACGAAGTAGAGGAGGCCGCCGAGGCCGAGGACGAGCATTCCCGCCATCGCCGGAAGAAACGCGCTAGGGCCCCACATGCCTCCGCTCTTCATCGGGAGCGGATGGAGCATGGTCCACCCGCTGGCGAAGCCCATGAGGATGCCCGCGAGGAAGAGGGCCACCCCGCCCGCGAAGCAAAGGCCGGTGGTCGCGAGGATCCCGCGGGGCACCCGTTCCGTCCCCATCGCTTTGTTGAGGACGTACCAGCTTCCCACCACGGCGGCGAGGAGCACGGTGGCGATCATCCCCGTGCCGTGCAGCGTGAGGATCTCGTAGAAGGTCGCCCACGGAAGATCGACGAGATCCGCCTGTTGCAAACGCAGCACGAGGCCGAGGAGCCCCATCAGGCCGAAGAGAACCATCGCCGCGAAGAGGCCGCCGACGGCCCACCGCCGGTCGCCCTCCTTCCGCTCTTCCCTGTCGTCGCAGGTCTCCGCCGCGGCTGTTCCCATGGTTACTTCTCAACGACGGTGATCCGGTCGCGCATGCCGCTGTGCGGTGTGCCGCAGTACTCCAGACAGAGGATGGAGTAAGCGCCCGGCTTCTCGAATTGGAGGGTGAGCTCGTTGACCACGCCGGGCATCGCCTGGACCTGGGCGAGGAGGGCCCCGTCGCGGTACACGCCGAAGCCATGGTTCACGTCCGCGGCCGTCACGCGAAAGGTGATGGGCCGGTGGGCCGGGAGCGCTCGCCGCTCGATCTCCCACGCCCATTGCTTTCCCGTGACATCGACGACGAGTGGGTTCGCGGGGTCGGCGACGGTTCTCACGCTCGGCGCGAGCCGGTAGCCGAAGCCGGGGTAGGGGAGGTACCCGGAGACCACGACGCTGAGCACGCCGATCGCCACCGCCGAGAGGACCGCGAACCATCCCACCCGGATGCGGTACGCCCGCCGCTTGATCGCGGCCGCATCCCCCGGCCGACCCGCCGCCGCGCCCACCCAGACGAAGACGCCTACCGCTCCAAGCGCCACCAAGAGGAGCAAGAGGCCGGCGAGGGTCGGCAACCGGATCATGGGTGCACTTCCTCCGGGTGAGCCCGTTGGCCGAGGGCGGCTTGCGCTCGTGTCGAAAGGCGACGGAGCAGACGCCCCGACAGGCCGGACCCCCGGATCGGCTCGTTCGCGAGCGAGCGCCGCCCCTCGTCGGCGAGCTCCGCCGCGCCGCCGTAGCGGTCCGCGGGCTTCGGAGCCATGGCCTTCATCGCGATGGCTGCGAGCGGCCGCGGCGCGGACGGGCTCACCCGCCGAGGGCTCGGAAAGGCGGCATCCCGCACGGCGACCCGCCAGTCGGGCGGCAACGCGGCGGGCTCCCAGGGATAGGGCGGCTGCCCCGTCAGGATCTCGTAGAGGATGGCGCCGAGGCCGAAGACGTCGCTCCGCTCGTCGGCCTTCCCCTCGGCCTGCTCCGGGGGCATGTATTGCGGCGTGCCCACCACCCACGCGGCATCGGCCGGGTCGGCCGCCACCCGCTCGCCCAGGCCCCAGTCGAGGAGCACGGTCTCC
This sequence comes from uncultured Planctomycetaceae bacterium, assembly GCA_964595475.1. Classification (GTDB taxonomy): domain Bacteria; phylum Planctomycetota; class Phycisphaerae; order Phycisphaerales; family Zrk34; genus CAZQQP01. The sequence continues at coordinate 2,711 of CAZQQP010000190.1, read as the reverse complement.
CCGTGGTCGCCCACGACGACGTTCCCGGGCTTCAGATCCCGGTGCAGCACGCCCCTCGCGTGGGCGTAGGCCACGGTCTCGCAGACCGTGATCCACGTCTGGAGAAGGCGAACCCGGATCAGCCGATGGGCCCGCCGGGAGCGGTCGAGGGAAAAATGATGGAAGGCGTGGAGCCGCTCGGTCAGCGGCCGGCCCTCCACGAGCCGCATCACGCTGAAGGGTGCCCCGTCGCCCGCTTCGTGAAGCTCGTGGACGGTCCCGACGCCCGGGTGCGCCAGCCGCGCCGCGAGACGGGCCTCTCTCGCGAAGCGCTCCACCGCGTCGGGCGAGGCGCTCCTTGATCGCGACCCGACGGGCGAGGTGTCGGTCCCACGCTTCCCAGACCTTCCCCGTCGCCCCCCGTCCCCGCGGCCGGAGCTTCACGTAGCGCTCGTTCACAAGGCACCGCCGCTCGAGGAGCGACAGGGCGTCCCACCGCTCCGGAAACCGCCGTCGATATTCGCCCACAGCCGGCGTGTCCCCGTGCCCGGCGGCGTGCCGGATGAGAAACTCGTCCTCGAAGAGGTCCGCGTCCACCGGAGAAGGCAGGGTATCTCCGAGCGCCGCGAAGTAGTCCTCCAGCCGAGGGCCCGGCCTTTCCTCCCAGCACAGCCGCATGTGCTCGGCCACTAGGTCTTGCAGCGCCCCGGGTCGATGCGAGGACGGAACCTCTTTCGTCGGCCAGACCCTCCGCTGCGGGGCGGGCTCCTCGCTGCCATTCGCTGCGCAGCGATTGGACCGCCCTCGTCCATGCCGCGAAGCGGTCCACTTCGCGATCCGCCTGCTCCGCGCTGCTCCCGACCGTGCCGATCAGCATGGGCTTCCCTCTCGCGCGCTTCGCCAGGCCTCTTCCATCTCCGCGAGGAGTCGCCGGACCAGTCGCAACCCCAGATCCAGCTCCTCGGCGATCTCGCGGAGCTCCTCGCCGCGGACCCGCGAGACCAGGATGTCCAGAGCGGTCGGGTGCACCTGCCGCATCGTCCGGTGCACCGTCCGGACCCACTCCACGAGGACGTCGTCCGGGTCGGATAGGGCACCGTCGGTCCGCCCCGTGGGATGTCCGTTCCGGCCGTCCTCCCCGCGCGGACGGGAGGGCGCCTCCGGCCGGCTCCGTCCCGCCGAAAAAACACCGCCGCTGCCCAACGCCCGCCCGACGATCGCGTCGAGCGCCGGGCGGGCCTCGTCCCACGCCACGCCGCTCCGGGAGGTGTCCGCATGCACGGCGACGTGGACGATGGCGGCGGGGTCCACCTCCCGAAGCGGCGTGCGATCCTGGTCTCGGAGCGCTTTCAGGAGGCGCTCGGCGAGAGGCCGGAACGCCGCCTCACGGTCGGGCTTTTCGATCTCGGGGGAGTGCGTGTCGGTCAGCATGATGGACCGCTCCCTGACAGTCGCACCTCATGGATCCGCTCCCTGACGGTCGCGGCTCGCGGTCGCGGCTCACGGTCGCGGCTCGTGGGCGCTACCTGGCCGGGCCGGGAGTCGTGCCGCCCGAGTGGGTGACCAGCGACGGCCGGGAGATGGCCAGCACCGACGGCGGCGCCACGTACTCCTCCTCCGGCGTCTGGACCGTCTTGAGCTTGAACCAGCGGTGGACGATGAACCAG
>CAZQQP010000190.1:0-1055 GCA_964595475.1 uncultured Planctomycetaceae bacterium | reverse complement strand
CGGGAGCACGCCGCCGAAGAAGAACAGGATCACGCCCGGCGCCCGCAGCCACGTGTAGGTCTGGAAGACCGTCCCCTCCAGGTAAGCGTCGGACCGCGCCGCGGCCAGCCCGCCCGGTCCCATCGCCACGAGCAACTGATGGACGCCCACGGGGAACAGGTCCATCACCACCATCAGCATCAGCCCGATGTTGAGGGACCAGAAGGAGAACTTCAGCAGCCTCGGGCTCCACCACTTCTCCGGGATGTTCCACCGGCCGCAGAAGAGCATGGCCGCGATGGCGAGGTTCCCGTAGACGCCGAAGGTCGCCGCGTGGGCGTGGTTCACCGTCAGGTAGGTTCCGTGCTGGTAGTAGTTCACGATGGGGAGGTTCAGGATGAACCCGAGCACGCCCGCCCCGACGAAGTTCCAGAAGTTCACGCCGACGAGGAACAGGAAGGGGATGACCAGCCCGAAGTTGACGTTGCCCTGTCCCTGTCGCCGCATCTGGTGCAGCGTGCTCTGCGGCATGTGGCGGAACCGCCATGCCTCCACCGTGAGGAGGATGAACGGCGCCACCTGCAAGCTGGAGAAGGTGGCCCCGAGGGCCACGGTCTGGATGGACTTGGCGTTCCAGTAGAAGTTGTGGCTGATCCCGATCAGCCCGGAGCCGAGGAAGAGGATGGCGCCGAGGTAGACCACCCTCGCCGCCACCACGTGGTTGACGAACCCCATGAGGTAGAGGAAGTACGCCACGATGATGGTGGTGAACAGCTCGAAGAACGCCTCCACCCACATGTGGACCGTCATCCACCGCCAGAAGTCCGCCACCGCGAAGTTGTTGCTTCCCACCGCCATGAAGGAGGCGGTGAACATGAGGATCATCCCCGCGATGGCATAGACCATCCAGTTCGGCAGCGACCACGACTGCTTCTGCTTCAGCGCGGGCCACACGCCTCGTGCCACGATGACCAGCCAGACCACGAAGGCGGCGTAGAGGATCACGTGGTAGAGCAGCGCGATCTCCATGAACTCCCATCCCCCGATGCCCAGCCAATGGGACGCCGTCCCCTCGC
>CAZQQP010000189.1:8679-8915 GCA_964595475.1 uncultured Planctomycetaceae bacterium | reverse complement strand
GAGGGTCGCGAACCGGTCAGTTCGCAGAGGGGGGTATGTCAGGAGGTCTGAGGCTTTCCCTGGCGCAACAGGAGCCTCACCCTCCCGACGCTTTTCTACTGGCGTCGCGTCGGGAGGGCGACGCTCCTGCGGAGCCCAGGAACGCGAGCGGCGCAAGAAAAACGGCATGCCGCACGGGGTGCTCGCGTGGGCCGATTTTCATCACCCCGGCCTCACCGGAGTCGTCGACCGTTCCT
>CAZQQP010000189.1:2770-8560 GCA_964595475.1 uncultured Planctomycetaceae bacterium | reverse complement strand
ATGGTGGCGTCCGGCACGTCCTCTGGCTCGGTCGAGGGTAGCATGGCGTCGGGATCTTTTCGACAATGATCAGGACGACTGGCGGCGGAATTGCACCCCATCGATCCATCGGGAGAGAATGAGCCGCGCCCGACCACGAGCCGATGCTCAACAACGGCTTTATGCACAGGAGGTTCCGATGATCCGATCCCGCCGCACGACCCCAGGGCCTCATCGGCCCCGCCGCGATGGTCCTCCTCGCAATCTGGAGCGCACGCCCCGACGCGGCGGCCGCCGCGACCGATCGGCCCAACATCGTCTTCATCGTCACCAACGGTCAGAGCATCGGCGACTTCGGCGCCACCGGCAATCCCGTGATCGATACGCCGAACCTCGACCGCCTCGCGGAGCAGAGCGCCTCCGCCGAGCGGTTCTACGTGGAGCCGGTCTGCTCCCCCACGCGGGCCTCCCTCATGACGGGCCGGTACCACTACCGCACCCGCGTGGTGGATACCTGGCTCGGCCGATCCATGATGGAGCCGGACGAAGTGACCGTCGCGAGGTTCTCCGCGACGCCGGCTACGCCACCGGTAAGTAGGCGGAAAAGAATAAGTTGAGCCTATTCATCGGTGCCAAGGCGGAAGTCGGCTTCCGCCTTGGCACCGATGAGACGGCGAAGCCGATGATCGAGCCAGCGCAACATCCGCAAATTCCGGGATCTGCGGCCGGCGGGACATCGCACATGGTTCGAAGCCCACGCCAAAGCAAGGAGGCTTCGCGCTCCTCGCTTTAACGTATAGGCTCAACTTATTCTTCTCCGCCTCCTTATCTTCGGAAAGTGGCACCTCGGCGACAACTTCCCGATGCGGCCCCACGACCAGGGCTTCGAGAGGTGCTCGTCCATCGCGGCGGCCTCGCCCAACCGTCCGAGCCACCCGAGAACAATCGCCGGTACACCGATCCCGTCCTCTTCCGCAACGGGCTGAAGGTCTAGACCGAGGGCTACTGCACGGACGTCTACTTCGACGCCGCGATGGACTGGATCGAGCGCGCCGACCGCCGAGGTCGCCCCTTCTTCGCCTACCTCCCGACCAACACCCCGAACGGCCCGTACCACGACGTGCCCGAGGATCTCTACTGGACGTACAAGGACAAGGACCTCTCAAAGGTCGTCCTCGGCGACCCCAACGACAACCGTCTCGACAAGACCGCACGCATCTTCGCCATGATCGAGAACATCGATCGGAACGTCGGCCGGCTCACCGAGAGGCTCGAAGAGATGGGCCTCGCGGAGGACACGATGGTTATTTTCATCACCGACAACCGCCCCAACGGCCGGCGCTACGTCGGCGAGCTCCGCGGCCGGAAGACCCAGGTCTACAAGGGGGGCATCCGCTCGCCGCTCTGGGTCCGCTGGCCGGGCGGCGGCCTGGATCCGCAGACGCGGATCGACGAGATCACCGCCCACATCGACATCATGCCCACCATCCTCGATGCCCCGGCGTCGAGCCGCCCGAGGACGTCCACCTCGACGGCCGCAGCCTCCTCCCGCTGCTCGCGGGGAAGAGCCGGGACTGGCCCGACCGCACCCTCTTCATCCGGAGCCACCGCGGCGACGAGCCGGTGCGCTACCACCACTTCGCCGCGATCACCGACGAGTGGAAGCTGCTCAACGCGAGCGGGTTCCGCCGGAGTAAGCTGCCCGATGGCGGGCCGGACTTCGAGCTCTACCACCTGGCGGAGGACCCCGGCGAGCGAAACGACCTCGCGGAGGAGTCCCCCGACCGCCTTCGGCGGCTGAAGCAGCGCTACGACGCGTGTTTCACGGACGTGAGCAACACCCGGCCCGACAACTACGCCCCGCCCCGCATCCACGTCGGCACGCCCCACGAGAACCCCGTCGTCCTGACCCGGCAGGACTGGCGGTACGAGGGCGGCTCCCGCGGCGGGTGGGCGCTGGACGCGAAGGGGCACTGGCTCCTGCGCCTCGCCGAGACCGGCCGCTACGACATCCGCTTCCGCTTCGACCCGCCCGAGGCACGCGGCGAGGCGCTGCTGGAGATCGGCGACCAGCCGCGCCCTTCCCCTCGCCGCCGAAGCGGAGGAGTGCACCTTCGTCGACGTTCCGCTCGAAAAAAGGAAGGCCCGTCTCGACGCCGTCCTCACCCACGAGAAGGAAGACGAAGCCACGCGGGAACGGGGCGTCTGGCAGGTCGACATCCTGCGACGCCGAGACGCCGCCGATCTCCCGCGAAGGCCGAACGCGGGAGCGAGCGGATTGGCATAATCCGATTCCCCTGTCTCCGGAGGTCGTCGAGCTCGAGGATGTTCGTGCTCGCGTCGAATACGCCATTGACGTGACCGCGGCGGAGGAGATTCGCGTTGCGAGAGCATGCGAGCTGGTAGCTGACAAAACGCAGGCACATAGCCGGGCAACGAATGACATTTACGACCTTCGAGACCGTCTTCTTCACTGTCGCCTTTCTCGTCCCCGGATTCGTCTGGTCCTCCGTGGTTTCGCTTCTCGTGCCGCGACGGTCCCGCGCGCCTCAACTGCGGATGCTCGAGTTCCTTACACCGAGCTGTCTCAACTACGGCCTTTGGTCTTGGGCGCTCTTTCTCCTGTTCAGCAGCGATCTTCTTCGAGAGCGCTCGTATCTCGCTGCGTTCAGCCTGTTCGCGATCGTATTTGTCTCGCCCATTGGGTTGGGAGTCCTCTCCGGCTGGCTCCGTCAGAGGAATGCGATCGCGTCGTTCCTGGGCCGGTTCGGTTTCCATACGATCCATCCGCTCCCCACCGCATGGGACTGGAAGTTTTCTCGCGGCTATCCTTACTGGTTCATCGTCACACTGGCCGATGGGGCGTGCATCTACGGGCTTTTTGGTCGGAACTCTTTTGCGGGAGACGAGCCGACTGGGCGAGATCTCTACCTGGAAGCGATGTATTACCTCGACAACGACGGAGAGTGGTACCCGGTCGAACAGACGGGAGGGGTCTGGATCGCTGCGACTCACATCGCCGTGGTAGAATTTCGGAAACTGGAAGAGGTGAACTATGAGCAGTAAGGGCTCCAAACAGCACCAGAAGACGAGGCCGATCGAGATCACGGAAGGGTACCAGCCCGACCCGACGCGGGGGTATCAGCCCTCCGGACAAGGCCAGGCACAGAACCCGAAACCGCCCAAGGGCGGCTCCGCTGTTCATCGACCGTCGAAGGAGAAGGGGCAGCAGGACGGCTGATGAGACCGGCCCGCGCTCGGCAGCTCTGTGCGGCGGGTGGGCGCCGGACGCCAAGGGGCATTGGCTCCTGCGCGTCGCCGAGGCCGGCCGGTACGACATCCGCCTGCGCTTCGACCCGGTCGATGCGCTAGGCGAAGCGCTGCTGAAGGTTGGCGACCAGCGCCGCACCCTCCCTCTCGTCGCCGACGCGGAGGCGTGCACCTTCGTCGCCATCCCCTTCAAAAAGGGGGCGCCCGGGTCGACGCCATCCTCACTCACGAGCAGGAGGACGGAGATACCTGGGAACGGAGCGTCTGGCAGATCGACGCCCTGCGACGCTGAGACGCCCCCGGGCTCCCGCGATGGAGGAACGCGGGAGCCCGATCGGATCGGCACGATCCGGTCCCCGTTTCTCTGGAGATCGGCGGGCGGGGGACCTTCGCGGAATCCTGTATGAGGAGAGCCAACCATGCGTATGCTGCGGAGCTTGATGGGCGGGCACGCCGGCGGAGGGTTCAAGGCGCGATGGGGGCTGATGCTGTTCCCGCTGGTCGGCGGCCTGCTTCTGGCCGGCGAAGCGTCGGCGGCGGAGCGGCCCAACGTCCTGCTGATCACGGCGGACCAGATGCGCGGCGACGCCCTCTCGGCGGTGGGCCATCCGGCCGTGGAGACGCCCACCCTCGACGGCCTGGCGAAGGACGGGGCGCTGTTCCGCCGGGCCTACGCCGAGGTGCCCTCCTGCATCCCCACCCGCTACGCGATGCTGACGGGCATGTCGCCGCAGGCCAGCGGTGTGGTCGGGTACACGGGGACGCGTGTGACCCGGCCGACGATGCCGCAGACCTTCCGCGAGGCCGGCTACAAGACCGCGCTGGTCGGCCGCACCATGCACCAGAAGACGCCGGACGACGAGCTGGGCTACGAGGACTGGATCCAGGGCTCGGTCTTCGTCGGATATGGCCGGAACAAGGACTACGAGCGCTTCCTGAAAGATAAGCTCCCGCCGGACACGGAGCTGGGCGAGACACTGCACGAGGAGGGGCTCCGCAGCATGGTGACGTCGATGGGCGTGACCTACAACGCCTGGCAGGCCGCGCCCTGGCCCCTGAACGACGCCTGGCACCCGACGGCGTGGACGGCGCGGCGGGCGGAGCAGTGGGTCGAGCGGGAAAAAGGGGATCGGCCGATCTTCCTGACCACTTCGTTCTACGCCCCGCACTCGCCGCTGTTCCCGCCGACCGAGTACTTCGAGAAGTACCGGAGCATGGAGCTTCCGGAGCCGGCGAAGGGCGACTGGGTCGACTGGGATGCCGTGACCCCGGAGGGCCGGCTGAGCAACACGCGCGTCCTGTTACGCGGCGAACGGCTGCGCCGGGCCCAGGCGGGGTATTTCGGGCTGATCGAGCACATCGATCACGAGCTCGCATCGCTGATCGAGGCCTTCAAGAAGCGGAGCCGGCGGTCCGGCCGGCCGTGGGTGGTCGTGTTCACCTCCGAGCACGGCGAAATGCTCGGCGACCACGGCTACTACCGAAAGTGCGAGCCGTACGAGGGCTCGGCGAACATCCCGTACATCATCGCCGGCTCCGAGGCGCTCGGCTTCGAGGCGGGCGTCCGCTCCAAGGAGCCCGTCGGCACGCAGGATCTGTTCCCGACGCTGGCCGATCTCGCCGGGATCGATCCGCCCGACCAGGTCACCGGCGTCTCGCTGGTCCCCACGCTGCGGGGGAAAGACCAGGAGGTCCGTCCGTGGCTGCACTTCGAGCATCACCCGACCTACAGCGATTCGCAGGCGTTCCACGCGCTGACCGACGGCCGATACAAGTACATCTGGCGGCCGCTGGACGGCGGCAAGGAGCAGCTTTTCGATCTGAAGAACGACCCCAAAGAGGAGCACAACCTGGCGGACGACCCGGAGCACCAAGCGCTGCTGAAGAAGTGGCGGAACCGGCTGATCGAGCGCCTCGCCGACCGTCCCGAGGGCTTCTCCAACGGCGAGAAGCTGATCCCCGGTCGGCCGTACAAGGCCCACATGCCCGGGAAGACCCCGTGAACGCCGGATCGTCACGAGGACGTCCCGGAGACGCATTCATGAGATCCGTCCTTCGCCTCCCTCCCACGGCCAAGGCGGCACGGCCTACCCCGGGACGCACGCGTGATCGCCGCCGTCCCGTCCGGAGAGACCTCTGACGGGCCGGTCGCTCTCAGCGACACGCTGCCGGCGCTCGCTTCGTGCTCGGCTGTTGCGGGCCAGCGCCGGGCTGACCCGGAGCCCGTCGGGAACTGTCCGATCGGAGATCGCGATGAGATGGAGTCTTGCCCTGACGATGGGGGTGGTGTGGGTCCTGGGGACCTCATCCGCTGCGGCGACCGCTGAGAGCGATCCGCCGAACATGGTGCTGCTCATCACCGACGACCTGGGCTACGGGGACCTGGGCTTTCACGGGTCGGAACAGATTCCGACTCCCCATCTCGATGCGCTGGCGGCGAACGGGGTCGAGTGCACGGCCGGTTACGTCTCGGCTCCGGTGTGCAACCCCAGCCGGGCCGGGCTGATGACCGGACGGTACCAACAGCGCTTCGGCTTCGTC
>CAZQQP010000189.1:1410-2760 GCA_964595475.1 uncultured Planctomycetaceae bacterium | reverse complement strand
TCGTCCTGGGGCCGGGGCTGAACTTTCGGCCGCTCCCCCGCGACGAAGACGTCCTGGTCCAGCCGCTCGCGTCCGCCGGCTACAAGACGGGCATGGTCGGCAAATGGCACCTCGGGAAGGGCGACGGGCGCCATCCTCTCGACCGAGGCTTCGCTTTTTACTTCGGCCTGCTCGGCGGCGCCCACATGTACGCGCCGAAGGACGAGGTTCCGGTCGCCTCGATCATGCCCTTCCCCGTCCCGGACGACGCCATCCAGCGGAACCGCCGATCGGTGGACGAGTCGTCCTACCTGACCGACGCCTTCGGCCGCGAGGCGGCGCGGTTCATCGAGCGCCATCACGACCGGCCGTTCTTCCTCAATGTCCAGTTCAACGCGCCGCATGTGCCGCTTCAGGCGCCGGAGCGATACCTCCAACGCTTCCCCGAGAGCATGAGCAAGCCCCGGCGGACCTATGCGGCCATGGTCAGCGCCGTCGACGACGCCGTCGGGCGCATCATGGAGACGCTGCGCGACCACGGATTGTCGGCGCGCACGCTCGTCATCTTCACCAACGACAACGGCGGTCATCCGAAGGCCAACGCGGCGAGCAACGAGCCCCTCCGCGGCGCGAAGGGGACCCTCTACGAGGGCGGCATCCGCGTGCCCTTCGTCCTTCAATGGAAGGGAAGCCTTCCCGCGGGCCAACAATACCATCGGTCCGTCAGCGCACTGGACATCCTGCCCACGGCGCTCGCGGCCGCCGGGCTCGACCTGCCGGAAGAGATCGACGGCGTGAACCTGCTGCCTTACCTCCGGGGCGAGCGCGAAGCGGCGCCCCACGAAGCGTTGTATTGGCGTTCCGGCCGTCACAACGCCTTGCGCCGGGGACGATGGAAGCTGGTCATCGAGCCGGACGAATCGCCGGCCTTGTACGACCTCTCGCGGGACATCGCCGAGTCTGATGACCTCTCGGACAAGCGGGCCGCGGTGGTCGATCGGTTGCTCGAGCGACTGAACGCCTGGCGGCGGCGCACCGGGCAGGATCCACTGCACAGTCGCTGATAGGCCTCCGAAAGAACGCGGTGGTCAGCCGCGCGTCACTCCCCGACCCACTTTCAATTTCTGCAGGAGCCGACCGATGAATCGCCTCCCCCTCGCCCCCGCCGTTCCGCTCTCCCTTGCGCTGCTCGCCTTCACCCTACTTCCGCCGATCACGCCCTCGACCGCGGTTCTCGCCGAGGCCGATCAGGTCATGCCCCGCATCGCCGTCGGCGAGGACGGCAACGGCTTCGTCCTCCGTCCCGGCGGCGCCCGCTTTGTTCCCTTCGGCTTCAACTACGACCACAACACCGACGGCGAGCTCATCGAG
>CAZQQP010000189.1:0-1400 GCA_964595475.1 uncultured Planctomycetaceae bacterium | reverse complement strand
CTCCAGAGCGTGATCGAGAGCAGCCCCATCGGCGGCGAGCTCATCGAGAGCTACTGGCACGAGCGGTGGGACGCGGTCGTCGGCGATTTCGAGGAGATGAAGGCCCTCGGCGCCAACGTCGTCCGTATCCATCTCCAGCTCGGCCGGTTCATGAACAGCCCCGACGAGCCCAACCGGAAGGAGCTCGACCGCCTCGAGAAGCTGCTGGCCCTCGCCGAACGCACCGGCCTCTATCTCGATATCACCGGCCTGGGCTCCTACCACAAGCAGGACGTGCCGGCCTGGTATCGCGAGATGGACGAGCGGGAGCGCTGGGCGGCCCAAGCCGCGTTCTGGCGCGCGATCGCGAAGACGTGCGCCGACAGCCCGGCGGTCTTCTGCTACGACCTGATGAACGAGCCGGTCGTGCCGGGCGGCAAGAAGAAGCAGGACACCTGGCTCCCGGGGTCGGGCTTCGGCGGCAAGCACTTCGTTCAGTTCATCACGCGGGACCGGGCCGGCCGCCCCCGCGACGCGATCGCCCGGAAGTGGATCGGCCGCATGGTCGACGCGATCCGCGCCCACGACGCGGATCACCTGATCACGGTTGGCCTCGTGCCGTGGAGCCTGGAGGGCTCCGGGCTCACCTCGGGCTTCGTGCCGGGGAAGGTGACGGAGCAACTCGATTTCATCGCCATGCACCTGTATCCGAAGAAGAACAAGGTGGACGAGGCGATCGAGACGCTTCAGGGCTTCGACGTCGGCAAGCCGCTCCTGATCGAGGAGACCTTCCCGCTGAAGAGCGGGACGGAGCGATTTCGTGCATTCCTCCGCCGCTCGAAGCAGCACGCCGACGGCTGGATCAGCTTCTACTGGGGCACTCCGCCGGAGGAGCTTCGAAAGAAGGAGGGAATCAAGCCGGCCATGCACGCCGCGGGGATCGAGGCGCTCGTCGGCATGCGAGAGACGCTGGTCGAGCCGTAGATCTCCCGGCTTGGTTATGCCCGGCTCCCGGTCCTTTGCTGCGTGCAGCGCCCGCTACGAGCCGTCGGGCGCGCTTCGACGCAACAGACCATCGCAGCCAGCGGAACGTCTGTGACGGTGCATCCAAATGAATGAGCCGACGATGAGCAGCGTGGTCAAACCCGCGACGATCGGCGTGATGAACGGCAGGAACGCGGCACCGAAAAAGCTCAGGCAGACGCCCATCATCGGGGAGCCGCAGCAGCCGACGAGGAAGCACCCCGTCGTGGCACACACCGGAGAGCGTCAGCCCACCGAGCGGGAACCCGCCGGCACCGCACGTGCTTCGCTCCCGGTAGCGCCGCAGCGCCACCGCGCCGAACGCCAATGGCAGCGCATAGCTGTAAGTAGGCGGAAAAGAATAAGTTGAGCCTATTCATCGGTGCCAAGGCGGAAGT
>CAZQQP010000188.1:2466-8921 GCA_964595475.1 uncultured Planctomycetaceae bacterium | reverse complement strand
TCCGCCTTGGCACCGATGAATAGGCTCAACTTATTCTTTTCCGCCTACTTACCACATCGGTGAACATCACGCTCCGGCGGGATCGTCGCTTTACGCCCGATGCCCTCCAGTGGATGATGGCGCGGACTCGCGAGGGAGACGCTCCATGAAGGCGGACATCCGAGATCCGGGATCTCTGGCCGTCCTCCGCCCGCTCGAGGTCGCGGCCTACCTCCGGGCCTCGGGGTGGAAGCAGGTGGAATCCGAGGAGGGGCGCTTCTCCGTTTGGACGCGGGACGACGGGTACGAGGTGTTGCTACCCCTTCAGAAAGAGTGGCGAGACTACCTCCTCCGGATGGGGGACCTCTTGCGGACGGTGGCCGAGGCCGAGGGCCGGTCGCAGCTCGCGGTGCTGTCGGATCTCTTGGTCACGGGGGCGGACGTGCTCCGGCTCCGGATCGCGGACGACGAGCTTGCCGATGGCAGCATGCCGATCGAGGAACACAGCCGGATCGCGCAGAAGGCGCGTGACCTGATGATGGCCGCGGCCTGCTCGGCGATCGAGCGTCGACCGGTTTGGCACACACGAAAGCCGGACCGAGCCGTCGACTATCTGCGGGGCGTGCGAGTCGGGCAGACGGAGCACGGCAGCTATGTGTGGAGGGTCATTTGTCCGGTGCCCCCGATGCTCCGCGCTCCCGTCCAACACGAGATGTTCGAGGAGGTCGAGGAGCCCTATGAGCGGCGGGTGACCACACAGCTTGCGGCCGCGCTGGAGGCGACGGAAGAGGCCGCCGAAAGGTCCGCTTCCGACGGATCGGTGAAGGGATTCGAAGAAGCCGTGTCCCGTGGCGTGAGTGCGAATCTCTGCGAAGCGCTCGCCGGGTTCTCCTCCGGGGAGGATGCGAACCGAACGGTGGAGTTCGCGTTCTCCTGGTCGCGTCGCCGGCCCGCTGCACCCAACCAGATCTCCCGCGTCTCCCTCAGTCAGGATCGCATCCCGTACGTCCGCGAGGCCGGACGGCTGCTCCGGGAGCGGGCGCCGGTGAAGGATTTCGAGCTTGAAGGTCCGGTCGTGAAGTTGGCCCGACAAGAAAGCAGCGGGCCCGGCGAGGTGACGGTCTACGGCCTCCTCGACGGGGCGGGGAAGCGTGTCCGATTGGAGCTGCCCGAGGACGAGTACAACTGCGCTGTCGAGGCCCACCGAAACGGCCACACCATCCGGTGTTTCGGCGAGCTTGTACGCGAGGGCCGGGGCTATCGCCTGAGAAATCCGAGCGGGCTCGTCGTCGATCGGGATGACTTATGACTGCCTTCCTCGACGAGAGCGACCCGTTAGCGGCCTTAACGCCGTCTGGAAGCCGGAATTCTCGCGTCGCGGCCGATAATTAGGCGGAAAAGAATAAGTTGAGCCTCTACGCCAGAGCAAGAAGGGGCAATTTCCTTGCTTTGGCGTGGGCTTCGCCCCGTTTGCGATCTCCCGTCGGCCGCAGACGCCGCCATTTGCGGACGTTGCGCCCGCTCGAACATCGGTCTCGCATCTCATCGGTGCCAAGGCGGAAGCGGACTTCCGCCTTGGCACCGATGAATAGGCTCACCTTATTCTTTTCCGCCCGCTTACCCCCGAGATAAATGCCATGGAACTCGAGATATCCGGCACTGGCAGCAAGCTGTCAGCGGGCCCCAACGCCGTGAACCAAGGACGTTCCTGCGTCGCCCCCGTCGTCGTGAGCGCACCTCGCGACGACGGCGCCCGGAGCTATGTGCGCGCTTCGGGCGACGCCTCTCCGCACTCGAGGAGGTGGTGCTCGAAGGCGTCGATGATCGCCTCCCAGCTCGCGTCGACGATGTTCGCGTCCACGCCGATGGTGCTGAAGTCGGTGGCCTTCCCCTCGCCGTCGACCACGGCGAACTCGATGATGACCCGCACCTTGGCCGCGGTCTCCTCCGTGGCGTTGACCACACGCACCTTGTAGTCCCGGAGGTGCACCCGCTCGAGGGCGGGGTAGTGCTTCCGCAGACATCGCCGCAGCGCCCCGTCGAGGGCGTTGACGGGCCCGTCCCCCTCGGCGACGCGGTGCTCCACCTGGTCGCCGACCCGGAGCTTCACGATCGCTTCCGTCACGGGCTCGCGCCCGTCCGTCCGCGAGATCTCGCAGCGATAGTGGTCCAGCTCCCAGTATGCTTTCCGCAGGCCGAGCTCCTCGCGGAGGAGCAGCTCGAAGCTCGCGTCGGCCGCCTCGTACTGATAGCCCGCGTTCTCCAGCGACTGGAGCCGCTCGAGCACGCGCTTCTGCACCTCCCGGTCGTCGCCGATGTTGAACTTCCCGCCGAGGAGGGCGGCGATGTTGGACCGCCCGCTCAGCTCGCTGACGAGCACGCGTCGGCTGTTGCCCACCGCATCGGGCGGCACGTGCTCGTAGGTGCGTGCCGCCCGGTTCACCGCGTGGACGTGCATGCCCCCCTTGTGAGCGAAGGCGGCCGCCCCCACGTAGGGCTGCTTCTCCCGCAGGTTCATGTTGGCCACCTCGTAGACGAAGCGGCTGGTCTCCGTCAGGTGGGCCAGCCCGTCGGGGTCGCCCAGACACGACAGCCCCATCTTCAGCCGGAGGTTGGCGATGACGGTGGTCAGGTCCACGTTGCCGCACCGCTCCCCGATGCCGTTGATGGTCCCCTGCACCTGGTCCGCGCCCCGCGTCACGGCGGCCAGCGCGTTCGCGACAGCCACGCCGCTGTCGTCGTGGGGGTGGATGCCGATGGCCCCGTCGCCGAGGGTCCGTTGCACCTCGGCGACCACCTGGTCGATCCACGACGGAAGCGAGCCGCCGTTGGTATCGCAGAGGACCAGACGGTCGGCGCCGCCGTCCACCGCGGCGCGGAGCGTCTCCACCGCGAACTCGGGGTTCGCCCGGTATCCGTCGAAGAAGTGCTCGGCGTCGTAGATGACCTCCCGCCCCGCCGCCCGGCAGTGGGCGACGGACTCGCGGATCATGTCCAGGTTCTCCTCCCGCCCCACGCGGAGCACCTCGTCGACGTGGAGATCCCACGTCTTCCCGACGATGGTGATGACGGGCGCCCCGGACTCCACCAGCGCCGCGAGGCCGGGATCCCGCTCCGCCGCGACGCCGCCGCGGCGGGTCATCCCGAAGGCGCAGAGCTTGGCCCGCTTCAGCGGCTCCTCCGCGAGCCGCTGGAAGAAGCTCATGTCCTTCGGGTTGGACAGCGGATATCCCCCCTCGATGTAGTCCACCCCGATGTCGTCGAGGTGGCGGGCGATCTTCACCTTGTCGGGCACGCTGAAGCTCACCCCCTCCGCCTGGGCGCCGTCGCGGAGGGTGGTGTCGTAGATCTCCACGTAGCGTGGCTCCTCGCTCATAGCCGCCTCTCGTCGGCCCGAACCCAATAAAAAAACCCTGCCGGCCGGCAGGGTTGGGACCGCTTCCACGGATCGCCGCACCTACCGACCGGGCGGCCGGCTCGGAATCGCAATGCCAATCGCGGCGATCGTGACCGTTCGCTTACACATGGCGAGCTACCTTACGGACGCGGCCGGCGGGAGACAACCGCTCCACCCCGGTATCATCGGGCGATGGCCGGCGACCTCCACATCGAGACGTACACCTTGGGCCCGTGGGCGACCAATTGCTACGTCCTCTACCGCGAGGGCGACCCCCGCTGCTGGGTGGTGGACGCGGGCTTCGAGCCGACGCCCATGCTCCGCGCGCTCCGCGACCGCTCCCTGGTTCCCGACAAGCTGGTCCTCACCCACGCCCACCCGGACCACATCGCGGGCGTCTCCGCCTTCCGCGAGGTCTGGCCGAACCTTCCCATCCTCATCCACGCGGCGGAGAAGGACTTCCCGCCCGATCCCCAGCTCAACCTCTCCGCCCAGATCGACGTTCCGATCGCCGCCCCGGCGCCGACGGAGACGCTCGCCCACGGGGACGTCCTGGAGCTGTCCGGCCTCCGCTTCGAGATCCGCCACACCCCGGGCCACAGCCCCGGCGGCATCACGCTCTACCAGCCCGACGAGGGCGTGGCGCTGGTGGGCGACGCCCTCTTCGCCGGCGCGATCGGCCGCGTGGACTTCCCCGGCTCGGACGGGCCGACCCTCCTCCGCTCCATCCACGAACAGCTGCTGACCCTCCCCGACGACACCCGCATTTACCCCGGCCACATGGGGGCGAGCACGATCGGCGAGCAGCGGCGGACCAACCCCTTCCTCCAGCCGTGACGGCGGCGGAGCTCCGACGGCACGCGTCGTCCGCGTGCCCGTCCATCTTCCCGACCCAGACTCGCGACGAAGAAACAGGTCCGAGCTCTCGTCGCGCTCGGCTACGAGGGGTTCGCCTACGGGTGCGTCCGTCGTCGACGGAGGCCGCTAATAGGCCCGGATCACGCCGATGACCACGCCCTGGATCTGGCAGTCGTCGGGGTAGATGGGGTCGTAGTTCACGTTCGCGGGTTGCAGGCGAATCCGCCCCTTCTCCCGATAGAACTTCTTCAGCGTCGCCTCGCCGTCCTCGAGCAGCGCCACCACGGTCTGGCCGCTCCTCGGCTTGGCCGTCCGCCGGCAGACGACGTAGTCCCCCTCCCGGATGTGCTCGTCGATCATGGAGTCGCCCTCCACCTCGAGGACGAAGGTGTCCCCGGACGTGCCCTGCCCTCTTGTGAACAGCTCCTCGAGGTCGAGCGACTCCTGATCCTCGATCGCCTCGATCGGCGCGCCCGCGGCGATGCGGCCCACCAGCGGCAGCCGCGTGGTCCGCTCCTCGTCGGGCAGCTTGGCCTTCTTGGTGAGCTCCAGCGACCGGGCCCGGTTCCGATCCCGCTTGAGCGCCCCCTTGTCCATGAGGGACCGCACGTGCTCGAACACGGTCACCTTGCTCACGTCCAGCTCGTCGGCGATCTCCTGGAGCGTGGGGGAGTATCCCCAGCGAAGCTGGCCGTCGCGGATCAGAAGGAGAATCTCCCGCTGCTTGGGTGTCAATTTGAGGGTCATCCGTCGCCTCCGACTCTGAAAAGGGAACCCGTCCTGTTCGGCGGACGTTAACGTCGCGGAAGCGACGGGTCAAGGCGAGACGCCCGACGACCGCCGCGGCCTCCCGGGAGAGGTGCGTTGCCGACCGCCCCGGCCGTTCGGTTCTCGGTGGGGCGATCACGACAGCCGCTCGGGCGACTCAGCCCCGGCTCGACCGCCTCTCCTGCCCGCTTCCCACGCCGAACGGCCCGTGGTCGTCGTAGACCAGCCGACACTGATTCGGCACCTTGCCGTGCTCCTCGAAGAGGATCAGCTCGTTGTCGCCGTCGGTGCGCAGCCACGGCTCGGGAAGGTAGTACCGGTTCTGGGGCGGCACGTGGCTGCCGGTGGACGTGCCCACGAAGTACCGCCCCACGTTGGCGCCGTTGAGGTAGATCTGGCCCTTGGACATGCCGTCGATATGGAGGAACAGCGGCCGGGACGTGTCCGCGGCCGGAAAAGTGGTCCGGTACCAGCAGGGCAGCGCCGGCGTGCGGGTGGGCATCGCGCCGAACGCCTCGTCGGCGGGCTTCTCCCACCGCGCGTACCACCAGTTGGCCTCCTCGCTGAGGTTCTCCACGGTCTCGTAGAGCGTGGCGTGGTTCAGCGGGGAGAACCCCTCCTGCGCTTCGTCGATGAGCGAGAGCACCAGCTTCACCCGGCTGCTCCCCTCGGGCGGCTGGATGATGTACCGCCCGGTCACCCCGTCCGCGGAGTCGATGGCGACGGGCTGATCGTCGACGAGGATGACGCTCCGCGGCCGGTTGCCCCGCATCACGAGGACCAACGGTCCCCGCCGCCCCACCCTCACGTCGAAGGTGTACCGCCGCCGGGGACTCCGGTCGTCGCGGTGGCAGCGGGGCACGTACCCGCTCAGCGGGAAGGGGTCCACTCGCGGCCCGAACTCGATGGACGGCTTGGGAAGCTTGGTCGGCTTCACGTCGAGGAGATGGCCGGCGAGCCCCTGTCGCTGCCCGAGCTCCATGCCCTCGCTGAACCGCCCGGGGTTGTCCGCGAGGAAGACCACCCGGCTCGCCCGCCCGGGCAGCTCGACGGGACGCACGTCGAGGCTGGCGCCGGGTCCGGTGCCGATCACGCCCTTGAACCGCCCGTCGACGAACATGTGGAGCCGCCCGCCCGCTTCCGGGATGAGAATGTTGGCCTTCTTCTGCCGCGACCGCTTGATCCCGATGCAGTACCACCCGTAGCCGAAGTCCGCTCCGCACGCCTCGAGGCTCCTCGGCCCGTCGAGGCTCGCGTACCGCGGCGCCGTCCCCCGCACGTACGGCTCCGTCGAGGCGTACGCCCACTCCCGCAGCGTGGGCGGGTTGGACGGTCGCTTCTGGCTCGCGAACCGCTTGGTCTCCACGCTCCCGTCGGGGTGGACCACGGTGCAACTGTTGAACCCCCGCCGGCGGAGCGGCGTCTCGTCGGCGGTCAGCCCGTTGGCGCCGAC
>CAZQQP010000188.1:0-2456 GCA_964595475.1 uncultured Planctomycetaceae bacterium | reverse complement strand
GCAGCGGCCCGTGCGTCGGACCCTCCCCCAGCGGCCGCTCCCCCGCGATGTACGCCGCGTCCACTTGTTTCTCGTTGAGGATGACGAGCGTGATGGTCACGTGCGGCGTCAGCTCGTGGCGGGAGACCGCGGGGCTGTTCGCCGTCGGAACGGTGACCGGAATCAGCGTGCCGTCCACGCTCACCACGCCCTCGGTCCCCGCCGGCCCGTACAGCACGAGCATCTGGTGGGCGAGGACGGCCCACGGCCGCAGGTTGGTCAGGTCGAGCGTCCCGATGCTGTCGAGGCGTGCGTTGAGGACGAGCCACGCCACGGGGTCGTTGCCGAGGTGGACGGGGAGGGAGATCCCCTCGGGCGTGATGAGCTGCGTGCTCTCCTTCTTGATCGCGTCGTCGCGGAGGAGGAAGACCACCTGACCGCGTGCGCCGCTCTGCTGCACCACGGAGATGCCGTCGCCGGCGACCGCATGGTGCTCGGCGGGCTCGAGGTGCCCCATCAGCGATCCGAACTGGGTGAGGAAGGTGGCGATCCGCTTGATCGCGTCGTAGGTGGGCCGTCGCCTGCCCGCCTCGGTCAGCGGGGCTCCCCCGTCGTGGCTCGTGGTCAGCAGCCGATCGTCGCCGTCGACCTCCCGCCCGCCGCAGAAGCCGAAGTTCGTCCCGCCGTGGAAGTGGGTAAGGTTGAACTGAGCGCCCGCGGCCGAGACCTCCGCCAGCGCCCGGAGAAGTGTCCGCGCCGTCTTGCTCGGCGGATGCTCGGCGCCCCACACGTCGTGGCCGCCGGTGGGCAGCGAGGTCACCAGCCGCGGGGCGTCGGGGCTGGCCACCCGCAGCTGCCGACAGTCGGTCAGCTTCCCGTCGTCCGCGTGCCACCCGTCGATGGTGCCGCCCACCTCCTGCCAGAAGTTGTTGCTGTTGAGGATCGGAACGGTGCAGCCGCTCTCCCGGAGGTAGCGGTTGATCTCGCTGAGATACGTATCGGCCTGCTCCTCGTTCCGACAGAACCACTCGTTCTCGTTCTGAACCAGGAGGATGGGCCCGCCGTTCGGCGCACTGACCTGCAGGTCGCCCACCTGTCCCATGACCGCGTCGAGGAAGCGGGCGACGGCCTGGAGGAAGGGAGGATTGCTCTGCCGCAGCCGGATGCCCGCGATGCCGTACAGCCAGGCGGGGAGACCCCCCATGTCCCACCCGGCGCCGACGTACGGGCCGATCCGGAGGATGCAATACATTCCCTCCTCGCCGATCAGCTCGACGAAGCGACGGAGGTTCACATTGTCCTCGAACCGAAACGCCCCGGGGTAGGGCTCGTGCAGGTTCCAGAACACGGATGTCTCGATGCAATTCAGCCCCGCCTGGCGGGCCGCCCGCAGCCGCTCGCCCCACAGCTCGTGGGGCACGCGGGCGTAGTCCATGGAGCCGCTGACGAGCCAGACTCGCCGATTGCTGATGCTGAAGCTTTGAGCGTCGTGGGTGATGCTCGCCATGAATCCTTTTCCGATCGCTATTCACGAAGAGGGGCGCGACGAGGCGGCCGCCGGCGAGGAGCCCGCAGAATAGAAGGGGGGCGGGTCGGTTGCAAATCGGTCGACCCCCCGGTCGCTGTTCGCCTGTCGTCAGCGCCGGGGGAGCCGAGAGGAGTTCGGCCAGAGCTCCCGGATGCGGGAGATGGGAGCGGGGAGGACCTTCCGCCCGCCGGGGAGGGTCTTCTTCTTGAGCTCGCCCTCGTCGGTGTAGAGCGCCTCCTGCGGCGGGGCGTTGAGGCGGGCCCGCGTCTCGATGCGGCAGCCGTCGGGGACGGGGATCACCCGGTCCGTCCGCATCGTGATGGTTTGCTTCTGGGAGTTGTACCAGTAGAAGCCGTATGTGGCGGGCCGGTCCTTCGGGAGGAGGCGGGGCAGCAGGTACGCCTCCACCTGGGAGAGGTAGTACGGCGGCTTCTCGTAGTTCCGCGTGTCCTTCCCCTTGGGACCGCGAATCGTCACCTCGATCTGGTCGTCGATGCGAATGCCCTTCTGCACCATGGTGGGCGCCGACCCCTGGGAGGACTCCTGGTTGCTCCGCGGCCGCCGCGTGGTCCGGATGGTCCACAGCTCCCGCGTATTGTCGTCGGCGAGGAAGCACCACCGCTCCGCGTCCACCACCGCGCTGTCGCTCACGACTTGGGAGCGCACCCGGACCCGCACGCCCGACTTGCCGTGGACGGTCGCCACTTCGGACTTGATCCAAAGACGACCGACGTCGCGGCCGTCCTCCACGAGGCGTGCGGATCGCGTGTTCCCCACCGCCGCGTGGAGGCGGTCGACGGTGAGCCGCCTCCGCCACGCCCGTCCGTTGCTCAGCCACGCCTTTCGCTTCTTGTTGAGCTTGGCGGGGTCCCGCGTCCGGACGCTCTCGAGAACGGCTTGGAAGGTGGCCCGGTGCTCCGCCGCTCGCTCCGACGGCCCTTTCAGCTTG
>CAZQQP010000187.1:7766-8968 GCA_964595475.1 uncultured Planctomycetaceae bacterium | reverse complement strand
GTTCGCATCGGCCCAGGGCGTCGACCTCGACCTCGGAGGCGGGTTGAGTGGCCACCTCCGGATGGACGGGAAGCACCAGCGGAGGCCGGTGACGATCCGGACGATCACACGGGGAAGCGGGGACCACCAACAGCTTTGCACCGTGTACGAAACCCGAGTGGAAGGCGTGCCCCACTCCCTCGCCATCCGGGGAAAGGGGCTCATCTCGCAGATCGGGGAGCTCCTCGGCGCCCAGGACATCCAGGTCGGCCGACCGGATTTCGACGAGGCCTTCTCGGTGAAGGGGGACGATCCGGACTCGGTCCGGGCGCTGCTCGACCGGCCCGGTGTCGTCGATCGGCTGATCCACCTGTCCAATCAAGGGGGCGATCCTCCGGCCCTTCACATGCTTTTAACCATATTGAGCCGGCGGCCCTCGAAGCTTGCTCTGGAAGACCAGGTCCTGGCCATCGAACATAGCGAGATGCCCGCCACTCAGCGGGGTATCAAGCGCCGCCTCGACGCCCTGGTCGACACCGCCGAGACGCTCAGCTCCGCCGCCAGCGAGCCGGAGGAGGCCCCCGGTGCCGGCGCGGCGCATAAGCAGGGGTTGTCTCACTGACAACATGAAGTGGCGAGCGGCGGTGCGGGAGGACGAAGCTCCTGCCGAGCCAGTAGATTGTGTGAATGCCCGGGCTAACCCTCCGGCGCTCGTCTTGGTCTCCTTTCCGACGCTCGTCTCGATCGCTCCGGACGTTCTCGAGGGTGACCGGATCCTGACGGGAGCCGTGCGGCTGATAGCTTCGTCACACCCGCGTCACGTGGTGCCGGGGCCCCGCGAACAGGAAGGCCATGACCGTGGTGGTCTCGTGCTCCCCTGCGCGAAACTCGAAATGGTGGACGCTCGGGTTCCGCAGCCTCACCGTGCTTTCCGCGCCCACGCGGAGCACCGTGGCGCCCGCCCTGTGCACGTGACGCGGCTGTTGATAGGGGTGGTCCTCCCGCCAGTCGGCATGTACCGAAACGCCCGGGGGAACACCCGGTCGTAGCGGAAGTCGTTGACGGCTCATCCTGTCTTCTTGGTGCTTCGGAATTTGCGTAGGTGCCCCTCGCTTGGGGCGAGGGCGGCCCTGCACCCTTCTGCCACAGGGTGCTGCCGGCTGTTCGGGGCTCAAGGTGTTCTCGGCCCGGGCCCTCCGCGGCGCTCCAGTCGCCGAGTGGAC
>CAZQQP010000187.1:7409-7756 GCA_964595475.1 uncultured Planctomycetaceae bacterium | reverse complement strand
GAGACACTTCGTCGGTTGCGGTACGCAAGACAGACCCTTACATTGCATCGGAGTTGACGAGCGGCGGAGTTTGTCGCCCGGTTTTCGAGTGATCCGAGCCCGGAAAGGTGGCCGCATATTTTGTCCGTGGAGTCCGTGGAGAGCGAGCCCTCGGTTTTCAACGACCGGGATTTGGGGGGTCGTCGCGGCCGGTGTCGTGGGGTTGGCGCCGGCTGTCCTCGCCGTCGGCGAGCGCGCCGTGGACCCGGAGTCGCCAGACGCCGCGTCCCTCCGCAAGCGGGTGCGGGAGGCCAAGCCGCACGCCACCGTGACCTGCAGCGGCGAGCGGCGGTTGGTCCTCCGCGAGC
>CAZQQP010000187.1:0-7399 GCA_964595475.1 uncultured Planctomycetaceae bacterium | reverse complement strand
GTCGTCGACAAGCCGCTGACGCTGCGGGGGCTGAGGGCGAAGATCCCCGAGGGTCACGCCCACCACGGCGTGATCATCCGTTCGCGCGGCGTGGAGGTCTCCCATTTCAACATCGTGGGCAACGGCGAGCGAGGGGCCGTCCCCGTGGTCGCCCGCCGCGGCGGGTTCGTGATCCGCAACGGACGCGTATCGGACTGCCAGCGGGACGGCGTCTGGATCCAGGGGGAGATCCACTCCGGGCTGGTCCGCAGCATCGTCGGGCGCAACCTCCACCCGGATACGATCTCGCTGGTGGGGCGGAAGCCCAAGGCCCGCAACGTCATCGTCGAGAACATCCGCGCCTACGGCAGCGACATCAGGGGCGCCCTGGAGATCGCCGACGCTGCCAGAACGTCGTCGCCCGAAACATCTACGCGGAGGACTGCGTCTACGCGGTCTCCGTGGAGGACCACGGAGGGGCCGAGCGCCACGTGAACACGGATGTTCGATTGCAAGGCATCGTGGCGGTGGATTGCAAGCTGGCGGTCACCACGTGGAACGACGATCTGGGCCACTCGAACCTCTCCGTGCGGAACGTCACGGCGCAGCGGTGTGGAAGAGCGATCAAGATCACGCACACCGACCAACTGACGCTCACCGGGCTGCGCGTGGAGGACCACCCGAAGAAGTTCCCACCCGTCACGATCGGAAACTGCGACGGGGTGACCGTGCGCGACGTGACGATCGCCGCAAGCGAGCACGAGGGAGCGGCGATGGAGCTCACGAACTCCGATCACGCGCTCGTCGACGGGCTGACGCTTCGTAGCTCGGGCGGCCTCAGCGCCGGCCTGGTCTATCGCTTGAGTGAGAAGCGAACGTTCTCCGGCTTGCGGGTCTCCAACGTCTACGCGCCCGACGTGGAGCGGGGCATCGTGCTGAGCCGGAACAGCGAGAGGGCCACGCTCGTCGACTACGCCGTCTCGGGGAACGTCGCCCGCGTGGTTGACCGGATTCGCGGACGGCCGCGGCGGGTGGAGGACAATTTCCCCGAGGACGACAGCGGTCCCGACACGAGCGGCTGACCGGTGGCAAACCAACGGAGGGCTCGGCCGCAATCGATCGGGACGGCCGATCCGCCGACGCCTTTCGAGATGCACTCGCGGAAAGGAGCGCCCGACGGATGAACCCAGTTGAAGAGAAGCACACGGCGGAGCGGATGGATCGCCGACAAGCACTCCGGCGCGCGGCGGCGCTCGGCGTGGCCGCTTGGGCCGGGCCGACCGCCGTCGGGCGCGACTTCGAGAGGCCCGTGCCCGAGGCGAAGGGCCTCACCGTCTATGACAATCACCACCGCGTGCAGTTCCGTCGGGACAACATGCCGCTGACCGTGTATCGCGCCCACCCGACGCAGAAGTTTCCATACTTCTACCCGGTCGCCGGGCCGGCGTCGGGCCTCTCGCTGACGACCGAGTCCTCCCTTCCCTACCCGCACCACCGCGGGCTGTGGCTCGGCCTCGACCCGCTCCACGGCGGCAACTACTGGCACGGGTCGCTGGACGACGGACGCATCCGCTCGGAGCGCCGCAAGGTGGTGAAACGCTCCGAGCGGTCAATCGCGTTCACGGATCGCTGCGAGTGGGAGCGGAAGGGAGCGCCGTCGCCGCTCCACGACGAGCGGCGGTTCACCGTCACACTGGTGGACAACCGTCGCTGGCTCATCGACGCGGACCTCGAGCTCGTCGCCGAGCAGCCGATCACGATCGAGGAAGCGAAGCACTCGCTGTTCGCCATCCGGGCGGCGGCGGACATCTCGCCCACCTACGGCGGCCCCCTCTACAACGCCGACGGCGGCCGCGGGGCCGAGGGAACCTACGGCAAGGAGGCCCGGTGGTGCGGCTACTACGGCCCCCGCCGTCGCCAGCCGGACACCGTCGAGGGCATCGCGGTGATGACCCATCCGGACAACCCGTGGCGGCCGGTCTGGTTCACCCGCGACTACGGCCACCTCTCGCCGTCGCCGTTCAACTTTCTCGAGGAGCCCTGGAAACTGGCGGCCGGGGAGTCCGTCAAGCTGCGCTATCGCGTGGTGCTCCACGCGGGCTCACCGGAGGACGCGAACCTCGCTGAGCTCTACCGCCAATGGGTGGAGGAGGAGTAAGCGTCGAGCCGGGCAGCGGGAGGGGACCCCACCGACGCGTGGCACACGCCGCCGTGAACTGACTGCCTGTCGCGTCTCGCGGGGGCGGAGTTTGCGTAACGATGGCTCGATGGGCGCCTGGTCCGGCTCGACGGAGCCCGCCGGCACGGGCAAGGCCGCGGACGTCCTTGCCCGTTCCACCCAAGCCAGGCTGACCCTTGGCGATCCCTGCGCTCAGTTCACGGCGTCACGGACCACGCGGGCGGTTCTCCGACCCATGGCCCCGCCGACTCGCCCACCGGGCCTCGAATGCCACGGAGGGGTCACCCGTCGCGGCGGTCCACGAGCTGCACGGGGCGACGTCCTCTGGCGTGGCCGCCTCCGGCTGGTCCTCTCGCGGGTTCGCCTCTCGCTTGGTCGGCTCACCCGGCCTCTCCGCCGTAGACGTGGGTCATTCGGGACGGTCCGCAGCCTCGACCCTCTTCCGCGGCGGCTGCCACTCGCCACACCAGGTGTCCCCCGTGACCACCGGAAAGCGGCTGGGCCCCCGGCGGCCCGCACGGGGCGGATACCGATGGCACTCGCCGGAGTTGGCCTCGTCGTGGAGCCAGAACCGGCACGTATCGCATCGCTCGTCGTCCATTTTCACTCCTGTTCACGAATGCTGTGTCGAGTGAGTGTCATTTTCCGCCATTCGATACGCAAGCGGCGCGGCGTTCCGCCGCCCGGCGGCGTGGAGCTCCGAGATGGCCGGTGGGCCGCGGGTGGTTTCCGGCCGGGCCGCGAGCCGAGATGTCCGCCTTGGTCGGGTGGGGTGGGACGGCTACCGTCAGAGTCGTTCATCGAAACGGGGGTCATCCATGAGCACGGGCACACCTTTCTACCAGGACGTCCAGGCTCACTACGACCTGTCGGACGCCTTCTTCGAGCTCTTCCTCGACCCGTCGATGACGTATAGCTGCGCCTACTTCGAGCGGCCGGACATGTCGCTGGAGGAGGCCCAGCGGGCCAAGATCGACCTGACGCTTGGCAAGCTCGACCTTCGCCCCGGCCTGCGGCTGCTCGACATCGGGTGCGGGTGGGGCTCCACCATGCGGCGTGCCGCGGAGCGGTGGGGCGTGGACGTCGTCGGGCTGACGCTCAGCCGGAACCAGCGTGATCGAGCCGCGGCCGCTCTCGCGGACGTCCCCACCCACGCGGACGTTCGCCTGATGGGCTGGGAGGAGCTCGACGAGCCGGTGGACCGCATCGTCAGCATCGGCGCCTTCGAGCATTTCCGGCGGGCGCGATACCCCGCCTTCTTCGAGCGCTGTCGGAAGCTCCTCCCGTCGGACGGGCGGATGCTCCTGCACACCATCGTCATGCCCGACGCCGCCACGCTGCGGACCCGCGGCATCCCGGTGAGCCACGAGGACGTGCTCTTCGCGAAGTTCATCCAGAAGAAGATCTTCCCCGGCGGCCAGCTCGTGCCTCCGGAGGTCGTCTCGAGCCACGCGGAGGAGGCCGGCTTCCACGTCGAGCGAACCCAGTCGCTCCAAACCCACTACGCGAGGACGCTCGAGACGTGGGCGGAGAGCCTCCGCCACCGCCGGGACCGAGCGGTCGAGCTCGCCGGCGAGGAGATCTACAACACCTACATGCGGTATCTGGAGGGGTGCGCCCGCTACTTCCGCAGCGGCCACATCAACGTGATGCAGTTCACCTTGACGCCGGCCCGCTCGTGACAGCCTCGTCCGGCTCAGCGGAGGAGCCGCTCCGTGATCGATATCGCCGGCGACGGTGCTTGGGCGGAGTGACGTTCCAGGCGAGGCCGAGCCCGCGGAGCAGCTCGATCTCGTACCAGCTCACGTCCACCTCCCACCATCGGTGCTGGACCGACGCGCTCGCGGGGTCCTCGTGATGGTTGTTGTGCCAGCCCTCCCCGACGCTGAGCAGCGCCACCAGCCAGTTGTTCCGGCTGTTCTCGCCGGTCTCGTAGCTGCGGTAGCCGAAGAGGTGGGTCAGCGAGTTGACCGACCAGGTGATGTGCCAGACCAGCACGGTCCGGAGGAAGACGCCCCAGACAAGCAGGCTCCCGCCGAACTGGGCGGCCACGGCGACGTCGCCGCCCGAGGTGAACCACCCGGCGGCAAAGCCCGCCGCGAAGTAGGCCGCGGCGTGGACAGCGTAGGCATAGAAGATGGTCAGCGGCCGCCGCTCCAGCCGCATGTAGAAGGGGTCGCGGAGGATGTCGCGGGCGTACCGCTCGTAGAAGCCGAGGTCGTCCACCCGCGCGTTCCGGATGAACAACCACCCGAGGTGGGCCCAGAGAAAGCTGACGAGCGGGCTGTGGGGGTCCTCCTCCTCGTCCGCTTCCGTGTGGTGGTAGCGGTGGGTCGCCACCCAGCGGCCCGGCGTGTCCTCCAGACAGGTCAGCCCCACCCAGACTATGGCGTGCTCGAGCCACTTGGGGACGCGGAAGCTGCGGTGGCTGAGAAGACGGTGGTAGCCGATGTTGATTGCCTGGCCGTAGACGTGGGTGCCCACCAGCAGCAGGACGAGGCCCGTCCAGCTGAACAGCGAAGGGAACGCCGCCAGAAGGGCCAGCAGGTGCACGACGCCGACGGTGAGCGCATAGCGCCAATTCACGCGGAGGGGTCGTGAGGACGCGGGCATCGGGAGCGGGGCGGGGGCGCTAGCCTGAGCCATCGAGCTATCGGTCATAGAGAGTCGTCCGGTCTCGCCGCGCCGGCCTCCGCACTCGAGCGAGGAGCGGAAGGCCGCGACAAATCGTAATTGTAGCGCCGACATCCCAGAGGCCAGAAGCGACGGCCGCCTGTCGCCACGAGCCCGCGGTGCAACTTCGACCGGCGAGCCCGGCGATCGTCCGCGGAGCGAGCTCGGGCGACCCGACCGTGACGGTCTCCGACCCATCAAGGAGCCGGGCCGAGACGCCCGGCGGTCAGTACGCGAGGATGGGGCTCTTCAGGGTGACCTTCCGGCGCTTGTAGACGACCTCCTTGATCTTCTTCGGGCGCGTCGCCGGCTGGGTCAGCTCGAGGTGTCGGATGTCGGAAACCGCTTTCTCGGCCGCCTTCGTGCCGAAGAAGTCCAGGAAGCGACGCAGCGCGTCCGAGATTCGATGCGTCGCGACGCCCAGCCGCATCTCCGCGAGCTTTTCCTTTCGACTGCGGATGATCCGGGCGGCCACCGGGAGGAAGTGGTTCAGCTTCAGCTTGTAGGTCGCGTGGGCGCCCGAGACGGAGTGCTGGGTCTGGTACGCCCGGGGCTCGTTCAGCAGCTCGCTGATCATCATGGCGGTGGCTTTCCCTTCCAGCACCATCTCCCGCGCCGCGAGGTAGCCCACCCCGGTCTCGACATCCACACGAACCTCGGGGTGTCGCTTCTCGTAGGCGTCCCCCACCCGGCGGAGGACCTTGGCCATCAGAAACTCCGACGGGTCGGGATAGCCGACGAAGACGAGCGTCTTCTTCCCGCTGCCGTCCGTCTCCGCCCCGGCGGGGAAGGCGACGGCGGCGAGAACGAGAACCGCGGCGAGGTGTCGTGCTCGGTTCATCGGTGTTCTCCTTCGGGCTCGCACTCCGAGAGCGGCGGCCGAATCGGCGCGTCGCCTCGGGCCTCGTGAACTCGCTCGCGTTCGCCGTCCGGCTCGGACGCGTGCCGCCCGGTGCTACTCGCGGGTGATCGTGACCCGGTCGGCACCCTCGTGATGGTTCAGGCGGAGCCGCAGCATGGCGGACTCGGCGTCCCATTGTTTCGACGTCATCGCCGTCGCCGGGCGGACGTCCACGGACAGCTTCTTCCCGCTTCGGCTTTTCAGCGCGATCTCCGTGTAGTTCACGACGTGGTTGTTCGCGTGGAGGAAGAGGCTCGCGGCCTTCTGCTTCATGAGGATGTAGGCCTGCCAGTTGACCTCGCCGCGGACCGACTCGACCGGCCCCTTGGTCAGGGCCAGGCGGAATCGCTGGGGACCGGCGTTCGGGTCCCGCCGCTCGTCGATGCCGTTGACCACCACGCCCGTGTCGCCGACGAGCGTGGCGTACGCCTCGCTGCGATCGGGCGGATAGAACTGGCCGGCGTAGTCGACCGCGTCCTTCGGATGGTCGAACTTCCACGGCTTCAGGATGTGGGGGAAGCGCTTCTTCTCCTCTTTCGTGAGGTAGGAGGGAAGGATCGGCACCATGTAATGGTCGGCCGAGTCGGGGATCCACTGGTTCTCGAAGACGTGCTCGAGGGGCACGCCGTCCGTGGGCAGGCCGTGGAGCGCACCGAGGATGCGATTGGGGAAGAACGTCTCCTGCGACCCCGGTGATTTCACCCCGTGGCGCCGGCGGGTGGCCATCGCCACCTGCACCTTGTCGAGGATCTCCTGTCGGGTGGGCACCATCTCGTGCTTTTTGATGTCGACGAGGAGCGGGGCGAGCGCTCGCTCCCAGAGCGGGGCGTAGCCGTCCCACCCGTCGTGCCAGGCGCTCATGTAGCGGTTCTTCGCCACGGCCTCGAGGCGGTAGACGTTGGCGCCGCTGAGCACGCCGGTGACCAGCGGCGAGGTCCAGTTCAGCGGACGGGTGGTCATCCCGATGTCGCCCTTCGCGGAGCGGTTCCACCCCGTAATGGCCCAGGCGGTTCCCCACTCCGTCTCCACACCGAAGTTCCCGATGCGGCCGGTCAGGTACGCCCCGGCGGGCGTCAGGATCCGGGGAAGGGGGAAGCGGCGGTTGGTCAGCTTCTGGATGGGAAGCATGTACTCCGCGTACTGCTCGAGGAGGTCGTAGTACTCCTCGGACAGCCAGCTATCCAGGCCGAGGTCCCACCCGATGTTCAGCGTGCCCGCGTATCGGCCGTGGATGGCCCCGAGGGTCAGCGCCGGGCGGAGGTACTCCTCGTTGATGCCGTACTCGCGGAAGAGAAAGCCGATCACGTTGTCCGAGCTGCGGTAGGCGTGCTCCAGCCGCGGGAGGTTGATCTTCCCGCCCTTCCCGAACTTGATGAGGGTGGGAATAGGAAATTCCTCACCGGGCTTGTAGCCGGCCTTCTCGCGGACCACCATGCTCTCGAGGGCGTCGGGCCAGCGCTCGTCCAGGCCCTCGACGAAGGCCGAGGGCATTTTGGTCCCGACGAACATCGGGTTCTCCGGGGAGATGGGCCGGACCGGCGGCTGCGGGGTGTGGTCCGTGATGTCCACGGTGAAGCTCCAGGACTCGCTCCAACCCCCCACCTCGCCGGCGCGGTTCTCGCCGCGGACCCGCCAGTGGTACGTGCCCTTCTCGAACCGGGTCTCCG
>CAZQQP010000186.1:5077-9052 GCA_964595475.1 uncultured Planctomycetaceae bacterium | reverse complement strand
GTGGATCCCAAGGACGGCCTCACCCAGAACGAGATGCTCAAGACCGAGAAAGGCGACGACTGGGTCTGGAGCTCCTACAGCTGGAACACCATCAAGCCCGGGACGACCCCCGGCCACGGTTGGCCGCCGGTGGAGTGGGAGGACAGCCCCAACAGACACGCGGGCGCCGCGCCGGTGACGCTGAACCCCTGGCATCTCACCAACGTCAACAATCAGTTCCCCAGCGAGACGATCCTCACGTTCGATTCGGGGAGCGTCACAACGCTCTCGGGCGGCGAGTTCTACGGGAAGCGCTTCAGCACTTCGATCGCCCAGAGCGGAGGTCAGCTCACGCCCAATATCGCCCACCTCGGCAAGATGAATCAGGGGTACGTGGACGGCCACGCCGTGTCCAAGGCGTGGTATACCACGACTCCGGAGCTGCTCTCCGGCAACAACGGGCCCTATCAGTTCCCCACCCTCGAGAAGCTGCCCAAGATCCAGTTCAGCAGGTGACGCGGACGGAGCTGTGTCGCGTCCGGTTCCGTGTGTTCCGACGCCCTCGCTTGCATAAGGGGCGGCCCCGGGAACGGGCCGCCCTTTTTTCTGCGCCTCACAATCTGTCCGGGGCGGCCCGACGCGGGAGGCGTGCGGGCCCGGTCGCTCGGACTCACAAGCGCCAGCGAGGATTCACCTCCCTCCTCGTCGTCTCCGTCGTGGCTCCCTCGCGCTGCTCGGACAGTCGTCTCCGCGGCGAAGGGAACAGCTTGCCGGCAGCGGAGGGGTCCACCGCTCGCCTCACTTCTTCCCGCTCTCCGCAAGGCGTCTCGCGATGAAGCGGCGGAGGAGCGGAATCTCCGTGGCTTCGGCGAGGGAGAGGGCCCGCCGGCGATCCTGCGGGACGGCGGGCTCGATTCCGTACCAGATCATGAGGGGAATGTTCGGGTCGTCCGCGTCCTCGCCGTGCGTGGCGAGACCCTCCGCGATCGCCCAGCGCTTGGAAGTGGGGAGGCGCTGCATCCCCGCCGCGAGGTGGAGCCGGACCAGCGGGGACGGGTCCGACTTCGCCATCGTGGCGAAGCGGTCGAGCAGCCGGGCGGACGCCTTCTTGTCCTCCAGCTCGATGCGGATCGCCCACGCCCGGAGATGGGAGACGTCGCTTTGAAGAAGGGACATGAGGCGGTCCTCCCCGACCCCGCCCGTCCGATGCAGTGCCCAAAGCGCCCGGAGCCGATGCGTGACCTTCCCCGCCTCGTCGACCAGCTCGCGGAGCCGGTCGCGGGCCTTGTCGAGCGACCGGCCGCGGGCCGCCCGCTCCTGGAGGATGCGGCGGGCGTGGCGGCCGAACCACACGTTTCGGTGGGTCTGAAGCGCGACCAAGCGGCCGTCGCTCAGGCGGCGGAGGTCCGTCCGGGCCGGGCGGGTGCGGCCGTAGGTGACCTTGTAGATCCGCCCGGAGCTGCGGAGAACCCCATCGTTGTCGTGGCACTCACCCGCGTCGTTCCAGTCGAGGATGTAGACCCCGCCGTCCGGGCCCTCCTTCAGCTCCACACCCTTGTACCACTTGCTTCTCGACAGGAGGAAATCGTCGCGGTGGCGGGCGACGTAGCCGGAGCCACGACGCTCGAGGACGTCGCGGTTCACCCGATGTCCGTGGGTGTTGTTCATGAAAATCGACCCGCGGTAGCGGTCCGGCCAATCGTCGCCGAGGTAGATCATGGCCCCCGCGTGGGAGTGGCCTCCGCCCCGTCGCTTGTCCTCCGGGCGGCCCGTGGCCTTCGACCAGGTGTCGCCGGCGTAGTGGAGGTGGTCGGAGCAGGCGGAAAGAAGGCCGTAAAGGTGCGGGTTGTAGTCCGTGCCGTGCATCCGCTCGTAATGGGCGCCCGGGATCAGGTGCCAGAGGTGGCCGACCACGTTGTTCGTGAAGAAGCCGGCTCCGTATCGGTTGAAATCGAGTCCCCACGAGTTGGTCGTGCCGTGAGCGACGACCTCGAAGGTCTCCTTGGTCGGGTGGTATCGCCAGATGGCACAGTTGAGACGGGTCCGCTCCTCCTTCGGAGTCCCCGGCTTCCCCACGCGCGACTCCGCCTGGATGCCGTGGCAGCCGTAGAGCCAGCCGTCCGGCCCCCACGTCAGCCCGTTGAAGACGTTGTGGGCGACCTTCTCGTCATTCCAGCCGGTCAGGACCGTCTGCGGTGGGCCGTCCGGCCTGTCGTCGCGGTTGCGGTCGGGGATGTACAGGAGGTTCGGCGTGGCGCAGAGCCAGACCCCGCCGAAGCCCAGTTGGATGCCGGTGAGGTTGGACCCGCTCCAGAAGCGCTTGCGCTTGTCGAAGCGCCCGTCGTGGTCGGTGTCCTCGAAGATGACGACGCGGTCGTCGCCCGACTTCTTCTTCCAGTTCGGGTAGGAGAAATTCTCCACCACCCAGAGCCGGCCTCGGTCGTCGATGGCGAACGCGATGGGCTGGACGACGTCGGGCTCGCCCGCGAAGAGCGTCGCGGAAAAGCCCGGCGGAGGCTCCATCCGCTTGCGGGCGATCGGTGGCGGCGCGGGGCGGGCGTCGCCCGGCTGTGTGTCCTCCACACCCTCGGGCAGGCGGCCGCCAAAAGCCGTGGAGAAGGTCACGACGACCGCGACGACGAGGCAACGCTTCATCGGGAGTTTCCGTTGTGCGAGGAGCTCTCAGGGGCAGTGTGCTCGGTGGACGGGACAATTGACCGCAGCGAAGGCAGCCCGTCAGCGTGCGGCGGCCGTCCACCCTGCCTCGCGAGGATCATAACAGGGGGGCGCACGCGGGCATAGCCCCAGCCCGCGGCGCTACGGGCGAATCGCGCCGAGCCCGGCGCGATTGCGGCGGGGGTTGACCTGACGCGTCACCAGTGGTGGCCGTGATGGCCGTACGCCAGGTCCCCGTGGGGATGGCCGTCGTAGAAGTGGTACCCGTCGAAGTGGTGGTAGTCCGGCGAGTCGTAATGGGCGTGCGGTGGCTCGTGGTAGTGGTAGCTCGTCGTCGTGATCGCGCCGCTCGTGTAGCAGCCGCCCGCCATCAAAACGACGGGCAACAGCGCGGTTGTTAGCAGCCCTTTGGAGATGCGGTATCGGCCCATCGGACCTCTCCTTCACAGCGGCCGCGGCTCAATGTCCGACCCAGTCCCACTCGTGGTGCTGGTGATGCTCCAGCGAGCGCTCCTCCCGCAACTGGTGGCGGAAGAGATCCCGATCCTCGTGACGCTGATGGTGCCGGAGCTCGTGGTTCTCACCCGCCTGATGCTCCCGGAGCCGCCGCCGCTCGCGGAGCTGGTGACGGCGAAGGCTCGGGCTCGGCGGGTGATGCCGCCGCTCGCGACGCTGATGCCGGCGAAGCTGACGCAACTCGCGATCCTGATGGTGATCCAAGCGGTGGTGCTCGCGCCGCTGGTGTCGGTCGAGCCGCCGGTTCTCACCACGCTGGTGTCGCCTCAGCCGGTCCCACTCATGGGCCTGGTGGTGGTGCAGGTCGCCGTGGGGGAACGGATGGTGGTGGATGGGCCCGTGCCTCGCCGGCGTCCGGAACCGAATGTGAAGCCGCACCCGCTCGTCGCCCTGGGCCGGCGTGCTCGCACCGAGAAGAAGCGCCACGCCGACCGCGGCTCCAGTCACGGAGGTCAGCGAAACCCCACGGTGAACCATGGTACGCCTCCTTTCCGACCCGTCTATCACACTACGTATGATCCGCCCGGGCTCCCCGGTCGTCAAGGCCGCTCCGGGCCCGCGGCCCATACGATCGGGCGTGAAGGTGGAGGCCGCATGGGAGTGGCTCGTCGAGCGGCTCGGGAGTGAAGCGACGCCGTGCCGCATCTATGTGGTCGGGGACACGGACACGGGTGCCACGACCCTCGTCCGCTTCTTGGTCGGTCGGCTCGGGCGAGAAGCGCGAACGGCGCGAATCGACTGCGATTCCGGTCAGTCCGAAGTGGGGGCGCCGGCCACGGTCGCGATGGCCGATCCGGACGGGTC
>CAZQQP010000186.1:0-5067 GCA_964595475.1 uncultured Planctomycetaceae bacterium | reverse complement strand
GACCTGGATGCGGCTCGTCGGGTCCACCTCGCCGGTGGGCCACCTCCTTCAGACGCTCACCGGCATCAAGCGGCTCGACGAGAAGGCCGCCGCGATCGGTGGCGACCGTGTCGTCCTCGACTCCGCCGGCTTCATCCGAGGCGAGGTCGCGAGGGAGTTCCAGTGGCAGACGATCGACCTGCTCCGGCCGGACCACGTCGTGGCGATCCAGCGGGATCGCGAGCTGGAGCCCGTGCTCCGTCCCTTCGACCGCCGGCCACGGCCGGTCGTCCATCGCCTGACGGCCTCGGACGCGGCCGAGACGCGGGACTTCGACCGGCGACGGGAATATCGCACGAGACGGTTTCGCGAGGCGTTGGCGGGAGGACGGGCCCACCCTCTCTCGCTGGCGGATCACCCCTTCCACGGACGGGTGCCGGCGGGGCGACGGCCCGAGCAGTGGGTGGGACGGCTGATCGCAATGTGCGACGGCGAGGGCTTCGTCAGCGGTCTGGGCATCGTGGAAGGCGTCGACGCCGAGGCCGAGCTCCTGCGCGTCCTCTCCACGCTGCCCGAGGGAGTCACCCCCGTCTCGATCCAGGTCGGGTCCACGCGGGTGAACCGTCGGGGAGAGGAATTGTAGAGCCGGCGGCGATCACGCGGCGGGCGTTCCTCTCCATTTCTTCCCATCGGTTGTTATAATCGCTGTTATGAAGAGGGGAGATCCACACGGGTCTCGCCTGAAGCGACCCGACGGGGGGAATCGATGACACGAGCGAGGTCAGAAGGGAACAGCGAGCCCACCCCGGACGCCACCGCCTATCTGCAGATCTCCGGTCCGGATATCGCCGTCAGCAAGGTGCCGTTGACCCGTCAACAGGTGAGCCTCGGTCGATCGCCCGAGGCGTCCGTGCGGCTGAGCTCACGGGCGGTCTCCAGGCACCACGCCGAGCTCACACGCGACCCCTTCGGACGGTGGTTCCTCCGCGACCTCGGCAGCCACAACGGAACGCAGGTCAACGGCGAGCCCGTTCAGGAGCGGGTGCTCGCACCGGGGGACACGATCCGGGTCGGGCCGTTCTTCCTGAAGCTGCTCGTCCGCGACGCCCTCGACGAGCCCACCCCCATGGGCGTCGCCGAGGGGAGCGATACGCCGACCAACCCCTTCGACGTCGAGGACCTTCGGTCGCTCGACGACGCGAGCGCCACCAAGCTCGAGTCGCGCCACGTGGTCGCCCTCACCCACCTGGCGCAGCAGCTCACCCACATCGACGACGTGCGGGAGCGGCTCCACCAGCTCTGCCGCTTCATGGTGGGCGAGGACTTCCGCGGCGAGGTGGCCGTGGCGCTGCGGGTCGCCCCCTCCGACGGCGAGCCCAACCCGCAGTTCCTCTGCGAAACGGCGAGCAACGACGAGCGGAGCCAGCTATATCTCTCGCGCAGCCTGCTTCGGTCGGTCCAGCAATCCGGCACGCCAGCGCTGGCCACGAATATCTCCGACGGACACGGAGGGGAACGAGTCCACGTGTCCCTCCCCCCCGAGCGTCGGCCCATGTCCGCGGTGGCCTCGCCGCTCCGAACGGCCGAGGACTACATGGACCTCCTTTACGTGGTCTTCCCCGTGGAGTACGGCACCGCGGAGTGGCTCGCGCTGGTGACCCTGGTCGCCCAGACCTACCAGCAAGTGGAGACGGAGGTCGCCGCGCGGCGACAGGCCGAGGCCCACGCCGCCGTCGAGCGGGAGCTGGCCCGGGCGCGCGAGCTGCAGATGCGGATGTCCACCGAGACGCCCGCCGTGCCCGGGCTCGAGATCGCGATCGGGTTCGACCCCTGTCGATGGGTGGCCGGCGACTACGTGGATGTGATCCGGACACGGGACGAGCAGGCCGGCCTGCTCATCGCCGACGTGGTCGGGAAGGGGCTCGGCGCGGCGCTGATCAGCGCCGAGGTGCACGCGATCGTCCACGCCTCGCTCGCCGCCGGGGCCAGCGTGGTGGAGCTGATGCAGACGCTCAACGACTACTTCGTCGAGCATCTCGACATGAGCTCCTTCATCACGATGGTCGCCGTCGTGACCAACCCCGCCGACGGGGAGATCCAGATCGTCAACGCCGGCCATCCGCCGCCGTACGCCATCCAACCCGACGGGAGTCCCCGCCGGCTGACGGAAGCGGACTGCATGCCGCTCGGCATCACGCCGCAAACGTTCGAGCCGCGGGCCGACAAGCTGAGGGACGGGGAGCTCCTCGCGTTGTACACCGACGGGCTCACGGAGCTGCAGCAGCCGTCGGGCTCGCGGGTGGGGATCGAGGGCCTTGGCGAGCAGATCGCCACCATGTACGAGTCGATGCGCGATCAGCCCCTCGACACACTCGCCGGGCGGCTCACGGAGCGTCTCCGCGAGCTCGAGGACGAGGCGATGCCCCAGGACGACCGGACCTTCATCCTCTGCCGCCGAAGCGCCGACGGGTGAGCCCGCCGCACCGCTCGAGAAGCATGGCACGCGGACGGCTCGACGGACGCGGCACCGCCTATCTCACGTCGGCGACGGTCCAGACACCCCGCGTTGGGAGCACGTGCGATCGCCGGTTATCCTCGTCTCGTCGTTCGGCCGGCGAGCGTCGCACGGGCGACCGTGGCCGACGGGCCGGCCCCACCCGACGGAGAGACACCGTGCGGAACAACCGACAGCCGAGACCCGATCCGGCCGGACCCCTCGCGGTCGGCCTTGTGACCCTCGCCGTGGCCGCCGGCCCTCCCACGGCCACGGCCACCGAGCGGGAACGCCCCAACATCGTGCAGATCCTCGCGGACGATCTCGGATGGGGAGCGGTTGGATACAACGGACAGAGCCATATCAAGACACCGAACATCGACCGCCTCGCCCGAGACGGGCTGATCTTCCGCCGCGGCTACGCCGCACCCGTTTGCAGCCCGACGCGGGAGTCCATCCGGACGGGATTCCATCAGGGCCACGCCTGGACGGACTGGAACATCCGGTGGGCGAGGAAGGGCCTGCGTGCGCGATCCGTGAGCATCGGAGACATCCTCACCCGGGCCGGCTACACCACAGCCACGTTCGGGAAATGGGGCTTCGGCGGGTCGAAGGGGACGGGCCACGTGCTCCGACGCGACCCCGTCGTCGACAATCCCGTCACGCTTCCGACGCGACAGGGCTACGACGCGTTCTACGGCTGCCTCGACCATGTGCGAGCCCACACGTACTTCATGGCGTCGCTGTGGCGGGCGGCCGACGACGCGCCCCACGGGGTCGAGCTGGTGCCGACCGGGAACACGGCGGCGAGCCGGTTCGAGCACCACGCCCACGATCTCTACGCGGCGCGGGCCGAGGCGTTTCTGCGGAAGCATGCCGGGGACGAGGATCCCTTCTACATGCAGGTGAACTACCAGATTCCGCACGCGCCGCTCGGGCAGATCACCAAGATCGACGGATGGTTCGCCGCCGCCAAGCAGTTCGCGGCCATGGTGACGCGGATGGACCGGAGCGTCGGGCGGCTCGTGGCGCGGCTGAGGGACCCCGACGGCGACGGCGACCGGTCGGACAGCGTGCTCGAGAACACGCTGATCGTCTTCTCCGCGGACAACGGGGGCTACTACCGAGGGAGCGGCTTCTTCCGGAAGCGCTTCGCGGTCAACGGGACGCTGCGAGGGTCGAAAGGGAGCCTCTATGAGGGCGGCATCCGCGTGCCCACGATCGCGTGCTGGCCGGGAACCATCGAAGGGGGACGCGTCTCGGACCGGCCCGTCGGGATCGCGGATCTCCTTCCCACGTTCGCGGATCTCGCGGGCGTCCGAGGTCCCGCGGGGACGGACGGCGTCTCCTTGGCCCCGACGTTGACCGGAGAAGGAACCCAACGCCGGCGCCCGTGCCTGGCCTTCGAGGCGAGGGGCGACTGGGCGGTCATCCGCGGCGATTGGAAGCTCGTGCGGACCGGCGGCGAGACGGCCTTGTACCACCTCGGGAGAGATCCCGCGGAACAGGAGAACCTCCTCGCCGAGGCGGAGACGCCCGAGCGTCAGCGGGCGATCAAACGGCAGCTGAGCAAGCTCGCTGCCGACGAGGGCGTGGACCGCGGCTCCGCCATCTATCAAGCGCGGGCACGGCGAAGAGGAAAAGACCGGCCCGAGCCTCACGTGGTGACCTTCCACGAATGGACGGGTGGCGAGGGGGCCCGTCTCGGTGAGCCGACCCAATGGTCGGGAGACGGCCCACCCGAGCCGCCGTGGTGCGGAGTGGTCGCCAACCGGGGCGAGTCCGACCGGACGGCCCGCGTGGCGAAGGAGGTCAACACGCTCGGGATCGCCATTCGGGGCCGGCGCGGCGGACGACAGACGGTGCGGGTCGAGCGGGGTGGCTTGCTTCGCGGCCGCAACGAAGTTCGGGTGGGAGCGGGCGGTCGGCTGACGCTCGCCGGCGGAGCCGTTCGGACGGCACGGTGGGTCGACGTCCTCGCCGGCGGAACGATGGGCGGACGGGGCGAGGTGGCCGGCGACGTATACAACCGCGGCACCGTGAAATCCGACGGGGGGATCGTCATCGACGGAGATTACCACCAGCTCGAGGGCGGCACGCTTCGCCACGGCATGGCGGGGGACACCGGCTTGCTCGTCGTTCGAGGCGAGGTCCACGCCGGCGGCACGCTCGTGGTCGAGAAGGGAAACAAGGACCGCGATCGGGTGGACGTGCTCGACGCGAAGACCATCCACGGGTCCTTCGAGACCGTCGAGCTGCCCGAGCTTGACCGCGGCAAGCGGTGGGATCGATCCGGGCTGTACGAGACGGGCGTCATTCGGGTGCGTCCGTAGCGGCGGCGGAAATCCCATCGCGATTCTTCGAACACGCGCGGCGGGGAGGTGGAACCGAACATGGAGAGTTTCTATGCGGCGATCGGCAGTGGCAGCGGCGTTCTGTGCAGCGTTCGCGGCGTCCGCCTTCGCAAGCGGGGAGACGGCCGCGGACCGCCTCCAGGTGCTGTTCATCGGCAGCGGCGGGCCCTACCGGGCGCCGGAGCGGGCGAAGGACCTGATTCCCCACCTTCTCCGCCGCGGCATCCGGACCCCCTACAC
>CAZQQP010000185.1:2070-9106 GCA_964595475.1 uncultured Planctomycetaceae bacterium | reverse complement strand
GCGTCGCTGTGCTCCCGGGCGTCGCGGGGTCCGGCGCCGCGGAAGAGCATCTCGCTGAGGACGGTGCCCACGCCCCCCTTGGCGGTCGGCTCCGTGGAGGCGCCGGCGGGGAGGAGGAAGGTCACCCCCGCGCTGGCCACGCCGGGCATGGGCTCGACGAGGAGGACGAGGCCGCTGTCATACTGATGGCGGTGGATGGTTCCCATAACAATGGAGAAGCGAGGGACTGACCCGCTTCGGGTGGGCCCATTGTACCGCGGCGGCCCCCACTGTCGCGGGCGGAGCGGCCCCTTGCCGCCGTTCGAGATGGGACACTCGGTTTTCGGAACATCACCGTGGAGACGAGTCGGACGCTCTACTTCGCGTATGGGTCGAACCTGAGCCGTCGGCAGATGGCCCGCCGCTGTCCGGGCGCTCGTCCGGTCGGCCGGGCCGTCGCGGGCGGCTATCGCCTCGCGTTCCCGCGGTGGGCGGAGGACTGGCACAGCGGCGTGGCGAGCATCGAGCCGGCGGCGGGGAACCACGTGGAGGGGGCGTTGTACGAGCTCGGCCCAGCGGACGTGCGGTCGCTCGACGCCTACGAGGGGATCAGCGAGGGGGAGTACGAGAAGGGGACCATCATCGTGGTTCGCCGCGGCGGACGACGGGTCCGGGCGATGACCTACTTCGCCGTGCCCGAGCCGGGCGGTCCGTTCCCGCCGACGCGTTCGTACATCAACACCATCCTCGAGGGCGCTTCCGACCACCACCTCTCCCCGAACTGGGTGGACCACGTCCGAAAGCAGCAGAGGTAGGCGCGGGGCATGGGGACCGTAGCTCGGCGTCGCCCGGAGACCTCTCGAGCGAGGGGAGGCCGCCCGCGATAGTGTTCTCCGCGGAAGCGCAGAAGCACGCGGGGCTCCGGAAGACGGGACACCTCACGGGTCGCTGGCGGCAGCCGACTTGCATGCCCCCGGCCGGCGACCCGTCCCCCTGCTCAGATGCCGAGGACGTCCTTCATGCTGTAGCGAGCGGGCGGGCGGTCCTTGACCCATGCCGCCGCCCGCAAAGCCCCGCGGGCGAAGGTGTCGCGTGCCGTCGCGACGTGCCGCAGCTCCACCCGCTCGCCGAGGCCCGCGAACGCCGCGGTGTGCTCGCCCACCACGTCACCCATTCGCAGCGACTGGACCGTGACCTCGCCACGCTGCCGCGGTCCCTCGCGGTGGTAGCGCACGCTGTGGTCGAGGTCCTTGCCCTTCGCCTCGCAGATCGCTCTCGCGAGCCCCGCGGCGGTCCCCGACGGCGCGTCTTTCTTGTAGCGGTGGTGGGCCTCGAGGATCTCCGCGTCGTAGTCGTCGCCGAGCTGCTCCGCGACGCGGCCGGCGAGAGCGAACAAGAGGTTCACACCCAGGCTCATGTTGGGCGCCTGCACGACGGGCACGGCGCCCGCCGCCTCGTCGATCGCCGCGTGCTCGTCGTCGCCGAGGCCCGTCGTCCCGATCACCGCACGCATCCCCTCCTGCGCACAGAGCAGGAGGAGCTGTCGGGTCGCCTCGGGCGTGGTGAAGTCGATCAGGACGTCCGCTTTCGCTTCCGGCCCACCCGTGATGGGAATGCCGTTGGGCGTGCCCGTGGCCACTTGGCCGGAGTCCTCGCCGACCGCGGGGTGGTCGGGCGTCTCGAAGACGGAGCTCAGCGTGATGCCCGGCGTCTCCCCGGCGGCCGCGACGAGCTGCTTCCCCATCCGCCCGGCCGCTCCGGCGATGGCTACGGTGACAGGTGATGCGTCGCTCATAGGTCCATTCTAACCGCGCCGGCCCGCGTCGCCCGCCGTCCGTTCTCGCGGGCTCGACGCCCCGCCACCACTCCCTACACTTTTCGCCCGTCGGCGGCCGTCCGCGGACGGCTCCGAGTGAATCTTCGACACGAGGGAGACGGATGCCCGCGATCAAGCTCGACGGAAAGGTCTGCGAGTTCGAGGGGAGCAAGAGCATCCTCGACGTGGCGAGAGAGCACGGAGTGGAGATCCCCCACTACTGCTACCACCCCGGCCTCACCCGCCCGGCCAACTGCCGGATCTGTCTCGCGGAGGTCGCCCAGCCCAACCCCAAGAAGGACGGCGCTGTCGACCTGATTCCCAAGCTCGTCCCCGCGTGCACCCACCCCGCCGTCGACGGAGCGGAGGTCTACCTCAGCTCGGAGAAGACCTCCGCGAACCAGAAGGCGGTCATGGAGTATCTCCTCCTGAACCATCCGCTGGACTGTCCGGTCTGCGACCAGGCGGGCGAGTGCACGCTCCAGGACTTCAGCTACCGCTACGGCCGCGGCTTCTCCCGCTTCGAGGAGGCGAAGATCAAGAACGCCACGCGGGACGTCGGGCCGAACGTGAAGCTCTACTCGGACCGGTGCATCCTCTGCACCCGCTGTGTTCGCTTCACCCGCGAGGTCACGGGCACCGGTGAGCTCGGCGTCTTCGGTCGGGGCGCCGAGGAGGAGATCGACGTCTTCCCCGGCCACGCGCTGAACAACGAGCTCTCCGGCAACGTCGTGGACATATGCCCCGTCGGCGCCCTACTCGACAAGGACTTCCTCTTCGCGCGGCGGGTGTGGGAGCTCACCCCGACGCCCAGCATCGACCCGCTGACCGCCGCGGGCGACAACCTCTGGCTGGACCACGCCGACAACCGCATCTACCGGGCGAGGCCGAGGCACAACCTCGCGGTGAACCGCTATTGGACCAGTGACGAGATCCGGTATAGCTGGAAGTTCGTCCACTCCGAGCAGCGGCTCCGCCTGCCCACCGTGCGGGAGATGGACGGGACGCGGATCGCGAGCTGGTCCGACGCCGTCGAGCGAGCTCGCGTGGGGCTCGCCGCCGCGGGGCAGCGGGCGGGGATCCTCGTCTCCCCCATGATCAGCTGCGAGGATGCGTACCTCCTCACCCGCGCCGTTCGCGCCATCGACCCCGAGGCCGTCCTCGGCATCGGGCCGGTTCCGATGGTGGGCGAGGACAAGACGTTCCTCGACGGCTACACCGTCCGCGCCGAGAAGGCGCCGAACGCCCGTGGCGTCCACGAGGCCATGTCCCTCGCCGCACCGGACACACCGATCGACGACTACGCCGGCTTCGTGGAGAAGCTCCGCAACGACCGCATCGACGGCGTGCTTCTGACCGGCAACGACCCGCGCCCGTGGAGCGACCGGTCCTTCCTTGAGAGGGTCGAGAACCGCTTCACGGTCGCGATCGACGTCCTCCCCAACGCCCTCACCCGCTCCGCGGACGTGGTCCTTCCCGCGGCGACGTGGGCGGAGAAGGCGGGCACGTTCAAGAACGTCGATGGCCGCCGGCAAACCTTCGAGCGGGCGTTGCTTCCCCTCGAGCTCGTCCGGCCCGAGGGCCAGATTGGCCTGGACCTGCTCGCCGCGTCCGGGGAGAGCCACCCCGACCCGTTCGCCCCCGCGGAGACACGCCAGGAGATGGGCGGGCCGTTCGTGACGGACGTGTTCCACCCGGTCCGGCAAGAGATCCGCGAGCCGGACATGGTCTTCGAGGAGCTGTGAGCGCCCTCTGGTCCGACGCCACCGTGGCCCGCGGCCACACCGCGAGCGGCGGCAACGCGCTGATGTACGCCGTGACCGAGCGCGCGATCCGGAAGGCGAAGGGGAGGACCTTCCGCACCCCGCCCGAGCTCCTCGACCGCCTCCTCCCCGACGTCCACGACTACGCGGCGACCATCACCGAGGAGCCGGACCTCCGCCTCACGTTCACCCTCAACGCCCTCGTCCCGTCCACAATGCGGCGTGGGTGCTCTACGCCCGCGAGCACCAGACCGACGACTTCATGTCCGTGATCCCGCCGCGGAACACGACGTCCCGGTCTTCTGCGCGGACCTGTCGGTCAATCCGACGCTGCGGGAGTGGAACAAGATGGTGGCGGCCCGTGTGAAGCCCTTCCCCGGCGTCGGGATGGGCATGCTCGAGACCAACGGCCACCAGTTCTACGCCCACTGGGACCGGATGATGAGCTAGCACCCCCACGCCGACGCGCCCTGGGCGGACGACCGCGACGGCGCCTTCCACCTGGGCGAGGACTACTACGACAAGTCCGGCGGCCTCTTCGACATCCCCGAGCACTACCTCGGCCTCGTCCGCCGTGGGTGAGATCGCCCGCCCACGGCCTGCGGAACGAGCCGCGAGCGGTCGGAGCGGGGGGCGGCGTCACGCACGGAGCGATCGAGCGAGCCGGCACCTACGTCCGTTCACGGCGTTGCGTGCCCGGTTTGCCCTCGACCGTCACCCGTCGCCGGCGGCGCCAAGCGGCCA
This sequence comes from uncultured Planctomycetaceae bacterium, assembly GCA_964595475.1. Taxonomy (GTDB): domain Bacteria; phylum Planctomycetota; class Phycisphaerae; order Phycisphaerales; family Zrk34; genus CAZQQP01. Next base: position 4,804 of record CAZQQP010000185.1, on the reverse strand, counting down.
TTCCGGATACCGGACGCCGTCGCCGACGATCTGGGCGGCGGGCGACAGGGTGTGCTCCCGTCGCTGCTCCGCCTCGAGGATGTGGACCACGCGATGGCCCCGGGCGTGAAGGTGGTCGCTGATGAGCCGACGGTGGCACCGCCAGTAGAGCCGCTCGGCGCACATCACGGCGACCCGCCGCTCTGCAGCGGTCGCCACCAGGGCGTCGACCGCCCCGCGAAAGGGCTCCGTCAGCATGTGGTCCGCGTAGTTTCGGAAGCCCGCCACCCGGAGGCCGCGGTTCGGCGAGTCGGCGAAGGGACTCGACCGACGGCCGCCGAGGGCCTCCACCCACTCGTAGCCGATGGCCCGCTCGCCGAGGGACGCCGACAGCGTCTCCCGATTGAAATGGGGAAAGCGACGGGAGGCGGGAAAGCGACGCACGTCCACGAGGTGCTCCACGCCCCACCCCTCGAGGAGGTCGAGAAAGGCGGCGAGTGACCGGTTCGAGTGGCCGACGGTGTAGAAGACGGTGGAGGGCTCGCGGTCGGACATCTCGCCCCTCGTTACGCCACGGCCTCGCGAAAGGCGTCGACGACGCGTTGCTGCGTCTCCGCCGGCATCCGCGGCCAGATAGGGAGGCTCAGCACCTCCGCCGCGGCGGCCTCCGCGACCGGAATCTCCGCGGACGGGTCCCGGTAGGCCGGCATGTGCGGAATCGGGGTCGGGTAGTACACCGCCGAGGCGATGCCCGCCTCCTCGAGCCGCTCCCGCACCCGATCCCGACGCCCGCCGCGAACCCGGACGGTGTACTGGTGGTAGACGTGGCGGATGTCGTCCGCGACCGACGGAACCTCCACACCCGGCAGATCGCCGAGGGCCTGGTCGTATCGCCGCGCTACCGCGGTCCGGCCCTCGTTGGCCTCGTCGACGTGGGGAAGCTTCACCCGCAGCAGCGCGGCCTGCAGCGCGTCGAGACGGGCGTTCAACCCGATTCGCTCGTGGTGGTAGCCGCTGCCCCCGTGGGTGCGAAGGCGGCGGACCGCTGCCGCGAGGTCTTCGTCGTCCGTCGCGACGAGGCCGCCGTCGCCGAAGCCGCCGAGATTCTTGGACGGAAAGAAGGAGAAGGCACCGAGGTCGCCGACGCTCCCGGTCTTCCGCCCGCCCTCCTCCGCACCGAGGGCCTGGGCGACGTCCTCCACCACGGCCAGCCCGTGGCGGTCCGCCACCTCGCGGAGGCGCGTCGTCCGCGCGGGGTGGCCGAAGAGGTGGACCGGCAAGACGGCCTTGGTCCGCTCGCCGATCCGCCGCTCCACGCTCTCGGGGGCGAGGTTGAAGGTCTCGGCGTCGATGTCCGCGAAGACGGGACGGGCACCGAGGAGGGCGACCATCTCGGCGGGCGCCACGAAGGTGAACGGACTCGTGATGACCTCGTCGCCCGGCCCGATGCCCAGGGCCATGAGGCTCAGGAGCAACGCGTCCGTCCCCGAGCCCGCGCCGGTCGCGTGGCGGACGCCGAGGTATTCCGCGACCTCCCGCTCGAGCGCCTCCACCTCGGGCCCGAGGATGAAGCGTCCCGACGCGAGCACCCGCTCGGCCGCCTCCCGCAGCGGCTCCCACAGCGCCTCGACCTCCGATCGGAGGTCGAGCATCGGGACGTCGGGTCCGGATCGCTCCGTCGCCAAGGGCAACCCTTCGCGTTTGCAACGCCACCGGGCCCACACCGGTCTCGCGTCCATCTTTGGTCGGCGCCCGGCGAAGTCGACCCCTCGCCCGCGACAGCACGGCCGTGGAGCGTTGCCGGCGCTCGCCCCCGGATGTATGATGATTCATTGTCCTCGGCCGCGTAGCCAAGTGGTCTAAGGCGACGGATTGCAAATCCGTTATTCGTGGGTTCGAATCCCACCGCGGCCTTCCCCTGCCCACCTGCCGAGGATTCTCCGCCTATCCGACCCGGGGGAGTCACTCCTTCGGGAGTCGCCACGGGTCGGGTGTGCAGGCGCCATGAGCGCTCGCCCCGTTTGCCTTCCGCCGGGTGGCGGGAGCACCCCGGCGCACCCCCTCGCGTTTCCGAGCCCGGTCGACCGGCGCGATGGCGGCGGATGGTACCCCGCCTCGACTTAGCCATGCACGAGGCCAGCCCGGCTCGCCGCCGCGGCCTCCTCTTCTCGTGTGCCCGACGGCGCTGATTCGGACAGTGTCGATGAAGCCACTGCCGGGCGACCAACGGAGCGTGAGGAACCGGCGACGTGAGTGAAGGGGGGTCCCACGGTCGCCGCGCTGGTTGCGTCGACCGGCCCGACGGTCAGCTTGGTTCTCTCGGGCGACCCGCGGTTCAACGTAAGGTGGTGTCCCGGGCCCGACGAATCGACGGCACGCCGGCGAGCGCGTCGCTGTCGTTCCCTCAGTTCTCCTCGATCCGCCAATGGAGGCGCGGCAAATCCGCTGCGTCGAGCTTGGGCTCCGCGTGCTCGTCAACCTTCTCCAGCCCCCGTTGTTCGGCGCTCCGCCCGGTTCGGATGAGCCGGTTGAGGTCCTTCCGAACCATGCGGTTCTCGTAGATGTAGCTGTGGCCGATCAGCGTGTCCACGACCGGAGTCACATCCACGAACTCGATGTGCGGCGGTTTCGCCCGCGGCGGATGCACATCGTTCGTGCCCTCACTCACCGCTTCCCCTTTTGGACGAACGCCTTTCTCGCCTGTTCGCTCCCTCTGTTCGTAGATCAGCCCCGAGGCCGACAGGGCGAGATCCTT
>CAZQQP010000185.1:0-2060 GCA_964595475.1 uncultured Planctomycetaceae bacterium | reverse complement strand
GACCGTCACCCGCTCCGCGAAACGCTGGTAGGCCGGGCGATGCTGTGCGTTGAAAATGCGCTTGTCCACATCGGCCGCGGCGAGGATCACCTCGTCGAACAGAGCCTCGCGCCGGCGAGCTGACGCCTCGCCGGAGTGAAGCACGTACAAGCTGCGACCCAAGAGCTCACAACCGGTGCTCTGCCCCACCGCGATCAGTTTGACCCGCTCACCGCATCCCGCCCACTTCGCCCGGAGCCGCCGGAGGAGCGTGACGAAGTGGTCCAAGCTCCACTGGATCGTCGCGCGGTCGGACACGTACTCATTCATCCCGAAACCCTTCGCGTTGGGCCAGCTATAGACGAGCGGCACGACGAGCGGGCGATCGCCGCGGTCGGCGGAGTGAAACGTCCGCCAGAAGCCGACAAGGTCCTCCTTGAAGGAGGTATTGAAGCCGGGGACACAAAGGGCGACGACCGGGTTTTTCCCATCCGAAACGGCGGTCGCCACGCGCCGGCGGATGAGCCCCATGACTATCTCGACGGGCTTTCCCCCGCCGAGCGATCGGACGCGAGTCGCGCTCGACTCCTCTGTTCCATTCTGCTTCGCGACACGCGCGAGGCCGGCGCGGACGACGGGACCTCTCGCTCGTCTCGGCCCGAACGCGTGGCCGTCCTTGCAGACGACCTCTCGATCCGTCACAAAGTAAACTGGCGTGTTCTGCCGCCTCCCCGGGGCCGAGCGCGCTTCGGAGCACGCTTCGCCGCCGCCCGCCACCCAGACATGCCGCACGGCGGGCTCGGCGCACCCGACGAGCGCCCCGGATGCGACCGTCAGCGCCACGAGAAGTCGGCCTCGGCTCATTCGGCTTCCCTTCTTTGCTCGATGCGCGCGAGCTTGCCGGACACCGTCGGCTAGCCGCCGGAGATCTTCAGAAGCACCTCGATGAGCGAGGCACCGCCGAGACCTCCGAGCGGGAGGAGCGCCCCCTGCACCACCGGGCTCTGCCAGAGCGGTCGGAAGGCACCGGCGCGAAGATCGCGGACCCGCTCGATCTCGGTGGTCGCGGCTTGCGTGATGGTCCCACGCTGGGTTCGGCTCCCTTTCAGCCGCATCAGCGCGTCCCGCTGAGCCCGCCGCGCCGCCGACTGCAACGAGCCGATGCTCAGGATCAGATGGCCGAACGCCACACCGCCGAGCACGAAAAGCGACCACGGCCAGCTCCAGCTGTCGATGTACGCGTTCCTCGACAGGAGGAGGAGGAGGAACAAGACGAAAGGGAACAGCAGAAACGCCCGCATCGACTCCGTCCGCCGCTCGATCAGATGCATGTTCGCGGTCTCGTCACCCGGCCGCCATCCGCGTCCTTCCCTCTTCCGTCGCTGGCTCTCCGCGTCGAGACGCCTGATCAGCGAGCGGCCGAGCCGCGACGCGTCCGCGGCGAAAAAGACGACGTGGGCGAAGCTGATCGCGGTGAGCACCATCACGCTCCGATCGACAACGGCGCTGACGACTCCGCGGTAAGGTCGAGCGGGCCACCCGAGCAGCGTGAAAAGCAGAGCCGCGAGGGCGAGAAACCCCAGCGCCTGAGGGACGACGCGGAGGACCCGGTTTCTCGCGCGGCCGAGCCTCCGGTACTCGTCCCAAATGGCGTCGAAGTCGCGGATGTCCTTTCGCTCGGAATAGGTGATGCTCGCGGAGGTTCGCCGAGCACGCCAGAGCCAAGCGAGAAACCCACCCCGCCGCATACGCGAGGCGAGCGAGGCCGCGACCTCCCTGACCCGGTCCACGAATCGGTCCCCGACTGGCCGGCCCCGCCCGAGTCCGCGGGCCTCCTCGAGGGAGCGAGCATCCCTCCGGAGCACCGTCCAATATCCCCCGACGAGGCCGACGCCCGCGAGGAGGACGACGACGAGGCGGATCAGCTCGGTCGGCCAGATGCTGACGCCGTCGGTGAGCGTGAGCGGCTCTCCGGTTCCACGGAGATTCCCCACCCAAGCGAGAAGCCCGACGCAGAAGAAGATCAGATAAGGAGGCGGAAAAGAATAAGTTGAGCCTATTCATCGGTGCCAAGGCGGAAG
>CAZQQP010000184.1:2772-9133 GCA_964595475.1 uncultured Planctomycetaceae bacterium | reverse complement strand
TGGCGCGGCGGTACAGGCCATCCCGATGACCGTGTTCCAAACCCTCAAGCGGCGCGGCCACAATCCGATCGAGGCGGTTGTCGGGGCTCTGCGGGATGACGTCCGAACCGGCACCGTCCCCGATCTACCCAGCTGATTCGCGCACTCGGCTGAACAGTTACGGATAGAAAAAGAGCCTCCTGAGGGGAAACATGGGGAAGTCAAAACAACAGTTCCCCTACAAGAGGCTGCGCCATGTTTCCAGGCGGGGTGGGTGCCGCCCCAGGCGCCGGTACGCGCCTCTCCGGTGGCTTCGCTTTGCCCGTCGGACCTCCGGCAAGGCGACAGCCCGCGGGCACGCGGTTCAGGGCGATGCGACCTCTTCGGCCGGCTTGGGCTTCTGCCCATCGCTCTGTTGCGGAAGCTCCTGAAGGAATCGGAAGTAGGCGGAGTCGGCACCGAGGATCAGGGTGGTCTGGTTGTTGATCGTCTGCTCGTAGCTGTCGAGCGTCCGGTAGAACCTGTAGAACTCGGGATCCGTGCCGAACGCCTGGTTGTAGATGGCGGCCGCTTCGGCGTCGGCCTCCCCACGGATCTCCTCGGCCTTCCGCTCGGCCTTGGCGGTGATCTCCGCCGCTTTCCGCTTCGCCTTCGCTTTCATCTCCTCCCCCTTCCGGGTTCCCACCGCTCGATACTCCTCGGCTCGCTTCTCCCAGGCCGCTTCCATCCTCCCGAAAACGCTCTTCCGCACCTTCTCGACGTAGTTGAGCCGCTTGATCCGGATGTCGACCACCCGGATGCCATACTCTTTCGCCTGCTTCCTCGCCTCTTCGAGCATGTTCTGGGTCAGCGTCTCCCGGCCCTTCGTCACTTCCTTCTTGATCTCTTCCTGCTCCACCGCTTCCGCGTAGGTCCCCTTGAGCTCCTCTTTCGGCTCCCAATCCTTCGATCGGACGATCTCGACGAGGTCCGAGCCCCGAATCGTCGAACGGATCGCGTCCGTTATGATGCCGTCGAGACGGCTCTGGGCCTGGCGCTCACTTCGGACGCTCTGGAGGAACTTGAGGGGGTCGGCGATCCGCCACCTCGCCGTCGTGTCGATCGCGATCGACTCCTGCTCCTTCGTCGGAACCTGATCCGGTTCCCCGTCCCAAGCGACGAGACGCTTCTCGAAGCGGCGGACTTCCTGAACGAAGGGGACTTTCCAATGGAGGCCGGGCTCCTTCACCGTCCCCACGCTCTTTCCGAACTGAAGGATGACGGCCTGCTTCGCCTCGTCCAGCGTGTACGTCGAGCTGATCAGGACGATCAGCCCGACCACGACCAGCGCCGCGATCCCGATCATCCGCACCGTTCCGCTCATCGGGCCACCTCCTTCTTCTCGGTGGCGGACTGCTTCCGGGGTGAGAGGCCTTTTCCACCCGGGCCGAGATTCAGCAGAGGAAGGGGCTGTCGCTGCGAGCCCTCGACCACGTAGATGTCGCCCGCCTTTGGAAGAACCTTGTCGATCATCTCCAGGTAGAGACGACGGCGGGTAAGGGAGGGAGCTTTCTTGTATTCGCGGTAGAGGGCCTTGAAGCGGGCCGCCTCCCCCTTCGCGCGGTTGACCCGTTCGCTCTTGTAGGCCTCGGCGTCCGCCGTGATCTGCGCCGCTTCTCCTCTCGCTTCCTCCCTCATCCGGACCGCTTCCTGTGCCGCCTGCTTGATGAGCTTCTCCTTCTCTTGTCGGGCTTGATTGACGGCGTTGAACGCCTGCATCACCTCCTTGGGCAGCGTGACGTTCCGAAGCTCCACGCTGCCGATGTGCACGCCCGCGCCGAACTCGCCCACACGCGGCGGGGGCTCGGCGCTCTCCACCTCGGCCGCTTCGCCCCTTCCGGGCATTCCGTAGCTGTCGAGGACGTCCTGCATCTTCGCCTTGCAATCCGCCGCCAACTTGGGCCCCCCCTCGGTCAGGACCTCCTGCCCGTAGCGGTTTCCGACGATCTGCCTCATCACCGCCTCCGAAACGTCCCGGACCGTCTCCTCCGGGCTCCGGACGTGGTGCAGCCACGCATCGGGGTTCTTCACTCTGTACTGGACGACCCACTGGATATCGATCACGTTCAAGTCCCCCGTCAGCATGAGGGACTGCATCCGATCGGCATCGGTCCTCCTGAACTCGGTCTTCTTTCCCACCTCGACGGTCCGGAAACCGAACTCCGCCTTCAAAACACGGTCCGTCGGGACGAACTCCACCCGGTCGATTCCGAAGGGCCACTTGAAATGCAGCCCCGGCTTCCGGGGCTTTCCGACGACCGCACCGAAGCGCTTGACGACGGCGACTCCGCCCTCTTTCACCTCGTAGGCCGAGCTGTAGGCGCCGACGATCCCCACGACCGCGACGACCAACCAGGGGGCCCATCGCCGCCACTGAACACGGCTCAGCGCCTCGCCCACTCGCCTCAGCGCCTCACGCTCGTTGAAGCCGTTCGCCATGTTCTCGCTCCTTGTCCGCCCGGCCCGCGATTACCGGCGGGCGCCGTAGATGGCCGCGGGGCCGAGGTCGTCCGCGATGCGGAGCAGTTGGTTGTACTTCGCGTTCCGGTCCGACCGACACGGGGCACCCGTCTTGATCTGGCCGCAGTTGGTCGCCACCGCGAGGTCCGCGATGGTCGCGTCCTCCGACTCGCCGGAGCGGTGGCTCAGCACCGCGGCGTAGCCGTTGCGGATCGCGAGGTCCACGGCGTCGAAGGTCTCGCTGATGCTCCCGATCTGGTTGGCCTTCACGAGGATGGCGTTGGCCGCGCCCGTCTCGATGCCGTGGCGGAGAAACTGCGTGTTCGTCACGAAGAGGTCGTCCCCGACGAGCTGGACCCGGTCGCCGAGCCGCTGGGTCAGCTTCTGCCAGCCCTCCCAGTCGTTCTCGGCGCAGCCGTCCTCGATGGACTGGATCGGGTAGCGCTCGCACCAGTCCGCCCAGAGGTCGATCATCGTCTCCGCGGTGACGGCGCGGGCGGGGTCGGACTTGAAGAAGACGTAGCCCTTCTCCGGCTGGTACATCTCCGAGGTGGCCGGGTCCAACGCGATCCGCACCTGGTCGCCGAGCGTGTAGCCCGCGGCGTCCACGGCGTCCGCGATGACCTTCAGTGCTTCCTCGTTGTCCTCGAGGTCCGGCGCGAAGCCCCCCTCGTCGCCCACGCCCGTGGAGAGGCTCCGCTTCCCGAGAACCTTCTTGAGTGCCTGGTAGATCTCCGCCCCGCAGCGAAGGGCCTGCTCATAGTCGTCGAAGCCCCACGGCTGGATCATGAACTCCTGGAAGTCCAGGTTGTTGTCGGCGTGCTCGCCGCCGTTGAGGATGTTCATCATGGGCGTCGGCAGGATGCGGGCGCCGGGGAGACCGCGAGGATCGCATTGGCGCCGAGGGCGGACTTGTTCGGCGTGCCGTCGAGCTCGATCAGCGTCCGGTCGACGCCCTGCTGGTCTCGGGCGTCCATGCCGGCGATCGCTCCCGCGATGCGGTCGTTGACGTTGCGGACCGCCCCCGTCACCGCCTTCCCGTCCCACTCGCTTCCGCCGTCGCGGAGCTCGATCGCCTCGTTCTCGCCGGTCGACGCGCCCGAGGGGACAATGCCGCGCCCGACCACGCCGCCGGAAAGGCGGCACTCCGCCTCCACTGTCGGCCGTCCCCGGCTGTCGAGCACCTGTCGACCGCGGATCGCCTCAATCGCCGTCGCCATCGGGACCTCCCGCGTTCGCTCGTGTCGAAAGCCGCTACTGTAGCGCCGTTGCGGATCGGAAAACCACCGCGTGGCGAGGGCGGAACGACGCGGACGACGAGCGGACGCCACTGACGCAGCCGAGGTCCGGGGGAAAATAGGCGACGGATCCGGCGGGTGCGTGCCGCCCGCGACGCGAGAACCCACAGCGTGGAGGGCCGACCCATGGGGACGACGCATCGCTGGCTGCTGGTTGTGGCCGCGACCTTGGTGGGCTGTCAGGGAACGCAGATCTCCGACCGCGACATCCAGATGATCGGCGAAAAGGAGGTCGCGAAGGCGGCGGAGCAGAAGCACGTCGCCATCATCGACGTCCGTTCCGCCGACGCGTACGAGAAGGGCCACATCCCCGGCGCGATCAACATCTTCCTCCCCGACATCCAGAAGCACGACCCACGGCTGAACAAGGCCCAGAAGATCATCGTCTACGGAAGCGGACGGAAGGACCGCCTCTCCACGGCCGCCGCGAAGAAGATGATGAAGCTCGGCTACCAGAACGTGCGGGAGTTCAAGGGCGGTCTGCAGGTCTGGAAGGACGCCGGCCGCGAGGTCGCCGGGACGAAGCAGAAAGGCGAGAGCAAAGGGAAAAACGGTAGCCAGGGCCAGTCGTAGGCACGTGGAAAAGACTCAGTCGAGCCTATACGCCAAGGTGGGCGAACCTGATATTCCCCTTGCCCGACGGCGAGGCGGGGGGAGCGACCCGGCACCGCTGCGGATGGGCGACGGCCCTTCCCGTTTCTTCCGGAGATGGCGAGGCGGCGCCGAGGCCGAACCCAACGGGTTCGGCTATATAACTCGATCATCTTGATCGGGCCTGGGCGCCGCGCCAGCGGCGGCTTCGGCGGCCGTTAGAACTGGGCGTCGAAGGCGATACCCGACGGCGTGTAGTCGACCCGCTTGGTGAGCTCGCACGCCTCGGCGGCGCCCTCTTCCCGCTCCATGCGGTTGTCCTCCCACTCCACGGACAGCGGCCCGCGATAGCCGATGGCGTTGAGGGCCGCGATGATCTGCTCGAAGTCGACGTCGCCGCGGCCGGGGCTGCGGAAGTCCCAGTAGCGGCGGGGGTCCGCGAACTGCGTGTGGCCGCCGAACACCCCGACGCTCCCGTCGCCCTTGCCCCACCACGCGTCCTTGATGTGCACGTGGTAGATGCGGTCGCGGAAGGTGTGGATGAACTTGATGTAGTCCACCGCCTGATAGCCGAAGTGGGAGGGATCGTAGTTGAAGCCGAAGCGGCGGTGGCCGCCGACCGCCTCCACCGCCTTCTGGGCCGATGCGATGTCGAAGGCGATCTCCGTGGGATGGGCCTCCAGCCCGAAGTTGACGTCCACCTGGTCGAAGGCGTCGAGGATGGGCCGCCAGCGATTGGCGAAGTCCTGGAAGCCCCGCTCCCAGTAGTCGGGGCCGAACGGCGGGAACGGGTACAGCGCGTGCCAGATGCTCGAGCCCGTGAAGCCGCTGACCACCGCGGGAAACTCCTCCCCCTCCGGTCTCGCGTCGATGAACTTCCGGCACGCCTTCGCGGTGTCGATCATGCGCTGGGCCGCCCGCTGCCGGACCCCTTCCGGATCGCCGTCGCCCCAGATCTCCGGGGGAAGCACGCCCTGATGGCGCTCGTCGATGACCGCGTCGCAGACGGCCTGGCCGACCAGGTGGTTCGACAGCGCGTACGCCGTCAGCCCGTGCTTCGCGAGCGTGTCCCAGCGATTCTTGACATAGCTGTCGTCCTCGAGGGCCTTCGGCACATCGAAGTGGTCGCCCCAGCAAGCCAGCTCGATGCCGTCGTAGCCGAAGGCCTTGGCCTTCTCGCAGATGGTCTCGAACGGCAGGTCCGCCCACTGGCCGGTGAACAGCGTCACGGGTCGCGCCATGGCGTCGTCTCCTGTAGCGGCTTCCTCCACCGGATCGCCCACGCGATCGGCGAGGCGTATCTTGCTGCGGCGGCCCGTTCCTGTCAAAGCCCGCGAGGCGCTCCGCCGGGCGCGGCCCGCGCCCGACGCCGATAGCATGCGAGCGAGCAGGAAAGGAGCTCCGGTGAGGCTTCTCCCAGCGATCGACCTGATCAGCGGCAAGGTGGTCCGCCTTCGACAGGGGGACTACGCCCGCCAGCGTGTCTACCACGACGACCCCGTGGCCCAGGCGGAGGGCTTCGAGCGGGCCGGCGTGCGGTCGCTCCACGTGGTGGACCTCGACGGCGCCCGAACCGGCTCACCCGCTCACACGGAGGTGGTCCGGCGGATCGCCGAGCGAACCACGCTCGACATCGAAGTGGGCGGCGGCCTCCGCGACGAGACGAGCGTCCGCGAGCTGCTGACCGCCGGCGCGGCGCGGGTGATCCTCGGGACGAGCGCCATCCGCCATTGGGCGTGGTTCGAGGACCTCGTGCACCGTCCGGACCTCGCCGGGCGGATCGCCATGGGCCTCGACGCCCGACGGGGCACGCTGGCCGTGAACGGCTGGCGGGAGGAGACGGAGGAGACGCCGCTGACCCTCGCCCGTCGCACGGCGGACTGGCCGCTCGCGGCCGTCATCTACACGGACATCGCCACGGACGGCACGCTGGAGGGGCCGAACCTCGAGGGCATCCGCGCCGTCGCGGAGGCGACTCCCCTTCCGGTGATCGC
>CAZQQP010000184.1:1386-2762 GCA_964595475.1 uncultured Planctomycetaceae bacterium | reverse complement strand
GGTGATCGCCTCCGGCGGCATCGGGCACGCGGACCACCTCCGGGCGCTGCGGAAGCTACCGATCGCGGGCGCCATCGTGGGGCGGGCCCTCTACGAAGGAGCTCTCCCTGTCGAGGAAGCGATCGTCGCCCTCGAGCGGGGCCAATGACACCGCCGAGGAGATGCGCCGATGAATCCGATCTTCGACCAACGCCGCCACCTCATCCCCTTTCGCTCCGCGCTGCTCTCCCAGATCTTCACGGACGTCCTTGTGGTCGGAAGCGGCGTGGCCGGCCTCCGCGCCGCGTTGTCGGCCGCGGCCCACTCCGATGTCATCTGCGTCACCAAGGCAGACCTCAACGAGTCCAACACGTCGTGGGCCCAGGGCGGCGTGGCCGCCGCCATGGAGGAGAGTGACACGGTGGAGGAGCACGTCCGGAACACCCTCGACGCGGGCGCCGGCCTCTGCGACGAGCCCACCGTTCGCCGCATCCTCACGGAAGCGCCCGCGAGAGTCCGCGAGCTGATCGACCAGGGCATCGCGTTCGACCGCGACGCGACGGGGCGGGTCAGGCTCGGCCGGGAGGGCGGCCACACCGCGCCCCGCATCCTCCACGCCGCGGGCGACGCGACCGGGCGAGCTCTCGTTGATGGTCTGCTTCGCGAGGCGAGGGACAGCGACCGCATCCGTCTCTTCGACCACTGCTTCATCCTCGACCTCATCACGGAGGGAACGGAGGAGGAGCCCGGCCGCTGCGTCGGGGCCATCACCCACCACCCCAAGTACGGCCTCCAGGTGATCTGGGCGCGGGCGACCATCCTCGCGACGGGCGGGTGGGGCCAGGTCTATCGCGAGACGACCAACCCACGCGTCGCGACCGGCGACGGGCTGGCGCTGGCATATCGAGCGGGCGCCGCCGTCGCGGACCTGGAGTTCGTCCAGTTCCACCCCACCACGCTCTACATCGCCGGGGCGAGCCGGGCGCTGATCACGGAGGCCATCCGCGGCGAGGGGGCGTACCTGGTGGACCGCCACGGTCACCGCTTCATGGCGGACGCCCACGAGCTCGCGGAGCTCGCCCCCCGCGACGTCGTCTCGCGGGCCATGCTCCATCGGATGGCCGCGACCCACAGCACCTACGTCTACCTCGACGCCCGCCACATCGGCCGGGTGCCGTTCGCGGAGCGCTTTCCGGGCATCATGGAGCTTCTCCGCCGCTTCGACATCGACCCCGGCGAGGAGCTCATCCCGGTCCACCCCGCCGCCCACTACATGATCGGGGGCATCTGGGCCAACGACGCCACGCGAACCACGCTGCCCGGCCTCTACGCCTGCGGCGAGGTGGCATGCGCGGGCCTCCACGGCGCCAATCGGCTGGCGTCCAACAGCCTGCTCG
>CAZQQP010000184.1:0-1376 GCA_964595475.1 uncultured Planctomycetaceae bacterium | reverse complement strand
GGGACGCGTCTGCGAGGAGGCGGCCACCCCGCCGACGCCCATGAAGCTCAACATCGACATCCGCCCCTCCCACCGCAGCGAGCTCGACCTGAAGGACGTGCAGTCGTCCCTCAGCAGCGTGCTGTGGCGCCACGTGGGCATCGAGCGGGAGGGCGACCGTCTCCAGGAGGTCGGGGAGATGTTCGACTTCTGGGCGCGATACACCCTCGACAAGATCTTCGACGACCGCTCCGGCTGGGAGGTCCAGAACCAGCTCCTCATCGGCGCCCTGCTCACCCGTGCCGCGTCCTGGCGGGAGGAGAGCCGGGGAACCCACTACCGTGTGGACCACCCCGAGCCCCGCGACGCCTTCCGCAGCCACGCGCTGTGGTCCCGCGGCCGCGAAGCGCCCGAGATCCGGACCGTCCGCCACGGCGACGGGGAGAGACGGGCGGAAACGAAGTAGCCGCCTCGCGTCCCGCCGCGACAGCGGAGGCGGACGCGGCGTATGCTTGGCTCCTATGAACCGACAGCAACTCTGGGCGCCTTGGCGGATCGGCTATCTCAAGGACCAGACCCGCAAGACGGGCGAGTCCGGCTGCTTTCTCTGTGAGGCGATCGAGCGTCCCGACGAGGACGACAGCCGCCTCGTCCTCCACCGCGACGAGGCGGGCATGATCCTCATGAACCGCTATCCCTATACCAACGGCCACCTCATGGTCGCCCCGAGGAGCCACGTGGGGCGGCTCCGCCACTTCACCGCGGAGCAGCGGGCCGGCCTCATGGAGCTGACGACTCTCGCGGAGCGGCTCATCCAGGCCGTGCTCGACCCCCAGGGGCTCAACATCGGCATCAACGTCGGGCGGCCGGCCGGCGCGGGGCTTCCGGGCCACCTCCACGTCCACCTCGTGCCGCGATGGGGCGGCGATACGAACTTCATGGACGTGGTGGGCAACATCCGGGTGATCCCTCAGGCCCTCGAGGAGACCTACCGTGAGCTCGCCGCCGCCCTGCCCGACGTACTCGCGGAGGCCCCGAGCGATTCCTCCTAACCGTCGCGAACCCGGCACGAGCTCCACGCGAGGCGAGATGAGCGAGACCGAGGCCGTCGGAAAGGTCTACCTCGTCGGCGCCGGCCCCGGCGACCCGGGGCTGATCACCACCGACGGACGCCGGCTCGTCCGGGAGGCCGACACGCTCGTCTACGACGCGCTCGCGAGCCGCGACCTCGTCGGGGAGGCGGCGGACGGTGCGGAGCTCGTCGACGCGGGAAAGCGCCAGGGCGCCCACAAGCTCTCGCAGGAGGCCATCCACGAGATCCTCGTGGACCGGGCGGCCGCCGGCCGCCGCGTGGTGCGTCTCAAGGGCGGCGACCCGCTGGTCTTCGGCCGGGGCGG
>CAZQQP010000183.1:8613-9144 GCA_964595475.1 uncultured Planctomycetaceae bacterium | reverse complement strand
AAGCGGTCGCGGAGCGTCTCGAGACGTTCGTCCCTCCCGTCTCCGAGCGCGCCCGGCTCCGTGCGCTGCTGGAGCTGGTGAAGGCGGACTATCGGCTGCGGCGGCGAGCGGGCGAGTCCTTCCCCGCCACGGACTACCTCAAGCGGTGTCCGGAGCTGCGTGCGGTGCCCTCCGCGCGGAAGGAGCTCGCGGCGGAGGAGGCGGAGCTCAGCAGCGGCGCCTTGCGGACGCTGGACGGCACCCTCATCTCCGACGTGGAGACCGGCGACGTGGCCCCGGTCGCTTCCGAGCCATCGATGCCCTCGTCGGAGCGGTTCACCCCGGTTCGGCTGCTCGGGCGGGGCGCCATGGGGACCGTCCACGAGGTGATGGACCGGTCGTACAACTGTCACGTCGCCCTGAAGACGCTCAGCCACGCGTGGTCCGACGCCATCTACCAGTTCAAGCAGGAGTTTCGGTCGCTCGCGGACATCGCCCACCCGAACCTCGCCCAGCTCTACGAGCTGTTCTCCCAGGACGACGCGGTGTTCT
>CAZQQP010000183.1:0-8603 GCA_964595475.1 uncultured Planctomycetaceae bacterium | reverse complement strand
GCCGAGCTCGAGCGCCGGCAGCGTGAGCTGGTCCGCGGCGAGCCGTTCCGAGCCTACGTCCGGCCGGGCTACACCGTGGATTGGGGACGGCTGACCGAGGCGCTGCGTCAGCTTGTCGAGGGGCTGCTGGCGCTGCACGGGGCGGGGAAGCTCCACCGGGACATCAAGCCGAGCAATACGCTGGTCCGCCCCGACGGCCACCTCCTGCTCATGGACTTCGGCCTCGTGGTCAACCTCCGCGGCGCCGAGCGGACCGTGACGGCGGAGCGGGCGGTGGGCACGCCCGCGTATATGTCTCCCGAGCAAGGCGAGGGGGAGGACCTGACGGAGGCGTCGGATTGGTACGCGGTGGGTGTGCTCCTCTCCGAAGCGTTGACGGGCCGTCTGCCGTTCTCCGGCGACCCCGAGGCGATGCGCGAGCAGAAGCGGGCGGGCCGTCCGCTTCCCTTCGACGAGGCGAGCGAGCGACACGCGCCGCTCGAGCGGCTCTGCGAGCGACTGCTCCACCCCGCCCCGACGGCGCGACCGGGCGGCGAGGAGATCCTCGAGTGCCTCGGTGCCCCGCGGCGGAGCGTCGCGACACGGCCCGCGAGCGGTCCGTCCACGCCGCTGGTGGGGCGGCGGCGGGAGCTGGAGACGCTCGACAGCGCCTTCACGGAGATGGCCCGCGGCAAGCTCGTGACGGCGCGGATCTACGGCGTCCGGGGCGCGGGGAAGACCGCGTTGGTCCGAACCTTTCTGGAGCGGGCCGAGCGGGACGCGATCGTCCTGGAGGGACGCTGCTACGAGCAGGAGTCCACACCCTACAAGGGGCTCGACGCGCTGGTGGACAGCCTCAGCCGCTATCTCGTGGACCTCTCCGGCGCCGACGCCGCCGAGGCGGAGGCCCTCGTCCCCGCGGACGCGGGACCGCTCGCCCGCGTCTTCCCGGTCCTCAAGCGGGTGTCGGCCATTCGCCGGTGGGCGGCGGTTCGGCTGGCGAACGCGGAGCCGCGGGAGATCCGGCGGCGGGCGTTCGCCTCGCTGTGCGAGGTGCTGCGACGCGTGGGTGAGCGGCGGCCGCTGGTCCTGTGCGTGGACGATCTCCAGTGGGGCGACGCGGACAGCGCCGAGCTGCTCGCGAACCTCGTCCAGCCGCCGGCGCCCATTCGCATGCTCCTCCTCGCGGTCTACCAGGGTGAGCGACGGACGGAGAGCCCGTGTCTCGACGCGATCGACCCCGCGTCGCGGGCCGACCGCGACGGCGTCGCCACGGTGGACGTGCCCGTGGAGCCGCTGAGCGAGGACGAGGCGCGGTCGCTCGCCCGCCGCTTCGTGAAAAGCGAGACGACGGTCGAGGAGATCGGGCGGGAGTCGGGGGGAATCCCCTACCTCATCGACGAGCTCGTGCGGGGGCTCCAACAGGAGACCGAGGGGGTCGACGCGGTCGCCTCCGTCGGTGTGACGGAGCTTCTGTGGAACCGCGTCCGTCGTCTGCCCCCGGAAGCGGAGGAGCTGCTGAAGGCGGTGGCGGTCGCCGGCCACCCGGTCCGCTTCACGCACGCGTGCCAGACCTTCGACGCGCCGGTGACACCGGAGACGGTCCACCGCCTTCGCGTGGAGAGCCTCATCCAGAGCATCGGGCCCCGCTGGCTCGACACGCTGGCGCCGTACCACGACCGGGTACGCGACGCGGTCGCCACGCACCTCGACGACGCGACGTGGCGGGCGTGGCACCGGCGGCTCGCGGAGGTCTGCGAGGCCGCCGGCGACGTGCCGGCGGAGACCGTCGCCACTCACTACGAGGAGGCTGGCGACGCCGCCCACGCCGGCGAGCACTACCTCTCCGCCGCCGACCACGCCGCGGAGGCGCTCGCGTTCGACCGGGCGGCGGACTTCTACCGACGGGCGCTTCGCCTGCGGCCGATGGGCGCGGACGAGGTCCGGAGTGTCCGCACCGCCCTCGCGGACGCCCTCGCCAACGCGGGGCGGAGCGCCGCGGCCGGCGACGCGTACCTCGCCGCGGCGGAGGATGCTCCCCGGGCGGAGCGGATCGACCTCGAGCATCGGGCGGCGTTCCAGTTCTACATCAGCGGTCGGCTCGTGGAGGGCGGCCACACGCTCCGGCGCGTGGCCCGCCGGGTGTGGCTCCGCTGTCCCCGCCATGCCGTCTGGGCGTTGGCGACGATGGCGGTCAACCGCCTCTTCCTCCGCCTCCGCGGGCTGAGATATCGGGAGCGGGCGGCACGGGAGCTGTCCGCCGCCCGCCTCCGACGCATCGACGTCACCTGGTCCGCGACGGCGGGGCTCAGCATGATCGACACCATGGTGGGGGCGGACTTCCAGGCACAGAACCTCACCCTCGCCCTCTCCGCGGGCGAGCCGTATCGACTGGCCCGGGCGCTCGCGTGGGAGGCGGCCCACCGCGCCAATCGCGGCGGGGAGGCGGTGGCCGAGACCGCGGCGCTGCTCGAGGAGGCGGAGCGGCTGGTCCGGCGGATCGAGCATCCGCACGCGATCGCCCTCGTGGCGCTGTCGCGGGGTCTCGTCGCGTTCACGCTCGGCCAGTGGCGACGAGCTCGCGAGAGGCTGGAGGAGGCGGAGACGACCCTCCGCGAGCGGTGCACGGGCGTGGTGTGGGAGCTGGGAACCGCACAGACCTTCTCCCTGTGGGCCTCCTTCTACTCCGGCGCCTTCCGCGAGATGGACGCCCGCTCGCAGGCGATGCTGAGGGAGGCGGACGCCCGCGGCGATCTCTACCTGCGAACCTACCTCACCACCTTCACCCGCCCGCTGGCGGCGCTCGGCGGCGACCGGGCGGACCTCGCCGCGGAGACGCTGGAGGCGTGCCAGCGCGACTGGCCGCAGACCGCGACGAACCTCCAGCAGGTGACCTCGCTCTTCGGGTGGACCTACGTCGATCTCTACCGCGGGCGACCCGAGGAGGCCCGGACGCGTCTGCTCCGGGAGGCCGGTCCGCTGCGGCGGTCGCAGTACACGTACGTCCAGGTGATTCGCGTGCTCTACCGCGAGCTGCTCGCCCGGGCGAGCCTCGCGGCCGCGGCGAGGAGCGGCGGGCGACGGAACCGCACCAAGGCGGCGCGGCTCGCGGAGCGGGTGCAGCGGGAGGGGATGCCCTATGCCGACGCGTTGGCCGCGGGGATCCGGGCGGGGCTCGCCCACCTCGACGGCGACGACGCCGCGGCGGCGGACCTTCTCCGGGGAGCCGCCGCCCGCTTCGACGAGGCGGAGATGGGGCTGTTCGCCGCGGCGGCCCGGCGGGGACGGGGTCTCCTCCTCGCGGGGGCAGACCCCGAGGGGGCAGGCCCCGAGGAGACGGGACGGTCGCTCGTCCGCGAGGCCGACGCGTGGATGGAAAGCGAGGGCATTCACGACCCCGCCCGGATGGCGAGCACGTTCCTTCCTTGGCTTCGGGTGGAGGGCCTCGAGCGCTGAGCAGCTACGGGGACCCCGGCGTCGCCCGCCAGATCTTCCGGGCGTTGTCCAGGGAAAAGTCGAAGTCCAGATACCCGGCGTGGTCGATGGACGTCGGGTTGCTGAGGCCGAGGTCCCTCGCGATCGGGTGGCTCTCCGCGTCGGTCAGCGAGAGGCGGTAGTCGTGGGTGAGCGGGCCGCCGCCGTGGAAGGCCTTGACGTGGGCCGACGCCTCGAGGATGGCCTGGTAGCACGCGAGCGACCCGTCCGAGCCGTCGCGGAACTGCTTGAGGAACACGGAGACCAGGTCCTTCGCCGGACCGAGGTCCTCCGCGCTGAGCGGCGACCGTCCGCCGATGTCGATGGACCCCTTTCGCTGGCCGACCACGTTGTCCAGGACGAGGGCGGCGAAGGCGTCGTCCAATTGGTTCCACGAGGGCGACGCGGATTTGCGCTGATCCCGGGAGGGACACTCGACGGTGAGCAACTGCTGCTCCGTGGGCTGGTTGGACGACGAGAAGTCCAGCAGCGGCGTGTGGACCGTGAAGCGGAGCGGGCCCTTCTTGGGTCGCTTCACCTCGGTTCGGCCGGCGGCCTTATGGAAGCCGTAGATCTCCCGCCCCGCCGTGACGCCCCACGGATCGTCGACGAAGAGGTACGGCTGATACCAGCAGAGGGTCGGCGGGCCGGGCTCGAGCCGGAGGAGGGGCACCCAGAAGGCCGCGTCGATCTCGCGGATGGAGCCCTTGCCCTGGTCGGGCGAGCCCTTGCCCGGCCCGATGCGGTCGATCTCCGCGACCGCGAAGAGGATGCGGCCGACGGGCAGCGGATGATACGCCACGGCGCCGCCCGCCGGATGGTTGAGGTGGCGGTCGGCCAGCGTGTCGAGCGCGTCGCGGTCGGCGTCGAGGACGAAGGCGGTGAGACGGACGTTCTTCGCGTGAAGCGGCTGGGAGAGGACCAGGTCGCCGCCGCGGGTGACGTAGCGGGGGCCGCTTGCGGCCTGGCCGACCGTCCGCTCCTCCTCGCCGAAGTCCGTCTCGCCCACCACGCTCTTCGGGTGGCCGCGGATGGCCCGGGACGCTTGCATGCCCGACATCACGGCGCTCTCCACGGCGCCCGAGTCGAGGCCCGTCCGCGTCCAGTCGCCCGCGAGGTAGAGGTTCTCGAAGCCCGACCCGCCCGCGTGGAGACGCTTGGACGTGGTGCCGGGGATGGAGAGGACGTATCGCTCGGTAGGGTCGATGTTGACGCGGAAGAACTGGGCGTCGAAGCGGGCGGAGCCCGTCCGCTCCTGGAGGTCGACGAGCCACGGCCACCGGAAGTTGCCGGAGCTGTCCTTGGCGCCGGGGAAGAGGACCTTCTGGGTTTGCAGCAGCTCGAAGGCTTGCTCTTTCACCCGCTCGAGCTGGCTGGACGGAAACGCGGGATCGCTGAACGGCGGGGGAATGTTCTCCGCGTCCTGGAGCGGACGGACGAAGTAGTAGATGGTCTTCGGGTCCACCGAGGACGGCCACGCCTCGCGGCCGAGCGTGTGGGTGAAGTCGCCGCCGCTCCACCGGTGGCCGCCGAACATCGGGCGTCCCGGGGCGATGCCGCCGAGGTCGCCGGGCGTCTTGTTGAGCCAGATCTGGAACGCCTGGGTCTGGACCGTCCGGAGGCCGTCGAGCATGTCCCGCCACGCGGCGCTGACCTCGGTGAGCTCGCCGCAGATGTGGCGGAGCTCCGCCGGCGGGATGGCCAGGACCACCAGGTCGAAGTCCTCGCCACGCTTCAGCGTGCGTTGCTTCTCGTTCGGCTTCCACGCGGTCCACGCGGACTCGAGGTTGTAGCCGCCGCCGGGAAGCTCGTTCCCCTGGCGGAGCTGCTGCTCCTCCTCGAGCTGGCTGAAGTCGGGGCGGTGGGGCCAGCAGGGAAGATCCTTGACCGTCACCAGCGGCTCGTAGCCGCCGCGGGAGCGGACCACGTCCTCCCGCGGAGTGGCCTGGACGCCCATGGTGACGGCGTCGATGCGGCGGGCGTCGTCCGAGAGGTGGAGCTGATCCACGCGGTGGAAGAACTCGAAGCGTACGCCACGGGACCGCAGCACCTGGTAGAAGGGCGTGAAGACCACGTCGCCCATCCCCGCCCGCATCTCGTAGGCGAACGCTCCCTTGTACGCGAAGAAGATGCGGAGGACGATGCGGGCGAAGACGCCCGCCGCCATGCGGGGTCGGGTCGCGTCGCCCTCCTCGTAGGCGAACGCGAGGTCGTAGACCGCCTTGACGGGCGCGGACTCCGCGTGCGCGTCGTCGAAGAGATGCTTCCGCAGCCAGTCCCTCGCCTCCTGGTCGTCGAGCGTGTCGAAGCCCTTGTCGACGGCGCCCTCGCGGATCGTCCCCACCACCATGGCCACAAGGAGGTCCGCGAGGGTCAGCGCCCGGCGGACGCCGTTGGCCCACCAGAGCGTGGTATCGAGAAAGGAGAACAGGTTGTTTCGGAACTCGTCGAGGCGGCTCACCAGCGCGTTGGGATCCACGCTGGTGCGGTCCTCCCCGAACGAGGTCACCCATTCCAGGACGTCGCCGAGGTCCGGCCAGGAGGGGAGCTCGGAGCGGAGGATCTGGTCGATGGCGTCGACGCCGCGTGTGACCAGCGCCATCGGATCGGGGAAGAGCTCGCCGTCGCCGGGGTCCTCCTCGTTCTCCGGGAGGGTGACGTTCCAGGGGAGCCAGCCCTCCTCTCTATCCTCCAGGATGGTCACCCGGCTGTGCTTGTCGAAGGCGTCCTCCCAGGTGGCCAGCGGCGTGCCCGGCGGCCGGTCGAGCTCGTCGTAGCACGCCTGCATGGTGCGGAAGGCGTTGCGGTAGCAGCCGAGCCAGATGTGGAGGCCGTGCTCCTCGATGCGTTGCGCCACGGTGCTGTTGCGGCCGCTCGCCCCCTTGCCGCCGAGGCGCCAGCCCATCTGGTAGACCGTGACGTTCGGCGTCGGCCGGCCGCCGGAGGGGTCCGTGAGGTAGTAGGCCGCCGCCATCGCCCCGACGCCGCCGCCGAGGATCGCGATGTCGCGTGTGTCCGTCGAGTCTGCCACGGGGGATCTCCCGTTCCCACGATGACAAGCCGTGGTCTAACCGCCGGGGCCGACGCTGTCAATGCGTTCGCTCGCCTTGAGACGGGTGACCACGCCGTCGCGGCGGTTGCGACCCCGGCGGCGGACGCCTACTTTCTCTGAACGCGTGACGGCAGCGGAGGGAACCATGGTCGAGGCAGCGACGCGGACGAAGCGCTTCCGGAACGGGCGTGGGCTTGCGCTCGCCGCGATCGGCGTGGCGGGCGTGGTTGGCCTGGGCGTCCGGCCGGCCCACGGCGACGGCATCATCTCGGACGCGCTGTCCGCGACGTCCGCGGGCCGTGGCGGGGCCAACCTCGGCCACGCCGACAACAGCGGCGTGCTCCTGGAGAACCCCGCCGGGCTGACGCGGTTCCCCGCGCGACAGGTCGACGTCAGCAGCTTCACGTTCGCGGGCGACCTGCACTACTCCGACCCGATGAACGACACGGGAGGCGAGTTCGGCTTTCCGGAGAACCCCGCCGTCCTCGGCCAGGGGTCGGCCGTGTGGAACCCGTCGGAGCGGCCGTGGGCGATCGGCGTCGGCGTGGTCACGCCGGCGGGGTACGGCTCCAACTTCGAGCTCGACGCGCCGGCGCCGTTCGGCGGGGAGCGGACCTACCGCTCGTTCGCGGCGTCGAGCGCGGTGGTCGCGTCGGGCGCCATGGAAGTGGGCGACGGCTTGTCCCTCGGGGCGACCCTCGGGGCGGGGTTCACCTACACGGAGCTGGAGTCGCCCTTCTTCCTGCAGTCCGGTCAGGCTGCGGGAACGCCGGTCCTCGTGGACCTCAGCAGCTTCGGCGTGGCGCCCACCTGGTCGGTAGGCATGCAGTACCAGCTGAGCGAGAGGACCACTGTCGGGCTCGCCTACCGCGGCGAGCGGCGCTTTCGCACCGAGGGCGAGGCGGACACGACCGTGTTCGGGCCGGGCGGCCGGCGGAGCAGCGAGTTCGACGTGGAGCTCGACTTCGTCCTCCCCCGCTCCCTCGGCGGCGGCGTGGTCCACGAGCTGAACGAGCGCCATCGGGTCTCCCTCGACCTGATCTGGTTCGACTGGTCCCACGCCTTCGACCAGCTCGACTACGAGCTGAAGAACCCGAGCAACCCCGCGTTCACACGGGTGCGGGACGCCATCCCGCTCGACTGGCGGGACACGCTGTCCATCCGCGTCGGCCACGAATGGGAGGCGACGGAGCGGGACACCTTCCGCGTCGGCTACGTCTACCACCGCAGCCCGATTCCGAAGAAGACCGTGACGACGTACATCCCGGCGACGCTCGAGCACGTGATCACCCTCGGCTACAGCCGCCGCTTCTCGACGGCGACCTTGAACGCGGCCTACGTCTACACCTTCGCCCCCGACCAGGAGGTAAACGACAGCGCGCTGACGGGCGGTGATTTCGACAACAGCGAGCTGGAGGTGGAGTACCACGGCCTCTGGCTCGGCGTCTCCTTGCCGTTCTAAGCGGTGGCAACGCGCGGCGTGGGCGAGCCGTCGCTCAGCCTCCACGCGACGACGGAAACCGTCGCCGCCTCGCAGGTCTCCAAACGAAAGCATTTGCGGCGGCCGCGACGCTTGTCCGTGAGGTCGGGCGGACACGGGCGTCGAGTCCCATGGCTCTCACAAGATTCGGCTGAGAACGTGTGTGAGGAGCGCTTCTGGCTTCGCCCTGCTGCGGTCGCGGCGGGTCCGCGTCGGCCTGTCCCGACGGGACACAGCCCGACATCGCCTGCTTCGGCCTCCTTGCCAGCCGCGCCCTCGCGACGGGCTCGGGCCGACGAATCGCTTCTCACACACGTTCTAAGAGACAGCCCCGCGGGCGGGTGGAAGCGGCCGGTCCTTCCGGACGGAGGCGACAGCGACCGCGTTCCCGGCGGTCAGTCGGACCCGGCGCACACACGCTCGCGACCGGCAGGTACTAGCTGTATTATAATTGAGGCTACAGATCAGTGGCAGCATATTCCATCGTCGCATTCTGGAAGTAGCTCCGTACGCGCTCGGGCGATTGTCGGAGCGAATGAAGGAACGCCATCACCTTCTGCTGCAAGTCCTTGGCACTGGTAAGCACCTGTTGTCCGACCGCATTGTTCTTCAGGTCGT
>CAZQQP010000182.1:0-9207 GCA_964595475.1 uncultured Planctomycetaceae bacterium | reverse complement strand
TGGCGCGTCACACATAAAGGGCAACAGATCCTCGGGGCTCTTGTCCGTTTCCACTTATGATGACCTCGCCGCTGCTGCGTAACATGACACACGCAGCCTGCGCGCAACATCCAGTCGAAGACTCTAGTGGGTTGGACATTCGCAGTCTCCGGCCGGAGATCGGTGGATCGAGGCCCACGGCCGGTTTGGGGCCTTGCTGACGCGGAGCTCGGTGGGCTCAGGCGGGTTCCTCCGGGTGGCTTACGCTTACGGCGAGTGCCGGCCGCGGTGCTGTCGCCGGGCGATCCGCCGTTCTGGCCGCACGGACCACCAAGACGGAACGCTCGGCCCGTGCAACCAACTCGTCGGAGTCGCTCGAGCGGGGCGCTCACGAAAGGCGGGACGACAAACGGCCATCTCCAGGCCAACGCCGGGCTCGGGGTCGATCAGTGCGCGGCGACGCCTTGTTCCTGCATGCCCGGGGCGGGGAGGTCCGTCCAGCCCATGAGATACTCGTCGATGGCGCGGGCCGCCCCGCGCCCCTCCGCGATCGCCCAGACGATGAGGCTCTGGCCCCGGCGGGCGTCCCCCGCGGCGAAAACCCCCTCGGCGCTGGTGGCGAATTGCCCCCAGGGCGCCTTCGCGTTGGACCGCGGGTCCCGCTCCACGCCGAGCTGGTCGAGCAGGTACTGCTCGGGCCCGACGAATCCCATCGCGAGGAGGACCAGCTCCGCGGGGAAGACCTCCTCCGTGCCCGGTATCTCCTGGGGCTTGGGCTTGCCGCTCTCGTCGCGGGCCCACTCCACCCGCACGGTCCGGATCCCACGCACCCGACCGCTGTCGTCGCCGAGAAACTCCTTGGAGAGGATGCAGAACTCGCGGGGATCGCGGCCGAACTGCTCGGTCGCCTCCTCGTGTCCGTAGTCCACCCGGAAGATGCGCGGCCACTCCGGCCACGGGTTGTCCGGCGGCCGCTGGTCCGGCGGCTTGGGCAGGAGCTCGAAATTGATCAGGTTCTTACATCCGTGGCGGGTCGCGGTCGCGATGCAGTCCGTGCCCGTGTCTCCGCCGCCGATGACGATCACGTTCCGGTCCTTGGCGGAGATGTATTGATCGTCGTTCAGGCCGGACTCGAAGAGGCTCTTCGTGTTGGCGTGGAGAAACTCCATGGCGAAGTGGACGCCGTCGAGGTCGCGGCCGGAAATCGGCAGATCCCGCGGTTGCGTCGAGCCCGTGGCGATCAGGATGGCGTCGTAGTCCCGCCGCAGCTCGTTGGGATCGATGTACCGGATGTTCGGGTCCTTCGGCCCGCTCCCCGCGGGCGTGTCGGGTGAGCCGCCGACGAAGGCGTTCGTGACGAACTCGATCCCTTCGGCGGCGAGCAGGTCGACCCGCCGGTCCACGACGCGCTTCTCGAGCTTGGGGCTGGGAATGCCGTAGGTCAGCAGTCCGCCGATGTGGTCGTGGCGCTCGAAGACCGTCACGCGGTGGCCGGCGCCGTTGAGCTGATCCGCCGCCGCGAGGCCGGCGGGGCCGGACCCGATGATCGCCACCTTCTTCCCGGTGCGGACGGTGGGCGGGTTGGGTTGGACCCAGCCCTCCTCGAAGCCCCGGTCGATGATGGCGTTCTCGATGTTCTTGATGGTCACGGGCGGGTCCGTGATGCCGAGGACGCAGGCGCCCTCGCACGGCGCGGGACAGGCCCGTCCCGTGAACTCGGGAAAGTTATTGGTCTTGTGGAGACGGTCGAGGGCCTCCCGCCAGCGGCCCTGGTAGACCAGGTCGTTCCACTCCGGAATGAGATTGTCGATCGGACAGCCGGTATTGGACTGGCAGAAGGGCACGCCGCAGTCCATGCAGCGGGCGCCCTGCTCCTGGAGGTGCTGCTCCGGCGGGTGCTCGTGAAGCTCGTCCCAGTCGCGGACGCGCTCCTTCGCGGGCCGCTCCGGGACGGGACGCCGTGGGTACTCTTTGAATCCGGTGGTCTTGCTCATGGCTTGATCGGTCGTCGGTCGTCGGCCATCGGCTTTCCGCTTCTGTCCGTCGGTCCGTCGTTTGGCGCTACGGTTCGGTCTTGATTCGCGCCGGAATGGTTCGTCTTGGGTGAAACCGTGCCGTCAGGGGCGCGCGTCTTGGGTGGAACCGCTCCCTTACGGTCGCGGCTCGGAACGGCCGCCTGGGAACGGTGGCGGGTCGTGTCTTCCTTCGCCTACACGGTCTCCGCCTCGGCCTTCTCCGCCTCGGCCCGCCTGCGCTCCTCGAGGACCCGCTTGTAGTCGATGGGCATGACCTTCACGAACTCCCCGAGGATCTCCGGCCAGCGGGAGAGCACCTTCTCCGCGACGGTGGACCCCGTCTGCTGCTTGTGCTTCTCGATGAGGCTCCGCAGATCCGCGATGTCCTCCTCGGCCTCGACGGTCTCGAGCTCCACCATGCCGAGGTTCGCGTTCTGGTGGAACTCGCCGCGAGCGTCCCAGACGTAGGCGACCCCGCCCGACATGCCCGCGGCGAAGTTCCGCCCCGTCGGCCCGAGGATGACCACGCGACCGCCGGTCATGTACTCGCACCCGTGGTCGCCCACACCCTCGATGACGGTGTGGGCGCCGGAGTTCCGCACCGCGAAGCGCTCCGCGGCGCGGCCGCGGAAGAACGCCTCGCCCTTGGTCGCCCCGTACAGCCCCACGTTGCCGATGAGGATGTTCTCCTCGGGCACGAAGGTCGCGTCCTTCGGCGGGTAGACGATCATCCGCCCGCCGCTGAGGCCCTTCCCGGCGTAGTCGTTGGCGTCGCCTTCCAGCTCGAGGGTCATCCCGTGGGCGAGCCAGGCGCCCACGCTCTGGCCGGCCGAGCCCGTCAGGCGGATGTAGATCGTGTCGTCGGGGAGCCCCTCCTCGCCCCACCGCTTGCACAGCTCGTGGGAGAGGGTGGTCCCCACCACGCGGTTCGTGTTGACCACCTCGTGGTCGATCCGGACGGGCTCGCCCCGCTCCAACGCGGGCTCGGCGAGCTGAATCAGCTTGTTGTCCAGCGCCTTGTCGAGGCCGTGATACTGCCCCTGTGTGCAGTACACGTCCACGCCCTCGTGGGGACGCTCCGCCGCGGTCAGCATCGGGCTGAGGTCCAGATGCTTGGCCTTCCAGTGCTTGACGGACGAGTCGACGGCGAGGGCATCGGCGCGGCCCACCATCTCGTTGACGGTCCGGAAGCCGAGCGAGGCCATGATCCGCCGCGTCTCCTCCGCCACCATGAAGAAGTAGTTGATCATGTGCTCGGGCTGGCCCATGAACTTCTTCCGGAGCTCGGGGTCATGTGTCGCGATGCCCACGGGACACGTGTTCAGGTGGCACTTCCGCATCATGATGCACCCGAGGGCGATGAGCGGCGCCGTCGACAGCCCGTACTCCTCGGCCCCGAGCATGGTCGCGATCGCCACGTCGCGGCCCGTCTTGATCTGGCCGTCCGTCTGGAGCATGACCCGGCTTCGAAGGTCGTTGGCGACCAGTGTCTGATGGGTCCCCGCGATGCCCATCTCCCAGGGAAGTCCGGCGTGCTTGATGCTCGTCAGCGGCGAAGCACCCGTGCCTCCGGTGTCGCCGGAGATGAGAATGTGATCCGCGTGGGCCTTCGCCACGCCCGCCGCGATGGTCCCCACCCCCATCTCCGAGACCAGCTTCACGCTGATCCGGGCGCTCGGGTTGGCGTTCTTCAGGTCGTGGATGAGCTGCTTCAGGTCCTCGATGGAGTAGATGTCGTGGTGCGGCGGCGGGCTGATCAGGCCCACGCCCTCCGTGGAGTGACGCAGCCAGGCGATCGTGTCATCGACCTTGTGGCCGGGCAGTTGGCCGCCCTCGCCGGGCTTGGCGCCCTGGGCGATCTTGATCTGGTGCTCGTCGGCGTGGGTCAGATAGGAGATGGTCACGCCGAAGCGTCCCGAGGCCACCTGCTTGATGGCCGAGCGGCGTGAGTCGCCGTTAGGATCGGGCGTGAAGCGCTTGGGATCCTCGCCGCCCTCGCCCGTGTTGGACTTGGCGCCGACGCGGTTCATCCCGATCGCGAGCGTCTCGTGGGCCTCGGCGGAGATGGACCCGAAGCTCATCGCGCCCGTGGCGAAGCGCTTGACGATCTCGCCCGCCGGCTCGACCTCCTCCAGCGGGATGGGCCCGCCGTTGGCGCCGTCCTTGAACGTCAGGAGCCCCCGGAGGGCGCACCGCGTCCGGGCGTCCTGGTTGGCGTGCTCCGCAAACCGCCAGTAGGCCGACTCGTCGTTGACGCGGGCGGCGACCTGGACGTCCGCGATGGACTGCGGGTCCCACATGTGCCGCTCCGCCTCCGGCCGCCAGTGGAACTCGCCGGGGTTGGGCAGGACCGGCAGGCGGACCTCCTCGCGCGACGGATAGCCGATCTCGTGACGCCGCATCGCCTCGGTGGCGAGGACGTCGAGGTCCACGCCCTGGATCCGGCTCGGCGTGCCCGCGAAGCAGCGCCCCACCACATCGTCGGAGAGGCCGACGATCTCGAAGATCTGCGCCCCCTTATAACTCCGGAGCGTGGAGATCCCCATCTTGGCCATCACCTTGAGCATGCCCTTGGCCACGCCCTTGCGGTAGGCCGTGACGAGGCGGTCGTCCGCCTCGTTCTCCGCACGGCTCCGATACTCCAGAGCGCCCTCGTCCCGCATGCGAGCGTGGGCGGCACGGGTGGGCGCCCCGTCGTGGTCCGGCTCGAACTCCTGACCGGTGAGCCCGTCCCGCCGCGCCTGCCAAAGCGCCTCGAACGCGAGATACGGGTTGATCGCGTCGGCGCCGTAGCCGACGAGCAGACAGTGGTGGTGCACCTCGCGGGCCTCGCCGGTCTCCACGAGAAGGCCGAGCCGCGTTCGCTTGGCCCGGCGGACGAGGTGGTGGTGGACGGCGCCGGTGGCGAGAAGGGCGCTCGCCGGCACGCGGTCCCGGCCGATGTTGCGGTCGGAGAGCACCACCAAGCTGTATCCCTCGTCGATGGCCCGCTCGGCCTCCTCGCAGACGCGATCCAGGGCGGAGGCGAGGGCGTCGCCGGCGCCGGGCACCACGCCCGTGCCGTTGCCGTCGGCGGCGTGGCCCGCGGGCCGCTCGAAGGCGATGTCGATGGTCTTGGTCCGCCACCCGCGGTGGTCGAGGTGCTTGAGCGTCGCCAGCTCCTCGTTCGTGAGGATGGGGTGGGGCACGTGGAGCCGGTGGGCGTGGCCCTCGGTGGTCTCCAGCAGGTTCCCCTCCGGCCCGACGTAGCAGTCCAGCGACATGATGATCTCCTCCCGGATCGAGTCGATCGCGGGATTGGTCACCTGCGCGAAGAGCTGCTTGAAGTAGTCGTAGGTGAGCCGCGGCTGGTCCGACAGGCACGCCAGCGCCGCGTCGTTGCCCATGGACCCGACGGGGTCCTTCTTGGACTGGATCAGCGGGAGAAGCATGAACTGCAGCGTCTCGGTGGTATACCCGAACGCCTGCATGCGGCGAAGCAGCGTCTCCTGGTCGAAGCCGTGGGGCTCCTCGTTCGGCGAGAGGTTGGCCAGCTGGATCCGCTGGTTCTCCAGCCACCGGCCGTAGGGCCGCTGCGACGCGATCTTGTGCTTGAGCTCGTCATCGGGAACCAGCCGCCCCTCCTCGAAGTCGACCAGAAACATCCGCCCCGGTTGGAGCCTCCCCTTCTCCCGCACACGCGACGGCTCCACCGGGAGGACGCCCACCTCCGAGCCCATGATCACGTGGTCGTCGTGGGTGATGTAGTAGCGGCTCGGGCGGAGGCCGTTTCGGTCGAGGACGGCGCCGATGTAGTGGCCGTCCGTGAAGGCGATGGACGCGGGCCCGTCCCACGGCTCCATCAGCGCCGAGTGGTACTCGTAGAAGGCCCGCTTCTCCTCGGACATGGACTCGTGGTTCTCCCACGCCTCCGGAATCATCATCATGACGGCCTCCTGGAGCGTCCGACCGCTCATCAGGAGAAACTCCAGAGCGTTGTCGAACGTGCCCGAATCGGAGCACTCCGGCTCGATGATGGGGAAGAGCTTGTGGATCTCCTCGCCGAAGCGGTCCGAGGCCGCCACCCCTTCGCGAGCCCGCATCCAGTTGATGTTGCCCCGCAGCGTGTTGAACTCCCCGTTGTGGGACATGAAGGGATTGGGCTGAGCGCGGTCCCACGACGGGAAGGTGTTCGTGGAGAAGCGTGAGTGGACCATGACCAGATGCGTGTCGTAGTCCGGGTCCGACAGATCCGGGTAGTACGGCAGCAGCTGCTCGGGGGTGAGCTGGCCCTTGTAGACCATGACCTTCGTGGAGAGGCTGCAGATGTAGAACCACTTCGCCTGGGTCAGCGAGGAGGTCCGCACCTCGTGGCTCGCCCGCTTGCGGATGAGGTACACCTGTCGCTCGAACGCCTCGCCCGCGAGGCCGTCCGCCGCGGCGACGAGGATCTGCTCCATCGCCGGCTCCGTCTCCCTCGCGGACGGGCCGACGTTCGCCTCGTCCCGCCGCGTGGGCACCCGACGCCACCCGACCAGGTGCTGGCCCTGCTCCTCCACGATCCGGGCGACCCTCTCCTTCGCCTGGCGTCGCTCCGCCTCGACGGTGGGGAGGAACACCACGCCCGCCGCGAAGCGACCCGGCTCGGGGAGCTCCGTGGCGAGCTCCTCTCTCGCGGCCTTCTGGAGGAAGGCATGGGGGAGGGCGGTCAGCATCCCCGCGCCGTCGCCCGTGTTCGGCTCGCAGCCGCGGGCGCCGCGGTGGTCCATGTTCTGGAGGATGCGATCCGCGTCGCGGATGATCTCGTGGGAGCGGACACCCCGGATGTTGGCGATGAAGCCGACGCCGCAGGCGTCGTGCTCATGCCGCGGGTCGAACATCCCGTGATTCCGGTCGTTCGTCGGTTCGTACAGCATCGCGCCAGGACCTCCCTTGTCGGGGGATCGGGAAGATCGGCCGGAGCTGGGCTCACGCCGGGACCGCGGCCTCGGCCGATCGTTTTTGCAAGGACGGCTGATGGTTCGACAGGTGCTCGACGAACCGCTGGACGACGGGGCGGAGCTCCCGCTGTCGCGGGTAGACCACCGCGAGCGGACGGACGAGCTCCGGCTCCAGCGGCACCGTGACGAGCGTGCCCTGGTCCACTTCCCGGTGGACGGTCGGCTCCGGAAGGATCGCCAGCGTCTCGGTCTCGGAGACGAACGTCTTGATCGTGTCGATGTTGTCGAAGAGGTTCGCGTATCGCGGGGTCACCGCGTGGTGCCGCAGATACGCGTGGATCTTCCGGCCGATCGGCAGCGCCATCTCGAAGCTGACGAGCGGCCAGCCCTCCAGCGCGCTCGCGTGGACGCCCTTCCACGCGGCGACCGGATGGCTCGGGCGGGCCACCACCGCCATCGGCTCCGACCGCATGGGAATGGCGGTCACGTCGTGCCAGCACTCCGGATAGCTCAGGATGCCGAAGTCGGCTTGTTCCTGACAGACGCGGTCGTAGACGAGCTGGGGCCGCAGATACGACACCCGGACGGTCACCTCCGAGTACGCCTGTTCGAACGCGTCCTTGGCGCCGCTGAGCCATTCGATGCCCGCGGAGTAGATGGACGCCGCCGTCACCTCCCCCTCCAGCGGCAAGCTGGTCGCCTTGATCTGTCGCTTCAGTTGCTCGTGCTGCTCCAGGATGCGCCGGCAGCCGCGGTGGTACAGCTCCCCCGCCGCGGTGAGCTGGAGCGGGCGCGTGGAGCGGTCCACCAGCGTGACCGACAACTCCTTTTCCAGCGCCCGGATGCGCTGGGAGGCCGCGGATTGCGTGACCCCGTGGGCGACCGCCGCCTTGGAGATGCTGCGGTGGTAGGCCACGTCACGGAAAAGGACGATCGCATCCATTTGCATGGCGGACGGATCGTAGCATGAGCCTGCCTAATGTCAAAGCTATTCGATATCATACTTTCTAATAGTGTGAGCGGCCTCGGAAGCACCGAGGTTGCCGGCGGGGCGAGCGTCTCTCCGCCCGCGGGACCGGCGGATGGGCACGGGCTCGAGGCGCTCGGGCGGCTAGTCGGTCCGGAGGGCCGGAGGGAGCGGGCGGGGTCTTCCCGTGTTGCCCACGCAAGCGAGCGTGGTTCCGCCGGTGCACAGGAGGGTCTGGTCCCGATGGATGGTGTAGGAGTGCTCGATCCTCGCTCCGGTCGTCCGGTCGAGCTGGGCCGTCACCTCGACCACGTCGTCGTACCGGGCGGGCTGGTGGAAGCTCAGGCTCAGCCGGGCGACAACGAGATACGTGCCCGCGGCCTCGAGCTCGCTGTACGCGAGTCCCTCGCTGCGAAGCAGCTCGGTCCGGGCGGTCTCGAACCAGACGGGGTAGACGCTGTGGTGGACGAAGCCCATCGGGTCGCAGTCGACGTACCGCACCCGCTCCTGGATGGTGATGCTCGAGGAACCGGCCATGGGTCGCTCCCGCACGCCGTGTGTGGCACGTGCGAGGATAGGGGCCGTCAGGCGGGCCGTCCCGTCCGGCCGGGTCGGCGGGGCGACGGAGCGGCGGTTGACAGCGACGGAGCCCGCCGGTTGCCAACAGTTTGACAACACACGGCGTGCGCCCAAAATACGAATCGAGCTATGCCCCTCGCCCCCGCGAGCGAGGGGGTAAGTGGTGGTCGGTGGGGAATCAGTCCGAAATAGGAGGTTGCCCGAATCAGTCGGTGCACCGGTTGGTGTTCGCCGACGGGACCGACTCGGAGAAGGGGAGATTGGGTGGACCCGGAACGGGAGTGGTCCTGAGGAGGTTCTAACAAAGGAGGTAGTCCGATGAGGCAGGCGTTGACGCACCTGTTGGGGGTAGCGCTGCTGGGCGTGGGCACAGCCGCAGTGGCGGAGTCGCCGACCCAGGGCGATTCGCAGTCCGGTCTGAAGGCGAAAGTGAAGAAGCTGAGGGAGCAGGTCCAGCAGCAGTCGAAGGAGATCGATCGGCTGCGGGCCAAGACCGAGGAGTCGTGGCCGAGCAGGTCAAGACGCTCGTCCGAGATGTTCTGAAGGACTCGGAGACGCGGGCGAGCCTCCAGGGCGAGGGCCTGACGGCCGGGTGGGACGACCACCCGTTCATCGCCAGCCGAGACGGAAACTTCCGGCTCAACTTCAAGGGCCAAGTCCAGACTCGCTACATCTACAACAACCGCGATGGGGTCGTGCCCGCCGTCCGGGACGACCAGGAAGGCTTCGCAATTCGCCGGGCGAAGCT
>CAZQQP010000181.1:7711-9246 GCA_964595475.1 uncultured Planctomycetaceae bacterium | reverse complement strand
ACTCCCGGGAAAACACGCCGAGCCCGGCGAGGACGACGCTGACTTGGTTCACGGCCTTGGGTGGCACTGGCAGCTTGTCTGCCAGTGCCCGTTGGCGGCCAGTCGCCGCGCACGCTCGTGACCGTCTGGAATCCCGCTTCGTCGTCGCGAACGTGTGCATCGGCTCGCGGGAGCTCTGCACTTGTCGGGAGCGGAGCCGGCACCGGTCGCCATCGATCCTTACCTCGTCGACCACTGGCAGGCGAGCTGCCAGTGGCACCCACGAGCAGCGACGCGCGACTCCCGGGAAAACACGCCGAGCCCGGCGAGGACGACGCTGACTTGGTTCACGGCGTTGGGTGGCATGGGCAAGCCCGTCCGCGGGCTTGCCCATGGTTCTCGGTTCGGCCGAGCCCGACACGCCGCCACTCGCTCGTCAAGCTCGGCAGAAACCGCTCCGGCAGCACAATGAGGGAGCGCACGGGCGAGGCCGCGATGGCCTGCCCGTGCCACACACGCTCATCGCAGCTTGAGGCTCGCGAGGCCGACCGCGGCGAGCAGCGCGGAGATCAGCCAGAACCGGACGACGACTTGGGACTCGGACCACCCGGCGACGCGGAAGTGGTGGTGGATGGGCGTGATGCGGAAGGGCCGCCAGTCGCGGCCGAGCAAGCGCCGGCTGACCACGGCGGAGATCACTTGGATGATCACGCTGCCCGCCTCGGCCACGAGCACGCCGCCGACGACCAGGAGGAGGATCTCCTGTCGGATGACCACCGCGATGAAGCCCGCGAGGGCGCCCAGCGGCAGCGAGCCGGTGTCCCCCATGAACACCTGAGCCGGAGCGCAGTTGAACCAGAGAAAGCCCAGCGAGGCGCCGGCCATGGCGCCGGCGGCCACCGCGAGCTCGCCGCTGGCGGGGATGTGAGGAACGAGCAGATAGTTGGCGAGCCGCTCGTTGCCCGCGAGGGTCGCGAGCAGAAGGAAGGCAAAGGAGACGATCGCCATGATGCCGCTGGCGAGGCCGTCCATCCCGTCCGTGAGGTTGACGGCGTTGGACGCTCCGACGATGACCACCACCGCCAGCGCGGTGAACAGCCATGGGCCCGCTGTGGGGAGGGAGATCCACGCACCCGACTCCGGGGCCGTCCCGAGGTAGATGAGCCCCTCCGCGACCTCCTTGGTCTGCGGGTGGACGGTTCGCTGGAAGGGCAACGTGAGGACGTGGGTCTCGGGGTTGTTGCTCCCGTGGCTGTGGATGAACAGGCCGAAGAGCATGGCGAAGCCGATCTGGAAGAGGATCTTCTCCCAGGTGTGGAGGCCGTGGCGGGCGCCCGGGTCCCTCCTCGCCGTGGTCAGCTTCAGCCAGTCGTCCACGGCGCCGAGGCCCGCGAAAAAGACCAGACAGAGCAGGGCCATCAGCACGTAGAAGCCCTTGCCGCCCGTGACGTCGCCGAGGAGGAGGATGGACCCGAGGATGGCGACGGCGACGAGGAGGCCACCCATCGTCGGCGTACCGGTCTTCTCGTGGGCGAGCGCGTCGAGCTGGGCGTGGT
>CAZQQP010000181.1:0-7701 GCA_964595475.1 uncultured Planctomycetaceae bacterium | reverse complement strand
GAAGACCGCGTGGTCGCCGATCTTCTTCCTCCGCAGCCACGCGATGGTCCGCCGGCCGAATAGCAGCACGATGGCGAAGGCGACCACGACGGCCGCGGTCGCCCGGAAGGTCTGCCAGCGGAACACCTGCAGGTACGGCTCGACGCCGAGGTCGACGAGAAGCTGGTCGTAGCGGGTGACGAGGTAGTAGATCATCCGTGCTCCCCTTCTAGGGCGTGGCCGTTTCGGCTTCCGAGCCGAAATAATCGGCGAGCGACGACAGCAGCCGCTCGAGGCCCACGGCCCGCGAGGCCTTGAGGAGGACCGTGTCGCCGGGCCGCACCCAGTGGGTGAGGTCCGCGGTGCATTCGCAGCGATGGCCGAGCAGCATCTCGGGCCGGGAGGTCCGGACCACTTCCGCGGCGTGCTCGCTCAGCGACCCGACGAAGGCCACGCCGTCGAGGCGGGATGCGGACACCTTCTCACCGAGGTCCCGGTGCAAGTCGGCGGCGTGGTCGCCGAGGTCCGCCATGTCGCCGAGGATGGCGATCCGCCGCCCTTCCGTGGCCGTCGCCTCGAGGGTGGACAGCGCCGCGGCCATCGACTCCGGGTTCGCGTTGTACGCGTCGTTGATGACCGTGACGCCTCGGTGGCCGGGGCCGATCCGCGTGACCTCCAGACGCATGCTCGGCTCCCGCACGTCGGCGAGGCCCGCCGCGATCTCCCGGTCGCTGAGGCCCAGGCGGCGGGCGACGGCGATGGCGGCGAGCGCGTTCTTCGCGTTGTGGACGCCGAGCATGGGGAGGGTGAACCGGGACGTGCCGTCGACCTCGAAGTGGAGGCCGTCGCTCTGCTCCACGTGGGTGAGGCGGATGTCGAGGCCACGTCCGTCCGCCTCTCCGTAGATCACGGAGGGCACGACCGCGTGATACGGCCGGAGAGCGTCCACCTCGCCGTTGATCACCGCGCTTCCACCGGGTCGGACCGTCTCGAGCAGGCTCGCCTTCTCCCGGGCGACCTCCTCCACCGAGCCGAGGCCCGCGAGGTGTGCGTGGCCGGCGTACGTGATCACGGCGACGTCCGGTTGCACGATGTCGCCGAGCGAACGCATCCGCACCGGCGTGTCCGTCCCCACCTCCACCACCACATACGCGTCGGACGGGCGAGCGGAGAGGAGGGTCATCGGAACCCCCACCCGGTTGTTGTGGCTCTTCGCGGCGGAGCGTCCCGGATAGCGGGCGGAGAGGGCGGCGTGGATCAGCTCCTTGGTCGTGGTCTTCCCCACCGAGCCCGTCACCGCGATCACCCAGGCGGAGAGACGGGCGCGATACGCGGACGCCATGGCTCCGAGGGCCGCGAGCGTGTCGTCCACGACGAGGACGGGCGGACGGTCCGGACCGAGGCGCTCCGTCTCGGACGGACGGTCGATGACCAAGACGGACGCCGCCGCGGCGTCCGGGAGGAAGGCGTGGCCGTCGAAGCGCTCGCCCCGCAGCGCGACGTACGCCTCGCCCGGCCGGAGCTGTCGCGTGTCCGTGCTGACGCCGGCCACCGGCCGATCGTCCGCGGCCGACGCGTCGAGCCATCGCCCGCCCGTCGCCTCGCGAAGGCCCTCGGCGGTCCAGAAGTCGCTCGTCTGCGGTGCGCTCCCTCGGCTCACTGGGTGTCCTCCTTGGCCGCTTCAATCGCCCGCGCCGCCTCCACACGATCGTCGAAGGGTCTGACCGCGTCACCGACCTCCTGATACGGCTCGTGGCCCTTGCCCGTGATGAGCACGACGTCGCCGGGCCGGGCGTGGCGGACCGCCCGTTGGATCGCCGCGGCCCGGTCGACCACCGTCGCGGCCCGCCGCCGCTCGCCCCGCGTCAGCCCGGCGAGGATCTGCTCGATGATGGCGTCGGGCGGCTCGCTCCGCGGATTGTCGCTGGTCACCCAGAGGGCGTCCGCGTGGTCCGCCGCGGCCCGCCCCATGCGTGGTCGCTTGGTCGGGTCCCGGTCGCCGCCGCAGCCGAAGACCAGATGGAGACGTCCCGGTGTCACGGGGCGGACCGCCCGGAGGACGTTGGCCAGCGCGTCGTCGCTGTGGGCGTAGTCCACGATGACCGTGCAGGGAGACCCGTCCCGGTCGGGCCGGACGATCTCCAGCCGACCCGGCACCGGTGGACAGGCGCCGACGCCACGGGCCAGCGTCTCGCGGGCGACGCCGAGGCCGTGGCAGGCGAGGAGGGCCGCGACCATGTTGGCGACGTTGTGGTGGCCGGCGAGGGGCAGCCGCTGCTCGAAGCGTCCCCACGGACCTTCGAAGAGAGACATCGCGTGGGAGGGAGCGGCCTCCCGAACCACCGCCCGGGCGTCCGCCCGCGGGTCGTCGCAGAGGGTGTAGGTCCACGGCCGGTCGCGACAGGCGTGGATCATCCGGTCGGCGTAGGGATCGTCGCGGTTGACCACCGCCGTCCGCCTCGGGCCGACGCCCTCCCACAGCCGGGCCTTCGCCGCCGCGTACGCCTCCATCGTGCCGTGGTAGTCGAGGTGGTCCCCGCTCAGGTTGGTGAACACGCCCGCGGCGAACGGCACGCCCGCGACCCGCCCCTGCTCCAACGCATGGGAGGAGACCTCCATCACGCACGCCTCGCATCCGTTGCGGACCATGCGGTGGAGCAGAGCGCGGAGGGCGATCGGCCCCGGCGTGGTGAGTCCCGCGGAGGTGCGGTCCACGCCGTCGTCGACCTCGATGGTCCCGATGAGGCCGCACCGGCGGCCGTCCGTCCGGAGGAGGTGGCGGACCATCTGGGTGACGGTGGTCTTGCCGTTGGTCCCGGTCACCCCGACCAGCGCGAGACGCTCGGCCGGCGTGGCGTAGAGACGGTCCGCCAAGGCACCGGCGAGCTCCGGCGTGACGGCGTCGGCGAGGAGAACCGTCGCCGGCACGTCCACGGGCGTCTCGCTCAGCACGGCCCGGGCGCCGCGGTGGACGGCGTCCGTCGCGAAGCGTCGGCCGTCCGTGGAGCCGCCCGATCGTGCGACGAAGAGGTCGCCGGGGCGAACCTCGCGGGAGTCCTCCGTGGCACCGGTGATGTCCGTCCGATCCGATCCCGAGTGGAGGCGGATCGGCAAGCCGTCGATCAACCTTGGCAGGCGCATGGCCGGTTCCCGCAGCGACTTCGATCCTCCGTGACGCCATCTACGTTACTCGATTCGCATGCGCTTTTCAGCCGGCGGCGAGCGGCGAACAGGGCGGGCGCACGCCGTTCGCGTCCGCGTTCCGTTGACGGGGCGGGCCCGCTCTCTATACTCGCATGCGTTGGACCCGCACACCCCTTTCGCTATGAGCGAGCAACGCCCGCGACTTCTTCTCCTAAGCCGGGAGCGTGGCGAGAGCCGCCGTATGGCGGAGCGGCTGTCGGATCAGTTCACCGTCGACGTCTCCGACCAAGTGGACGAAGCCACCCGCATGCTCCGCGAGCGGCCCTACTCCGCGGTCTTCGCGGAGGTGGACCATTATCTTCCGCTCGAGCGGGCGCTCGCGGAGAAGCAGGCCAACATCATCCTCAACACGCTCGGCGACGGCCTCTGCGTGATGGACGCCGACGGCGAGTGGGTGTGCACCAACGACCGTCTGCAGGAGCTGCCGAGGGGCGTCCACGACCGGCTCAAAGAGACGTGTCTCTCCGCGCTGCGGTCGTTCGGAAGCGCCCCGCCCGCGGGGGACGCGAAGGGGCGGCCGCCGAGCCGTAAGTTTCTGTTCCAGACGGGCTCGGACCGGTACTTCGAGACCCACGTCTCCCCCATCGTCGGGTCCAGCGGCGAGATCGAGCAGGTGGCGGCCGTCGTGTGGGAGGTCTCCAACGCCCGCCGGCTCCAGAAGAAGATGGACGCGATCGAGTCCGCCGGGCGTGAGCTGGTGCGGCTGGAGGCCGAGAGCGTGAGCAAGCTCAACGTGGGGGAGCGGCTGAAGCTGCTCGAGGAGAAGATCGTCCGATACACCCACGATCTGCTCAACTACGACCACATCTGCCTGCGGGTCCTCAACGAGAAGACCAACCAGCTCGAGGTGGTCATGTCCGCGGGCCTCTCCCAGGAGGCCGTGGACGTCGATCTGTACGCGAGGCCCGAGGGCAACGGCATCAGCGGCTACGTCGCGGCGACGGGGCGGAGCTACATCTGCCACGACGTGGAGAAGGACCCGCGATACATCATCGGCTTCGACCACGCCAAGGCCGCGCTGACCGTGCCCCTCCGCCTCCACGACAAGGTCATCGGGGTCTTCGACATCGAGGCGGAGGCGGCGTCCGCCTTCGACGAGAACGACCGCCAGTTCGCCGAGATCTTCGGCCACTACATCGCCATAGCGCTGACCATGCTGGACCTGCTCGTCGCGGAGCGGCGGACCACCTCCGGGAACATGGCCGACAGCGTGGCGAGGGAGATGGCCGGCCCGCTCAACGACATCGCGACCGAGGCCCAGACGCTGATCGACGAGTACGTCGGGCACGACGACATGCGGAGCCGGCTGGACCGCATCCTCGAGCAAGTGGAGACGGTTCGGAAGGCGGTACGGGACGTAACGGACCCCAAGGCGGTCCTCGGCACACGCGACGTGCAGTCCACGGACCACGACGCGGTGTGCGAGGGGCGGCGTGTGCTCGTGGTGGACGACGAGCCGAACATCCTCGAGACGATCGGCCACGTCCTCACCAAGCGTGGCGCCGAGGCGGTGCGTTGTCAGGACGGCGAGGCGGCCGTGGGCCGGATCGACGCGGAGCCCTTCGCCCTGGTCATTTCCGACATCCGCCTCCCCCAGCGAAACGGCTACGAGATCTTCGCCGCGGCCCGGCGGAAGGACGCGAACCTGCCGGTCATCCTCATGACCGGCTTCGGGTACGACCCGCATCACTCCATCGTGCGGGCCAGTCAGGAGGGTCTGCAGGCCGTCCTCTTCAAGCCCTTCAAGGTGGAGCAGCTCCTCGAGGAGGTGCGGAAAGCGCTCGGGGGCGCCGGTGTCGAGACCGGATGACCCGCTCGCCCCAGTTCCGAGCACCGAGTGCGGGTGGACTGAGCCGCGAGCAGCGCGGGTTGCGCCAGGTATGAATGTCTTTGACCTTTCTGCTTTGGCATCTCCAGTAGGCGGAGCGGTCGCCGGCGGGGTCGCGGTCGAGACACCAGGCGCAGCATGGATGGTAGCGCGGAACGCCTCGGGGCTTCTCATCGGTCTCGCTGTCCACGTGGCCGCGATCTGCCTCTGTGCGTTTTTGCTTCGGGCGGCGCGGGTGGGCACCTCCGACACCTCCGGACCCGCGCAATGGGCGGCAGAGATGACTGCCGTCCTTCTGCCGATGCTTTCGCCGGTCGCGGCTTGCGCCCTCTCAGTCGTCGTCGTTACGCGATGGATCCCTATCTGACCTGAACCACAATCCGCACCCCCTCCAGGAAGTCTCGCCCATTTGGGAACGGGCGGACGAACGGTCGCGCGGTCTTTTCTCGGGGACAATCCCCGACCTGGTTCCACGGCCGGGGACCGAACAGGGCTTTGGCCGCGGATCGCTCGGATCGGACTTCGCCCAAACAGCGCCGGTTCCGCTAGCATGGGCGTTCCGTGGGATCTTCCGAAAGGAGTCCGATGCGAAAGATCGTCCTGCTCGGCTCCGTCCTCTTGTCCCTCGTCTTCGCCGCCCCGGCGGTCGGCGCCGACTGGCCGCAGTTCCGCGGGCCGACCGGCGAGGGACTCGCATCGGCGGAGGTGCCGCTCCGCTGGGGACCGTCGCGGAACGTGGCGTGGAAGCAACGTGTGCCGGGTGACGGCTGGTCCTCGCCCGTGGTCCGCGGCCGACGCGCCGTGGTGACGTCCGCGGTGCGGGTGGGCGACGGAAGCGGGGACCGGGCGCTGCGTGTCCTCTGCTACGACGCGAAGGACGGGTCCCGCCGGTGGGACGTGAAGGTGTTCCATCAGGACGCGGACCGAGCGCCGAGGGTCCACCGGAAGAACAGCCACGCGAGCCCCACGCCCGTCATCGACGGGAAACGCATCTTCGTCCACTTCGGCCATCAGGGGACGGCGTGTCTGAGCCTCGAGGGCGACGTCCACTGGCGGCGGCGGATCCGGTACGACCCCGTCCACGGCAACGGCGGGTCGCCCGCGGTGGTCGGCGACAAGGTGATCTTCAGCTGCGACAGCGCCGACGACGCCTCCGTCATCGCGCTCGACCGGAAGACGGGGAAGACGGTGTGGAGGACGCCGCGGTCGGTAGACGCGTCGCGGCCCTTCTCCTTCTCCACGCCGCTGGCCATCCGCGTCGGCGGACAGCCACAGGTGGTGGTCCCGGGCAGCGGCATGGTCGGCGCCTACGCGCCGGAGACCGGCGAGGAGCTGTGGCGGGTGGAATACCGCGGCTACTCGGTCGTCCCCCGTCCCGTCTACGCCCACGGGCTCGTCTACGTCTGCACGGGCTTCGACCACGCGAAGCTGCTCGCGATCCGGCCCGGCGGGAAGAACGAGCGGCCCGAGGTCGTCTGGCGGGTGCGGAAGGGTGTGCCGCTCATCCCCTCGCCCGTCGTCGTGGGGGACGACCTCTTCATGGTCTCCAACGACGGCCTCGCGAGCTGTCTCGACGCCAAGACGGGCGAGGTCCACTGGCGAAAGCGGCTGGAGAGGAGCTTCGCCGCGTCACCCCTCGCGGCCGCCGGGCGGGTCTACTTCCAGGCGGAGGACGGCACGTGCACCGTGGTGAAGGCGGCCGAGCAATACACGGTGCTCGCCCGCAACGACATCGGGGAGACCACCTACGCCTCCTACCCCGTCGGGAAGGGCACGCTGTGGATCCGGACCGCGAGGCATCTGTGCCGGATCGAGGGAGGGAGCGACGGTGAGTAGCGTCCCGCGGAAAATCGGCACACGAGGCTCCCCCGGCCGTTTCGCGGGCCTCGCCGTCCTCGTCGGGGGAGCGCTCGTCAGCTGTGCCGGGCCGCCGGACGGCGAGGAGTCCCCACCGGCGAGCGCCACCGGCGAGCGACGCCGCCTCCGTGCGGACCTGCAAAAGCGGCTCCGGAAGCGGGCGACGGCGGCGAAGAAGGAGGCCAAGGAAGCCGAGCCCCTCGGCGAGCCGTCCCAGGACACCTCCCGGCCCTCCATCCGCCGTCCGCTCGGCGAGCCGCTCGACCTGCCGCAATCGCCGAGGGCGCCCGGCGAGCTTCCGCCGCTCGAAGTGAGCCCGCCCGCCTCCGACGAGGGGACGTCCCCCTGATCCGCTGACGCCCCTTCGCTCCTTCGAACGAACGGCGCAGCGCCGGCCGCAGGGGCGACCGACTCGGCCGTTACTTCCCTCGCTTCACCCGCTCGAAGCCCGCGAGCGCCTGAGCTCTCGCGACGCGGTGGTCGACGATGGGCCGTGGATAGGTCTCGCCGATCGCCACGCCCGCCGCCGACAGCGTCGGGAGCGGGGCCTCCCACGGCTTGTGAATCCATCGCGGCGGCAGCGTCCGAAGCTCGGGGACGAACGCTCGGACGTACCCGCCGTCCGGGTCGAACCGCTCGCCCTGTCGGACGGGGTTGAAAATGCGGAAGAACGGCGCCGCGTCGGCGCCCGAGCCGGCGGCCCATTGCCAGCCGAGCGTGTTGTTCGCGAGGTCCGCGTCCACCAACCGGTGCCAGAACCACCGCTCCCCCTCGCGCCAGGTGATGCGGAGGTCCTTCACCAGGAAGGACGCGACGATCATCCTCAGGCGGTT
>CAZQQP010000180.1:0-9348 GCA_964595475.1 uncultured Planctomycetaceae bacterium | reverse complement strand
CTTCCGCCTTGGCACCGATGAATAGGCTCAACTTATTCTTTTCCGCCTCCTTACTTTTCCTCGCCAGCGTCTTGGAAACGGAAGCTGTACACGTCGGCGTCTTTCAGGTGAAACCGAAGCCGGACGGCTTGACCGGCGAGGTCTCCGACGTCGGCGCCGCCTTTCCACCGCACGGTCTTGTCGAGGGCGTCGCCGTAGATCGGCGGACAATCCGACGCGGCGTAGCCGTCGATCGCCTTCCCGTCGGCGGAGGCGAGCCCCACCCGCACGCTCCCCGCCGCGGAGGTGGCGAAGTTGATGGACAGGCGGTTCCCGTCGAAGACGACGGGCTTGGTCACCAGCGTGCCCCCGCTCATCGGCGCGTGGGCGGAGACGAAGCCGTCGATGCGAATGGTGTACCGCCGCGTGCGGGAGGACTTCCCCTCGTAGTACCCCTCGTTGACGAACAGCGACAGCTCCTTCCGGTCGCCGGGGAGGTCGCTCTCCGTCTCGATGAGTCCCCACCAGATGTAATTGCTCCGGTTCTGCCACTTGTCGGGGTTCGCCCCCGGGCGGATGAGCGCCTCCTCCCACCGGTGGAACGTCCGCCCGTCGCGGCTCGCCATGAGGAGCCCCTCGGTCAGCGAGCCGCGGCCGGGGATGTACCGCGTGGGAAAGCCGATGAAGATGTGGGGCGCCCGGTAGTAGGGCATCACCGCGTTCGTGTACATGTGCTCCCGCGGCGCCTCCGGATACTTCAGCCACTTGGGCTCGCTCCAGTCGAGGAAGTTCTTGGATGTCGCGGTGCGGATGGCCCGCTTCCCCTTGCGAAAGTCGCGGTGATACTCGCGATACTCCTCGCGGACGGGGTCCCAGAAGGCGAGGTTCTGGGAGTCGAAGGCGCCCTTCGTGATCACCGGCTCCTTCTGCATGAGCGACCAGTGGATCCCGTCGGGAGACTGGAAGGCGTAGAGGCCCTTCCCCCGCTTCGTCCCCCGTCCGAGCGCCTTGTACTTCGCGTCGTCCGCTGCCTCGGGGTTGGGGTCCTTGAAGGGTGTGAAGTTGTGGGTGCCGATGCCGTCCCAGACGATGTTGTTCTTTTTGGAGCCGTTGAAGGAGTAGAGGCCCAGGTTCGGCTTCTCCCAGTGGATGCCGTCGGGGCTCTCCGCGTAGCAGGTCACCTGTCGGTGGGTTTGCTCTCCCGCCTCCCGGTCGTGGTGGGAGCCGCGGTAGTACATGCGGAACTTCTCCCCGTCCCGGAAGATCGTGAAGTAGCCGCACGTGTTCCCCTCCCACGGCTCGCCGTGGCGGAGGACCACTTCCTGCGGCTGAGGGTGGTGGAGCCGCAGCTCCGCGGCGGAGCGAAGCTCAGCGACGAGGGCCCGGTCGACGAAGAGCTCGCGACGGCTTCCGATGTCCATCGGCTCCGCCGCCGCGGCGGTGACGGGAAGGAGAAGGGCGATCGCGTGAAGCGTCCGCATGGGAATCCTTTCGCTGAGGCGAATGGCCTCGAACTTACCCGCAAGCGGCTCACCGCGGCAAACGGATCCGCGAGGGGAGACGCCCGCGGTGGGGCGGCGGCCATCCGTGGCGTCGCCGTCCGAAGCGCTCCGCGGGAGCGGAGCCCGCCCGGGCCGCCCGCCCGTGTCGTCCTCGCGGCACGACAGTCGCACGCGGCATTTGCGTCGCGCTCGTCCCCGCCGCAAGATGGACCGCTTCCGCACGCCTCGAGAAAGGATCTCCTATGCGACGCGTCTTCCCCGCCGCCCTCCTCGCGATCGCCCTCGCTCCGCTCGCCACCCACGCCGGCTCGGACGACGAGGAATGGTCGTTCGTCAGCTTTCCGGACTTCTTCAACTTCGACGTGGCGTACCCCCAGCCGAAATGGGAGTCCGCCATCGACTTCTTCCTCCACAACGTCAAGCGGGAGGACCCCGCCTTCGTCCTCGTCGCCGGCGACATGGTGGACGGCCGCTGGCACGCCAGCAAATACCAGGTCCGCTCCCTCGCCGCCGTTTACTACAGCGGGTGGATCCGCCGCATGCGGGACCACGGCCTGCGTTTCTACACCTGTCTCGGCGACCACGAGGTCGGCGACAACCCCTGGCCCCAGAAGAAGGCCAAGCTCGTCCCCGAGTTCAAGCGGGCCTACGCCAAGTGGTTCGACATGCCGAGGAACGGCCCGGAAGGCCACAAGGGCATGACCTACAAGGTCGTCCACAACAACCTGCTCCTCATCGCGGTGGACACCTTCGAGATGCGGAACGGGAAGGTCCACACCACCGTCACGGGCAAGCAGCTCGCCTGGGTGGACCGCACGCTCGCGGCCCACGAGGACGTCGACCACAAGATCGTCATGGGCCACGTGCCCATCCTCCGCGGCGTCCGCAGCCGCTCCTCGAGCGGCCTCATGCTCGAGGAGGGCAAGAGCTCCGGCCTCTGGAAGACGATGAGGAAGCACGGCGTGGACATGTACTTCGCCGGCGAGCACCACGCCATCACCGCCAAGGAGTCGGGCGGCGTCTGGCAGGTGGTCCACGGGGCGTCGTGGGGGCGTGTGCCCACCGTGAACTACCTCGTGGGCACGGTCCGCGGCGAGAAGCTCGATGTGACGCTGAAGCGCATCCCGCTGGAGCTCGGCGGCGGAGAGGTCTGGAACGCCAACAAGGGGACGGGGCCGGCCGAGGTGGTCCGCATCTCCGAGGAGGCCCGTCGCCGTGGCTTCAAGACCGTGGGCACGCTGACGATCGACAAGTCGGGCGAGAAGAAGCGGTTCAAGAGTCCGACCGGCGCGTTCTCGGAGTAAGCCGGGCGACGGCACGGGCAAGCGACCTCGCTTGCCCGTGCCACCCAAGCAGACGTGCCACCCAACGCCGTGAGCTCCCTGGCGATCGCATCGGTGCGGCAGGACGGGCCGATGGCACGCTTTTCCGCCGGGAGGAGGGGACGGCATTGCAGCCGCGAAGTTGCCGGGCTCCGCAGGAGCGGAGCCGTCCCGCCTCCGGACCGCTGCTCCATGAAAAAACCCCGGCGGAACGCCGGGGTCGGGTGCCACATCCTCTACCGCCGGCCGTGGCCGGCGCCAATCAGACCATTTCCTTCAGCCGCTTCAGCGGCCGCACCTTCACGGTGTTCTGGGCCGGCTTCGGCGGGATCGTGATGGTCTCGCCGGTCGCCGGGTTCCGCCCCTGCCGCTGGGGCTGTTTCGGCTTGCGCTGCTTCGTGATCTTCATCAGCCCCG
The DNA here is from genome assembly GCA_964595475.1 of uncultured Planctomycetaceae bacterium. GTDB lineage: Bacteria > Planctomycetota > Phycisphaerae > Phycisphaerales > Zrk34 > CAZQQP01. Next base: position 6,128 of record CAZQQP010000180.1, on the reverse strand, counting down.
GAATCGCGAAGACGCCGGGGGACCGCTTGAGGTGCTTCTTCACGAGGTTCTCGAACTCGTCGAAGACGTTCTGCACGTCTTTCTTGGCGAGGCCCGTCTTGTCGGCGAGCTCGTCCATGATCTCCGACTTGGTCGGTGGCCTCTTGTTGTCGTCGGCACTCTTCTTCGCCATGGCGCATCTCCTTATAAAGCAGACAGGGAACGTCCGTTCCCGATGTGGCACCCGTGTCATTTATACCACGCGAGACCGCGGCGGAAAAGGGGCTTTCGCGCGGTGGGCCGCCGCTCCGCCGGAAATGTCGGGGCTTTCGCGGGTCGGGCGCTCCCGGCCCCGGTACGGCCGGGGCGTGGCCGCGTCCGGGCGCGGGAGAGCGGCCGACCGCCGGTGCGGCAGGGCGGGGCGAGGACGCTCCTCGCCGTGCCCGGAGACGCGGCCGTACCGGCGGCACGGTGACAGCCCCGTCGCCGCGTCCGCTGGAGCGGCCGGAAGGCCGCTTTTTGGCGGGCGGTGGGGGCGATATCCTCCGGGCACCGGCGGCGTCGCCGCGTGCCGTCGGTCCGGACGCGATTCACGAAAGGACCGATCCCCCATGGAGTACCGTCGCCTCGGCAACACGGACATGAACGTCTCGGAAGTGAGCTTCGGTGCGTCGTCGCTCGGCCAGGAGTTCCGCCAGGTGGACATCGACGACGCGATGCGGGCGGTCCGCGTGGCGTTGGACCACGGGATGAACTTCATCGACACCTCCGCCTACTACGGCCGGGGGATGAGCGAGGTGCTCCTCGGCGTGATCCTCCGCGACCTGCCGCGGGAGAGCTACTACCTCGGGAGCAAGCTCGGCCGCTACGACGCGGACCACTTCGACTTCAGCCCGAAGCGGGTGGAGGAGAGCGTCGACGTGAGCCTCCACCGGCTCGCGACGGACCACCTCGACATCATGCTCTGCCACGACATCGAGTTCGTGGACGTCTCCTACGTCATCGAGGAGACGCTCCCCGCGCTGCGGCGCATCCAGGAGAAGGGGAAGGTGCGGTACGTGGGGATCAGCGGCTACCCCATGAAGATCTTCAACCAGGTCCTCGACCAGACGGACCTCGACGTCATCCTCTCCTACGGCCACTACACCATGCAGAACACCATGCTCGCGGACCTCGTCCCCCGCCTGAAGGAGCGGGGCGTGGGGGTGATCAACGCGGCGCCCTTCGGCGCCCGCCTCCTGACGAGGGCCCCGCTTCCGCCTTGGCACAAGGCCACGGAGGAGGTCCGCGAGGTGTGCCGGCGGGCCGCGGAGCACTGTCAGTCCAAGGGCGTGGACATCGCCCAGCTCGCGGTCCAGTTCTCCCTCGCCAACAAGGAGATGGACACCTGCGTGCTGGGGTCGGCCAATCCCAAGAACGTGGAGAAGTCTGTTTACGCGGCGAACACGCCGTTGGATCAGGAGCTGCTCGACGAGGTGCTGGAGATCCTCCGGCCCATCCGCAACTGGTACTACATCGAGGGCCGGCCCGAGAACAACGACTGAGGCGATCCCATGAGAGCCATCCGCCTGAACGCACCGAAGCAGCTGGAGCGCATCGACGCGGAGGAACCGTCCCGCCCCGCCGCCGGCGAGGCCGTCGTCCGCGTCCACAACGTGGGCATCTGCGGGACGGACGTCAGCGGCTACCTCGGGAAGATGCCCTTCTTCAAGTACCCGCGCATCCCCGGCCACGAGCTGGGGGTGGAGGTCATCGACGTGGGCGAGGGCGTGACGCACATGAAGCCGGGCGACCACTGCGCGGTGGAGCCGTACATGCACTGCGGCGCCTGTCGCGCCTGCGAGAAGGGGGCGACCAACTGCTGCGAGAACCTCCGGGTCATCGGCGTCATGGTCGACGGGGGCCTCCGCGAGCGGTTCGCCATCCGGGCGGACAAGCTCCACCCCACCCGCACCCTCACGTTCGACCAGCTCGCCCTCGTAGAGACGCTCGCCATCGGGTGTCACGCGGTGGACCGGGCCCGCCCGGGTCCGGCGGACAACGTGCTGGTCATCGGCGCGGGGCCCATCGGCCTCGCCACGCTGGAGTTCGTCCGCCTCACCGGCGCCCGCACCCTCGCCGTCGACCTCAGCGAGCGGCGGCTCGACTTCTGTCGGTCCGCGATGGGTGTGGAGACCCTCGTCGGCGGCGACGACGTGGAGCAGCGGCTGCGGGAGACGTGCGGCGGAAACCTCCCCGACGTCGTCTTCGACGCGACCGGAAGCGCGGCGTCCATGTCGAGGGCCTTCGGCCTCGTGGCGCCGGTGGGCCGCCTCGTCTACGTGGGCATCACCACGGACGAGGTGCAGTTCACTCATCCCGTCTTCCACCGGCCGGAGGGCACGCTGCTGTGCACACGCAACGCGATGCCCTCGGACTTCACCCGCATCATCCGGCTGATCGAGGACGGCAAGATCGACACGGGCCCCTGGATCACGCATCGGTCGCCGCTGGAGCGGCTCGTCGAGGACTTTCCGAGCTACGCCGACCCGCAGACCGGCGTGGTCAAGGCGATGGTGGACATGGCGCCGTAAGGGGCCCCGTGAACGGACACGGAAACCGGGGAACCACGAAGCTCGGCAAGGCCCGCGAGGCTTCGCCGATGGGTGAGCTGGGACGGGAAGGGCGGGGTTCCGCAAGGGCGGCGACCCCAATCCACGGGACCCCCTGAAAGGAGCCGACGTCCACGGGCTTCCACTCGCGACGACGGATGCGAAGCGGAGACAAGGGGCCGTCCACGGCGCTGATGCCACCCGCACTGTTCCTCAGTGTGCCGGGGCGCCGACCGTGTTCGGGTGGCACGGACAAGTCCCCGCGGGATGCCGTCGGTGGCCGTCTGCGGCCTTGTCCGTGGTATGGGGTCGGGCCGATCCCTTGACCTCACGCCGATCCGTCGGTCACCGAACGGACTCTCGCGCCGGTTCCCTGCGGATTCCGACGACGCGCGGTTCAGCACGGAACGGCGATCGCGACACAGCCTCAGTTCACGCCGTTGCGTGCCACCCGGCACGGAGGGGTGTTTCGCGGCTAGGCGATGGTCGCGGCGTAGCGGTCGACGGTGGCGGTGATCCGGTCGACCTCCTCGCCGCTCAGCGCCACCTCCCCCGCCTGGACGTTCTCCTCGGCCTGCTCCGGCCGCCGGGCACCGACGAGGACGTGGGTGATCCCCGGCCGGGCGGCCGCCCACGCGACGGCGAGCTGGGCGAAGGTGATCCCGTGTGCTTCGGCGACGGGCCGCAGCTCCTCGAGCATCTCGAGGACGCGCCGTCGGTTGTCCACGCTGAACCGTGGGAGATTGCCGCGGATGTCCCCCTCCGGAAAGGTTCGGTCCGGGGAGACCTTGCCCGTCAGGAGGCCCATGGCCATCGGGGAGTACGCGAGCAACCCGATGTTCCGCTCGCGAAGGTAGGGGATCTTCTCCTGCTCGATGCCCCGGTCGAGCATGGAGTGCTTCTCCTGGTCCGTTGCGACCGGCCCGACCGACCGATACTGCTCGATCTGATCGACCGACGCGTTGGAGACGCCGATCGCCCGGATCTTCCCGGCGTCCCTCAGATCGAGAAGCGCCGCCATGGTGTCCTCGATCCGCGTGGTCGGCTCCTGCCAGTGGGTCTGATACAGGTCGATGTGGTCCGTCCCGAGCCGCTGGAGCGACCCGTCGACCTCTTCCCGAACCGAGTCGGGGTGGAGGTACTTCCACATCTCCGTGCCGTCGGTCTGGGCGACGAGAAACTCGCCCTCCCGCCGGTCCCACCGAAGCCCGCACTTGGTCGCGAGGACCACGCGGTCGCGGCGGTCCGCGACGGCCCGACCGACGAGCCGCTCCGAGACGCCGCGGCCGTACGCCGGCGCCGTGTCGATGAGGGTGATGCCACGGTCCACCGCGGCGCGAATGGTCTCGACCGATGTCCACTCGTCCGTCCCACCCCACATCGTCCCGCCGATCGCCCACGTGCCGAGGCCGATCTTGGACGCGTGGATGCCGGCCTCTCCGAGCGGTCGCTGCTCCATCGGCTCCGCCTCCAGGAATGCGTTGGTCCGTGTGGAGAAAGGCGTATCGGTAGACGGCAGGAGGAGCCGCTTCCACTCGGCGACCAGGCCACGAAGGGCACGACGCACACGACCGCGATCCGCGAGCACTCGGCGCCGGGCTCCTACTCTCCGGTCGTGGGGAGTGGAGCGCCGAGCTTGTCCCCGTTGGGCTCGAAGCCGTTTCCGTCGACGTCCACGTAGATGGGGTTGGAGACGGCGATGGGCTTTTTGCTCCCGCGGTCGGGCCCCATGACCGGCCCCAGCTCGGTCTTGGTCCCCGCCGCGGCGACGATCAGGTGGGCGTCCCGCTCCACCCGAATCGGAAGCTTCTCCTCGAACTGGGTCACGCCGTCCTGGAACCGCCCGCCATTGTCGGCGCGGGTGAAGTTCAGCTCGGACCTCGCCCGTCCGTTGACGAACACCTGCACGCGATCCACGTCGAGCCAGTTCGCGCATTGGACCTCGACGCGGAGGCTGCCCCGTCCGCTGCTCGCGACGACGTCGCCGCCCGGCCCGACGGTGCGGTCCCCGTCGTCCGGGCGGAAGCTCACCCGCATGAACGGCCCCGTGGTCATCACGACCTTCCCGGCGTCGGCGGCACGCACCACGTCCAGCGTGTGGATCTCCGCAGGATCGTCCGTCGGGCTCCGGACGTAGTTCCGCCGCCACCCGCTGCCGTGGAAGGTGTAGTGGGCGTCCGTGTTGACCACCCCGGGGATGCGGTGGCCGCGGTTGAGCATCTGCAGCCACGCGTGCATGCGGTTCTCGCCCTGGTTCACCCCGTCCTTGACCTGGGGCTCTCGCAGGATGCCGATGGGCGGGTGCACCTCGATGACGTCCATGTAAGGGAGCATCTCCCGCTGGGCCTTGTCCCGCTTCCCGTCGAGGTTGTCGTCGAAGAGGATCCGAACGATGTTGGGGTGGTTCTCCTGGACCAGCTTCTCCGCCCCGCCGTCCCACCGGGCGAGCCGCTCGATCTGCTTGGCGGGGTCCTCGTCCGTCCGCGGAGCGTGGTTGTCCTGAACGTGGGGCACCCGGATCAGCGGGAAGGCGTTCTGGTGGTTGTAGTCCCCCTCGCTTCCCGTCAGCTCGATGCCCGTGCACGTCGCGAGCTTCTCCGTCGCCCGGAGCCGCCGAAGCTCGTCGGTATACGTCGACAGCCGGTTGTGCTCCGTGCACGGCGTGAACTCCAGCTGCTCGGCGAGGTGGTTCAGCACGCGGCCGAGCTGACTGCTGGTGTTGTCGCCCGACGGACTGGAGTGGGAGTGGAAGTCGGCGCTGATCCACCCCTTCGTCTCGACCACGCGTGGCAGCTTGACCCGGACCTGGTCCGTCTTGCCCCGCTCCACCTCGATCTTCCGGAACGCGGCGTCGAACTCCGGCCCGTGGCTGACGATCACGCGATACTTACCGGGTCCGACCGCCTGCTCGAAGCTGCCGTCCGGCGTGTATCGCGCGTTCTTCACGCCGTAGGTGGCGCTGTCCGGCCCGAAGTGGGGCGACTCCGTTCCGTCGACGCCGACGAACTGAACCTTGCACGGGATCGCCTCGCCGCTCGCGTCCGTCACCCTCGCGACGACGCGGCCGGGCGGCTCGAGACGCACCGCCCGTCGTGTTTTTCCGTCGACGTCGAGCTCCACCGTCGCGTCGGACCGTCCGACCGCGGAGACCTTCGCCGCGTACGCGCCGTGGGGCACGGCGAACGCCAGCGTGCCGCCGGAGGCCGTCCGCCCGGCGGCGTACTTCGTGTCATTCGCCTTCAGGACCACCTTCGCCGCTTGCACCGGGCCCTGTTCGTCGGTGACGCGGATCCGGACCCGCGCCGTCTTCTCCCCGAGTATGTCATTCGCGAGCGAGCGAACGTGGAGCGAGCTCCGTCCGGGGAGGATGCGCCGGGACAGCACGTGCTCCTCGCCGGGCTTCAGCTTCACCTTCTGCTTGCCGCCGTGGGTGTAGCGGACGCGATACGGCTTGCCGCTTTTCTTTAGAGCCAGCCCGTTCGACCCGTCGCCGGGTACCACGCCGTACGCCTGGCCGAACGCCGCGTCGTAGACCCAGCCAACCCGTTGGTTCTTCGC
>CAZQQP010000179.1:3794-9413 GCA_964595475.1 uncultured Planctomycetaceae bacterium | reverse complement strand
GGAGAATGGTGATCGACAGGCGGTCTCCGGGCTTCCCGCCGAAGCCGTAGTAGTGCAGATCGCGCCACCCCCATTTGTAGCGCGACTCCCACAGCCCGATTGTGTCGGCGGGATACTTCACGGGCGTCCGGTCGGGCTGATAGCCGAAGCCGAGCTGGACGGCGGGACCATGATGGCGCTCATCGTCGTTCCAGGTCGTGTGGCTCCAGCGGTCGATGTTGATGCCGTTGGCGCCGTACGAGTTCCACACCCTGTCGTCACCCTCCGACGACTTCTTCTCTTCCCTTAGGAGCATGCCCTCTTTCGGGTCGATGTCCCAGTTCAGTTGGCGAACCGCCACGTAGCTCTTCGTCGGGCAGAGGAGGATCCCCCACTGCTGATCGATGTAGTCGCCGATCAGCGTCGTCCAGGACTTGCGGTGGCCTCCGAAAAGGTTGGCGTCGTCGGTGATCGGTGGAGGTGCTCCAAAGTCGTTGGAGTAACTGTGGAAGGCGGTCATGATCTGCCGCTGGTTGTTCAGGCACTCGGCCGAGTTCGCCATCTGCCGAGCCTGGTTGAGGGCCGGCATGAGCAGCCCGATCAGAATGGTGATGATGCTGATGACGACAAGAAGCTCCACGAGCGTGAAGGCGCTGCGGAAAGACCTTCGGCGGGGTGGGACCGAGAACATCGTCGAACCTCCTGTTTCTGGGGACATGGTCGCGTTGGGGAACGGACCGCCACGAGAAGTGCGGACTTGAACGTGAGCTCGCATGGCCTGGCCCCCTTTACGAACCCCGAGCGATCGAGCGGCGCCGCGCGGCTGGCTGCGTGGTCGGCCGCTCGGGAAGCTCCCCCGTGACAATCTTCCATACCGGGCCTCTCCATGCCGACGCGACTCCGATATGGCTCATGCAGATTACTTTTCGCCTCCGGGGGTGTCAATGGCGTGCGTGACCGGTTCGCCGGGTGTCCCGGGGAGTGGGACGCGGACCCGGTCAACCGGCGGGTCCGCCCGTCCGTTGACTATCGCTCGAGTCGGCGCGCCGAGCCGGAGCGCCGAGCAAGGGCATACCGCGGGACACTGGCCGGAGCGGGGGCGGGTTCGTTGGCACGTCGGGTTCGCGTGGCGGTCGGCGGGCGCTTCCGGTGTGATCCGACGGGGGCTCGCTCACGCGGTCGTCGTGTCGCGCGATGCGTGCGTCGCGGGGTGCTCTCGCTCAGCGTTCGGGTGCGGATCCGGATCGGAGCTCGGAAACCGCGGCCCGAGGGTGAGCGGTCCCGCGGATGGCCCGCCGCTCGCGTGAAGCGGGCCTGAGCCTGAGGGCCCGGCGGGGGCCGGTCGCACGTCGACCATACGCCAACGGGTTACGCGCTCGTTCGCCCTGCGGGTCGTTGGTTCCCGTCAATGTGTGGACCGGTCGTGCCTCGCGCGGCGCTCGGGCTCGGACCCGTCCTCGAACGCCGCGCTGCGACGGGAGCGGGATTGGGCCGGACCGACTCGGATCGGCGGCGGGGTTCAGCCGGGGCGACGGCGTTTCGGATTCATGTCCAACGGGTGGCAGGCGTGGGCGAGAGCTGGTACGCTATATTGTGCTAGGTCCGCGGGCCCCGGCTGTCGGGGTGCCGCCACGGACGGTTGTCAGGCAAGGAGGTTGGCCATGGCGGGGCGATCGCTGGCGCGGGAGTGTCGGTCTTTCTTCGATCCGGCGGTTTGCCGACGCGGCGAGAAGTACTTCGCCGACGCCAGCATCGAGATCCTCGGAGCAGAGCCGGGCTTCGTCCGGGCGGTCGCCTTCGGCAGCGAGGACTATGAGCTGGAGGTCAGGCAGGAGCGAAGCGCCCTCCACGTGGGCTGTACGTGTCGCTACTTCACGGACCGCGGGGTGCCGTGCAAGCATCTCTGGGCCCTTCTCCGGGCGATCGACGAGTGGCTCGGCGGCCTCGGGAGGCGCCTTCCGAGGCATCTGGAGCTTGTGCCGGATCCCCTCGACGACTTTGGGGTCGAGGACGACGACCCGTTGGCAGAGGTGGGTCTCGAGGAAGACAATGAGATCGAGGCGGAACCGAGCGCCGGCGCCCTACCCGGGGGGAGGCCGCTCCCCGTGCCGAAAGCGAGACAGGAGGCTGCGAGCGCGGTTCCGTGGGCTCGCCGGGTCGGCTCCGGCAACGGCACCTCCCGCTCGGGCCCGGCGTGGGAGCGGCAACTCGGGCGGCTTCGGTCGGAGCTGGCCGCAACGCCTGCCGACACGAGCGTCACCCGCGTTCGCGAGCTGTCCTACCTCCTCGACCTCGACGCTTGTCAGGACACGGAGTCGCTTCGCGTCCAAGCCACGCCGGTGAGCCGGTTTCGCCGCCCGGCCGACGGCCGGTGGGCGGGGCCGTCGCCCGACGGTCTGGACGATGTCCGCGATCGCGAGATCGTGAAGCTCCTCGACGACGGGCTGTACCGCGCCCGCAGCTTTTCGAGCCCGCTCGCGGCGTGCCCGCAGCGGTTCCGTGTGCCGGCGGAGAGCCGCACGACGCTGGTGGAGCGGCTGGCGGAGACCGGCCGTTGCCGGGTTCGCTGGACACGCGACGGCACCTCCGAGGAGAGGCCGCTGAAGTGGGAGCGGGAGGCGTGGAGGCTCGTCCTGCGGGTGGAGCCGACCCGCTCGGGACGCGGCAAGCGTTACGCCGTCCGGGGTGTGCTCCGCCGGAGGAAGCGGGAGCTGCCCCTGAGCGAGCTGGCCGCGGTGACGTCGGGTGCCCTGGTCTTCCTCGGCGAACGGGCGGCGCCGCTCGACGACGGCGGGGCCTTCCCCTGGGTGCGCATGCTCCGGGAGCAGGGCGAGCTCTCCGTCCCGGCGGGAAAGGCGGACGAGCTTCTCCGGACCCTGTACGACGCGCCCGGTGAGCCGGAGGTGGAGCTGCCGGACGAGCTCGCGGTCCAAGAGGTCGAGCCCACGCCGACGCCGTGTCTCCACGTCACGCGAGCGGAGGAGGCCGGGTCTCTCATGGGGCGTCCGCGGGGCCCCCGTCGGTGGCCGGTCACCGCGACGCTCGCCTTCGACTACGACGGCCGCCGCGTCGACGCCCGCGACGCCCGGCGTGCCGTGTTCGAGCCGAAGAACCGCCGGCTGGTTCGTCGGGCGTCCGCGGCGGAGGACGCCGCGATGGCGACACTCCGCGAGCTCGGCCCGCAGACGCTGTGGGAGGCCGAGGAGGGGACCCCTGTCGGGGAGGACGACCACGCGATGTTCGCCATGTCGGCGGAGAAGCTTCCGGAGGTGGTGAGGACCCTCACGGCCGCCGGTTGGATCGTCGAGGCGGACGGCGAGCGGTATCGAAGCCCGGGCTCCTTCCACATGGAGGTGAGCTCGGGCGTGGACTGGTTCGACCTCCAGGCGGGCGTGACGTACGAGGACCTGACGGCCCCGCTGCCCGAGCTCTTGCGGGCGCTGGAGCGTGGCGAGTCGACCGTCCGCCTCGACGACGGGAGCCTCGGGCTGCTTCCGGAGCAGTGGCTGCGGCGGCTCCGCCTCCTCGAGGTCGGAGAAGAGCAGGAGGACGGCTATCGCTTCAGCAACGCCCAAGTGGGCGTGCTCGACAGCGTGCTCGCGTCGGAGGAGGATGCCACCTGGGACGCCACCTTCGACCGGGCCCGGCGGGAGATCGCCCGCTTCGACGGCATTAGGCCGACCAAGGGGCCGCCGGGCTTCCGCGGCACGCTCCGGTCCTATCAGCAGGAGGGGCTGGGCTGGCTCAAGTTTCTGGAGCGGCTCGGCTTCGGCGGCTGTCTCGCGGACGACATGGGGCTCGGGAAGACCGTGCAGGTGCTCGCCCTCCTCGAATGGCGGCGACAGACCCGTCAGCGGAAGGACAGCCGACGCCGTGGAAGCAAGAAGCGGCGTCGCACCTCGGACGAGGAGGCGTCCCCTCGCCCGTCCCTCGTCGTCGCCCCCGCGTCGCTCGTGCAGAACTGGAGCCAGGAAGCGGCGCGGTTCGCGCCCAAGCTGGAGGTCCTCGAGCACGTCGGCGCGGACCGACCCAAGGACGCCGACGCGCTCGACCCGTACGACCTGGTCCTGACCACCTACGCCACGCTCCGCCGCGACGCGGAGCTGCTCACCTCGGTGGCGTTCGACTACGTGGTCCTCGACGAGGCCCAGGCGATCAAGAACGCCCGGACGGGCACGGCCAAGGCGGCCCGGGCACTGTCCGCCCGTCGACGGCTGGCGCTCAGCGGCACGCCCATCGAGAACCACCTCGGCGAGCTCTGGTCCCTGTTCGAGTTCCTCAACCCGGGCATGCTCGGCAGCGGCCACGGCACGCTCCTCAGCTCACTGACGAAGACGAAGCACCCCGACGAGGCCACGCGCCAGCAGCTCCAGCAGGGCCTTCGACCCTTCATCCTCCGCCGGACCAAGGAGCGCGTGGCGGAGCAGCTCCCCGCCAAGCAGGAGCAGACCCTCTACTGCGAGCTGCCGGCGAAGCAGCGGAGGTACTACGAGGAGATCCGCAAGCACTACCGCCGCTCACTGCTCGAGCAGGTCGACAGACAGGGCCTCAACCGCTCCAAGATCCACGTCCTCGAGGCCCTCCTCCGCCTCCGCCAGGCCGCGTGTCACCCCGCTCTCGTCGACTCGGGGAGGGCCCGCGAGCCCGGCGCCAAGGTGGAGCACATCCGGACCCAGCTCCGGCAGATCCTCGACGAGGGCCACAAGGCGCTGGTCTTCTCGCAGTTCACGGAGCTGCTCCAGCTCGTCCGGAAGGACCTCGAGCACGACCACCGGACCTTCGAGTATCTCGACGGGGCCACCCGCAAGCGGGCGGACAAGGTGCAGCGCTTCCAGGACGACCCCGACTGCGGCGTCTTCCTCATCAGCCTCAAGGCGGGCGGCCTCGGGCTGAACACCACCGCCGCGGACTATGTCTTTCTCCTCGACCCCTGGTGGAACCCGGCCGTGGAGACGCAGGCGATCGACCGGACCCACCGCATCGGCCAGGACAAGCGGGTGATGGCCTACCGCATGATCGCCCAGGACACGGTGGAGGAGAAGGTGCTCCAGCTCCAGCAGAGCAAGCGAGCCCTCGCCGACAGCATCATCACGGAGGACAACGCGCTGGTCTCCAACCTCCAGCGAGAGGACCTGGAGCTACTGCTCTCTTGAACGGGTGGCGCCGCCCGGAGCTTTCGTATCAGAAACTGAGGCCCGGAGGCTGGTTTGACGGGAGAACGGCGTCGGCGCTCGATGCGAGGGGTTTGACCGTCTCGCGCGGCAGGCCATGGGTGACTCGACCGGGTCGTTTCGGGCGCGCACAGTGGTACCAATGAATATTGTCCTCTCGATTCTGAGCCTTGATCTGCGCCAGGCGATTTCCCGGCCGAGCGACGCGCCGGCCCTTCGTCATCGTTGGCCCTCGATCCGGGAGAAAACGCCGCAGGCGAGCTACAATCCTTTGGGGTCAATTCGACCCGCGGTTTGGCCGAGACTGACGCCGGGTTGAAGGACTGATCCATGGCACAGTTGTCGCTGCCGCTTTCCGAGATCAAACAGCATTACGACGTGGTCGTGGTCGGATCGGGCTACGGCGGGTCGATCGCGGCATCACGGCTGGCACGGGGGCAGAAGCCGGCCGGCTCGCCGGTGAGCGTCT
>CAZQQP010000179.1:469-3784 GCA_964595475.1 uncultured Planctomycetaceae bacterium | reverse complement strand
GGGAGATCGCTGTCGGGGATTTTCCGGACACGCCCCACGAGGCGACGCCCGAGGTCCAGGTCGATACCTCGATGGGGCAGGTCGGGAAGGAAGACGGGCTTTACTGGTTCCGGACCAACGACGACATCTCCGTGTTCCACGGCTGCGGGTTGGGAGGGACGTCCTTGGTGAATGCGAACGTCTCCCTGCCACCCGAGCGGCGTATCTGGGTGGACCCCGCGTGGCCGAAGGCCCTTCGGGACGATGTGGACGCCGGCGTGGAAGAGGGCCTGGGGCATGCCCGGGCCATGCTGAAGCCGACGCCCTATCCGGATCGCTATCCGACGCTGAAGAAGTATGCGGCGCTGAAGGAGTCCGGGGAGGCGATGGGCGAGGCCGAGAAGGTTTACCACCCACCTCTGAACGTTACTTTCCAGACGCACCGGAACCACGTGGGCGTTCACCAGAATGCATGCACCGGGTGCGGCGACTGTGTCTCCGGGTGCAACTACGGAGCCAAGAACACCCTGATGATGAACTACCTCCCGGATGCGAGGAACCGAGGGGCGGAGATCTTCTGCAATGTCGCGGTCCGTCGGGTGGCCAAGCAGGGAGACAATTTGTGCGTCTACTACACTCCGATCCATTGCGATCGGGAACGCTTCGACGGGCCGGACCTGTTCGTCACGTGCGGTGTCGTGATCCTCGCCGCCGGAACGCTCGGGTCCACGGAGATCATGCTCCGGTCCAAAGCCGCGGGGCTGAGGTGTTCCGAGAAGGTGGGCGAGCGGTTCAGCGGCAACGGCGATGTCCTCGGGTTCGGGTACAACAACGACCGGCGGATCAACGGGATCGGTATGGGCCAGGCGGTGGATTCCGCGGATCCGCCGGGTCCGTGTATCACGGGGATCCTCGACCGACGCGAGCAGCCCGACCTCGAAGACGGCTTCGTGATCGAGGAGGGGGCAATGCCCCGGGCTGTCGCTTCCTTCGTCCCGGCGAGCCTGAAGGCGGCGGCCGCGCTCACCGGCGCAGACACGGACCGAGGCGTGTGGGATCGCGTCAAAGAGAAGTTCCGGGAGTATGTGAGCCTCCTCGCCGGCGCGTACCGAGGCGCCGCCCACAACACGCAGACCTATCTGATCATGTCGCACGACGACGGCAGTGGGCGATTGGAGCTCGAGGACGACCGGGTCCGCATCCGGTGGCCCGGCCTCGGGCAGGATCCGCGATTCCGAACGCTGAACGACACCCTGAGAAGCGCCACGGAAGCGACCGGCGGCACCTATGTTCCGAGCCCGCAGTTCAACGAGCTGTTCGGGTACGACCTCGTCACGGTCCACCCGCTTGGCGGCTGCTGCATGGGGGAGGACGCGACCGGCGGGGTCGTGAACGAGAGAGGCCAAGCGTTCAGCGCCCCCTCGGGGAGCGAGGTGTACGAAGGCCTCTATATCAGCGACGGAGCGATCATCCCCCGGCCATTGGGTGTGAACCCGCTTCTGACCATTTCCGCGTTGGCGGAGCGGAACGTGAAGCGGCTCGCGGAAGATCGCGGGTGGGCGATCGACTACGGCTTTGAACAGGGTCGGGCCCGGTACGACGGGACCGTCGAATCGGAGGGGCGGAGGCGGCTTCGGTTCACCGAGCGCATGGCGGGCCACTGCTCGACCGGATCGGCGGCCGACTTCGCCCAGGCCGAAGAGGAAGGCAAACGAACGGGATCGACCTGCTCCTTCGTCCTGACGATCGTGACCGAGGATCTCGATCGGATGATCGACCATGAGGACCACGAGGCGGGCCTGGTTGGGACGGTGACCGTGCCGTCGCTGTCGGACGAAGCGATGACCACGGTCGAGGGCCGGTTCAACCTGTTCGTCGAGGCAGGCGAGGGCGAGGGGACCAAGAAGATGCGCTACCGGATGGGCCTCCAGAGCGTCGAGGGAAAGCAGTACCGCTTCGATGGTCACAAGGTGATCCGGGACGACCCCGGCGCGGAGCTCTGGGACGATACCACCACGCTCTACGCGACGATCACCGAGGGTGCCGCGGAGTCGGGCCCCGTTGTCGCGAGAGGCATCCTGCGGATCGCTCCCGAGGATTTCGCCAAGCAGGCGACGACGATCACAGCCCGGGACAGCGACGGAAACACGTCCCTCCAGGCGGCCGCGCGATTCGGGCGATTCTTCGCGGGGACGCTTTGGGACACTTACGGGTTCGAGTCGTGGGGCGGGGCGCCGGAGGGAAGCGGTCGCTGAGGACGGGATCCGCCTCGCGAAATCCGGCGGTTCGGACGGAGCTCTGACGGCAGGAGAAAGGCCGATGGGCGGAACAGCGCCGAGTTACGAGGAACGGACGGTGCCCTTCACCGCGGACGACGGCACCGAGCTGAACCTCGTGAACGTCCGAGGGGGAAAGCCCCCGTTGCGCGGTCCGGTTCTGTTGGTCCACGGGGCCGGCGTCCGCGCGAACATCTTCCGGGCGCCGGTCGAGACAACCCTCGTGGACCGGCTTGTGGAGGCGGGCTACGACGTATGGCTGGAGAACTGGCGGGCGAGCATCGACCTGGAGAAGAACCGATGGACCCTCGACCAGGCCGCGCTCTACGACCATCCCGCGGCCGTCCGGACGGTCTGCGAGGAGACGGGGTCGGACACGGTCAAGGCGGTGATCCACTGCCAGGGCTCGACGAGCTTCACCATGTCCGCCATCGCGGGACTGGTCCCCCAAGTTCCCGTGATCGTCTCCAATGCCGTCTCGCTTCATACGATCGTCCCGTGGTGGTCGAGCCAGAAGATCAATTGGCTGACGCCGCTGGTCAAGCGGTTCACCCCCTACTTCAACCCCCACTGGGGGGTCCGGGCGCCGACCCCCTTCGCGAAGCTCATGACTCTGCTGGTCCGGCTCTTCCACCACGAGTGCAGGAACACGGTCTGCAAGATGGTGAGCTTCACCTACGGAAGCGGCTTTCCGGCGTTGTGGCGACACGAGAACCTCAGCGATGACACGCACGAATGGATCAAGAACGAGTTCGGCCACGTTCCGCTTTCCTTCTTCGAGCAGATGGGGCGGTGCGTGCGGCGCGGCCATCTCGTCCCGTTCGATCACGCCGATCAGCTCCCGGCGGATTTCGCCGCCGACGAGCCGAAGACGGACGCTCGATTCGCTTTCTTCGCCGGTGGAAAGAACCTCTGCTTTCTGCCCGAGAGCCAGGTTCGATCGCACGAGTATTTCTCGTCGTTCCGGAAGAATTACCACAGCCTCCACGTCCTCCCTGAGTACAGCCACCTCGACATATTCATGGGAAGCCGGGCCTCCCGGGACGTCTTCCCACTCATG
>CAZQQP010000179.1:0-459 GCA_964595475.1 uncultured Planctomycetaceae bacterium | reverse complement strand
CGCGGGCACCGAGCCCGGGGAGATTAGTGATGGGAATCCCGAAACGTCTCCGGAAGCTGGCGGACAAGCACGCACGGGTCGACGGCATCCCGTTCGAGCTTCCGGTGAAGTGCAAAAACTCGCCGGTGCTCATGGCTGTCTTCCCGATCAGCGCCGATCGGGCGAGGGAGGTTTTGCCCCCCTCCGAGATTCACCCGTTTCGATTGTGGAGAAGCGCCTTTCTGGTGGTGACGGTGATCAATTACCGGGAGACACCCATTGGCGAGTACATCGAGTACAGCATCGCGATCGCCTGCACCCACGGGTTAAGGCCGGCCCCGAGGCTCCTCCCGCTGCTCTTCCGCCGCCGTTACGGGTTGGGGCAATACGTGCTGGACCTTCCGGTCTCCACGGAGATTTCCGTGAAGGGCGGAAAGGGGATCTGGGGAATGCCGAAGCATCAAGCGAGCCTCGATTTCC
>CAZQQP010000178.1:0-9445 GCA_964595475.1 uncultured Planctomycetaceae bacterium | reverse complement strand
GCCGAAGACCGCCGCCGTCTCGTCGGTCGTGTGCAGCACGTGTGCAGAAGGCCGGTCGAGAAAGGCCTGTAGCTCGCGAAGATTTTCCGCCAGACGATCCCCGGCACGGAAGCCGGCGTGCAGTTCACCGAGCACGAAGACCGGCAGATAGACCTCCGATGCCCGGCCCACGGTCTCGAGCACGCTTCGGTCGCCGCGGAACAGGGCCGCATAGGCGTTGGTGTCCAGGGCCAGGCGCCTCACCGCCATGGCTCCGGGTCGATCCGCTCGAACTCCTCCGTCGCCCGCTCGAAGGCCTCGGCCTGCTGCGCCGACCATTTTCCGCAGAACTCGGCAAAGTCGTTGCGGTCGTCCCGTGGCGCCCCGGCCAGGCCGAACGCCTCGGCGAGCCGCTTCTTGATGACCTGGTTCATGCTCATGCCCTGCCTGTCGGCCTCGCGCCGGATCTCCGCGGCAAGCCGGTTGTCCAGCTTGTGGATCGTGATCGATTTCATGGTTCATTTCTCAAACCACTTTGGTTCAGCGTATGCGCCATCGACCGTCCGTGCACGGCACCGGCGGCATACGGGGCGCTCACGCCTCGGGGGAGGGCGTGGGGTCAGATCGGAAGCTGCTCAACGGGGCCTACACGCAATCCTTCAACGCGCGGTCCCGCCGCAGGCGCCACCTGATTCAGGGCGGGTACAAGGCTTATCGGATCGAGGAGGAGGGCCACTTCACCGAGATCAGCCGGTATATCCATCCGAAGCCGGTTCGGGCGGGGCTGGTCCGGGACCCGCTGGAGGACCCGCGGAGCAGCTTTCCGGGCGACTGCCGACGCTCGCACGAGCTCGATTGGGTGACCGATCAGCCGGTGCTCGGCGAGCACCCCCCGGCGCCCGTTCCGTTTGCCGGCGGCGCTACGCCGCCTTCGTCCGGCGCGGTATACAGGAGGATCTTCGGCCCCCGTGGGAATCGGCGTGGCCGGGCGGGTGGTGGGATCGGAGGCCTTCCTGGAGCGCGTCCGGGGGCAGGTGGGCCTGGAGGGCGGCGACCCGGAGGGGAGCGGGTCGAAGGAGCGGGCCCCGGGCCGGACGACGGAGCCCATTGTGGCCGAGCTTGCCGAGCGGCTGGGCGTCGATCCGTCGGCGTGGGCGCCGGAGCGGTGCCGCGACAGCGGAGAACGAGCCGTGGCGGCCCACGCGCTACGCCGGCTGGTAGGCGATCCTCGAGGCGAGGTCGCCGAGGCCCTCGGCGACCGCAGCGCGAGTCGTGTCGCCTATGCCGAGCGGCGGGTCCTCGCCTCACGCTGGCTCCAAGAGTGGGCCCAAGAGCTCGCGAACGACCTCGAAGGATGAGCGCTGCTGGCTATTCACGATGTGACCCCACCGGTTTCCCATGGGTCGCGGCCGGGATGGCTCGGCGCCGCACCGGCATGAGGTGGCGGGGCCACGGCAACAGAAGGCTCGATCGGGTTGATCGTCGTGAGCGGGGCGCTCGCCTAGGCTCGTCCCAGTCTCCGCGGAGCTTTCGCGGGAGCGGATCGCGAAAATGGTGGGCCGCTCCGAGCGATCGGGGTCGGACCATCTCCTGGAGCCCGTCGTTCCGATGCAAGACACCTGTCCGCATGAGGGGTCCACGACGGATGCCGAGCCGCCTCGCGTCCCCGGCCTTCCCGTCCTGGGCAACACGCATCAGCTCCTGAAAAACCCCGGCCACTTCTTCCCCGACGCCTACGCGCGGCACGGCCCGATTTTCCGGGTGAAAGTGGCGGGCACCCGCTACACCGTCCTCGCCGGCCGCGAGGCCTTCGACTTCTTCATGGAGACCCGGGAGAAGCACTTCTCCCGGGCCGCCTTCTACGACCGCTTCGGCCGGGAGATCGGGACGGAGCGCTTCATCCTCGGGGAGCCGCCGAGCAGTAGAAAGGACCTTCGCCGGAAGATGCGGCTCGGCCTCTCCCGTCAGACGGCCTCCGCCTACCTTCCACAGATGGTCGACGCCGTCGACCGGACGCTCGAGGAGACCCCCTCGACGGGATCCGTCCGCGTCATGGATCTCACCGCCGCGATCAGCTTCGAGCAGTACGGCTATCTGCTCTCCGGCCGGTCGGTTCGGGAGGCCTTCCGCGACGCCTACCTCTACACCCGCTTCATCATGAACGTGGGGACCAAGCTCTGGCCGCCGATCACCCTGCAGTTCCCCCCGTACAAGCGGGCCCGCGGCCGCGTCTTCCGCTTCGCCCATCAAATGCTCGACGAGGCCCGCCGACGCGACCGCTCCGATCCGGGCTCCTCCACGCTGTTGGACGCGCTGCTCTCGGCCCGCGACGACGACGGCTCGCCCGTCCCCGACCACGAGATCGTCTCGTGTGCCCTTTACGGCTTCGTGGGGACGCTCGTCTACAACAACCGGGCGGCGTCTTTCCTGCTGCACCACGTCCTCGCCGACGCGGAGCTGCGGGAGCGGGCGACGGAGGAGGCCGACGCGGCCTTCGCGGGCGGGACGCCGGGAATCCGGGATCTTCGGCGGATGACCTCCCTCCGGAGGGCCTACCGGGAGACGATGCGGTACCACCCGATCGCCCTCGGGCTCCCTTTCCTCGCGGAGGAGGACTTCGTCTTCGAGGGCCACCGGGTTCGCCGCGGCGAGTACGTCGTGGTCAGTGCCGTCCCGGGCCACTTCTCGGACCGGTTCTACACCTGCCCGTACCACTTCGACCCGGACCGCTTCCTCCCCCACCGCGAGGAGCACCGACACCGCGGCGCCTACGCCCCGTTCGGCTTGGCGACGCGGTTCTGCCCGGCGGCCGGTCTCGTGGAGCTCATGACGCTGTGCACCGTCGGCCGGATGCTGAATCGCCGGGAGATGGGGCTTCGCTCGCCCCGGCCGATCAAGGAGCGGCTGAACCCGCTGCCGGGCCCGAGCCACCGCTACCGGATCCGGATGCTCGGCGATCGAGAGCCGCGGCACCTCGTCGGCCGGGCGCCGGACGCCGACGCCGAGGCCATGGACTCGGCCCTGCCCCACCGCAGCGCCGAGCTCGACGCGCACCTCGGCCGCGCGGTCGTTCGGGAGTACACCCCGGGCGATCGTATCATCCGGGAAGGCGACCCGGCCGAGACCTTCTACGTGATCTCGCAAGGGACGGTCGAGGTCATCCGCGGCGATCAGCCGGTCGCCCATCTCGGCCCGGGCGAGTATTTTGGCGAGATCGGTCTGCTCGGCGAAGGGGTGCGCACCGCGACGTGCCGGGCGGCCGGCGACCGGACCGTCCGCGTCCTCGCGATCGCCCGGGAGGATTTCATCGCGATGGTCGAGGCATCCGACCTCGTCAGCGACGAGCTCGCGGCGATCGCGCGGCGGCGATATCTCGCGGCTCAGCTCCGCGAGGCGATCCCACGGGCCGGGACGAGCGACATCGAGCAGTTCCTCGAGGCGGCGCGTGTGGAGCGGGGCGAGCCGGGCCAAACCATCGTCCGGCAAGGCGAGCCGGCGGAGGACTTCTACATCATCCTCCGGGGCCGGGTGGAGGTGCTCCGGGAAGACCGGAATGGAGCGGCCACGCCGGTCGCCACACTCCACGCCGGTGAGTTCTTCGGGGAGATCGGCCTTCTGCACGGCAAGCCGCGGACCGCCACCGTGAAGGTCGCCGCGGACGAGGCGGCGGAGCTTCTCGTCATCGGCCGAGAGGCGTTCTCCGAGCTCATGGACCGGTCGCCATCGGCGCGGGAGGACATCGCCGCGGTCATGTGCGAGCGGGTGCTGGAGACGCTGAGCGGGTAACCGCCACGCGAAGGACCCATTCATGAACACGCCCGCTCCCGATTTCACCGCCTTGGAGCCGTTCCGGATCGTCCGGTCCGCGGCGGAGACGGACGGCGCCTGCGTCCGCGCCGAAGCGGTCGTCCGCCCACTGCCCGGCGCATCCGACGACACGTGGCAGCTACCGCACCGCCGCTGGTTCGAGGAAGCGGGAGCGACCCGTCACATCCACCCGACGAAACGCGAGCGGATCGAGGTGCTCGACGGGACGTACCACGTTCGGATCGGCCGCGGGACGCAGGTACTGGGGGAAGGGGACCACGTGGACATCCCCCCGAACACACGCCACGCACATTGGAATGGGACCGAGCGACCGGTTCGCATCGCCGTCGAGCACCGGCCCGGAACCCACTCCGACAAGGTCTTCGAGGCGCTGTACCGGCTCGCCCAGCGGGGGGAGGCCCGGCCCAACGGCCTGCCGACCCCGCTGCAGATGGCTGTCATCGCCGCCGCGTACCCGGATGTGGTCTACGCCGCGTGGCTTCCCGTCCCCGTGCAGCGGCTGCTGAACCGGCTGGTCGCTCCGCTCGGCCGTCGGGTCGTCTCCGACCACATCTGAGCGAGATCCTCGGCAATTGAGGTGCTTATGCCCGAGACGGATGGAGATGGGAGGGAAGTCGTGGTGCTCGGGGGTGGCGTGGGAGGACTGACCGCCGCCCACGAGCTTGCCGAGCGAGGCTTCCGGGTCACGGTGGTCGAAGCGGAGGAGCGCTTCGGGGGCAAGGCGCAGAGTGTCGACGGGCCGGCGGCCGGCAACGGTCGGCCGTTGCCCGGGGAACACGGGTTTCGCTTCTTCGCCGGCTTCTACCACCACGTCACCGACACCATGGCGCGGATCTCGCATGGAGACGGCACGGTCGCCGACCATCTCGTTCCGGCCGACGAGCTGCTTCTGGCGCTGGAGGGCGACCTGGTCCGGATCTCGATGGCGCGGCCGACGTCGCTGAGGGGCTATCTCCAGAGCTTCAACGACCTTTTCGGTCGTGCGGAGGTTCCGACGGGGGAGCGTCTCTTTTTCGCGGCCCGCCTGCTGCAGCTCATGACCAGCTCCACGGCGCGTCGTTACGACGACTACGAGGACGTCGTCTGGTGGACCTTTGTCCGGGCCGAGCGGATGTCGCGGCGGTATCGGAGTCGGTTCGCGCGGGGCGTCTCCCAGCTTCTCGTCGCCGCCCGCCCCGAGCAGGTCAGCGCCCGGACCATCGGCCAGATCTATGTGCAGCTCATCAACGGCTTGATGACGCGCTCCGACGCGGGCGTCCGGGTACTGGACGGGCCGACCAACGACGTCTGGTTCGACCCGTGGGTGGCTTACCTCCGCCGGCTCGGGGTCCGTTTCGCGACGGCCACCCGCGTGGAAGCGGTCGAGAGCGACGGCGTACGGGTAACGGGCGTCCGCGTCGCGTCCGGCGGCGAGGGACGACGGCTCACGGCCGACCACTACGTCTGCGCGATGCCGGCCGAGGTCGTCCGCACGCTGCTCCACCCGCAACTCGAGCGTGCCGCTCCTTCCCTCGCCGGCGTCGCGAGGTTGGACACGGAGTGGATGAACGGCCTGCAGCTCTACCTGAGCGAGGACGTGCCGCTGGTACGGGGCCACGCCGTCTACTACGACTCGCCCTGGGCCTTGACCGCCGTGTCGCAGCAGCAGTTCTGGGCCGAGCCGGATCTGGCCGAGCGGACCGACGGGGAGGTCCGCGGCTGCCTCTCCGTGATCATCTCCGAGTGGGAGCGGCCCGGCCCGGTGACCGGGCGGCCGGCGAGGGAGTGCACGCCCGAGGAGATCGTGGAAGAGGTCTGGGCCCAGCTCGACGCCGCCCTTAACGACGCCCACCAGACGCGGCTCGACCGGCGTCTTCTGGTCGACTGGTTCCTCGACCCGACCGTCGAGTTCGACCCGCAGGGCGGCGCCCGTGCCCAGGCGCCGCTCATGGTCAACACGGCGGGCACAGGCCGGCAGCGGCCCGCGGCGGCCACGGAGGCGGAGAACCTCGTCCTCGCCGCCGACTATGTTCGCACGCACGCGGACATGACCACGATGGAAAGCGCCAACGAGGCCGGCCGCCGGGCCGCCAATGCGATCCTCGACCGAT
Organism: uncultured Planctomycetaceae bacterium; assembly: GCA_964595475.1. GTDB lineage: Bacteria > Planctomycetota > Phycisphaerae > Phycisphaerales > Zrk34 > CAZQQP01. The sequence goes on along the minus strand of CAZQQP010000178.1, from coordinate 3,548 downwards.
CGGGGTCCGCCGCTCCGCGTTGCAAGGTGCAGCCACCGCCGACGCCCGCCGTGGTGAAGGTCTTCCGGGCGATCGATAGAGCGCTATATGGGGCGGGCATTCCCCACCCCTTCGAGATCGTCGGTCCGCTGGCGCGGCTGGTCGGAAAGCGGCGAAACGGATAGAGGTCTTCGAGGAATCGACGGCGGGGCATCGGCCATGGCCAAGCGCGAACATAGCCCGCCCCTGAGCGCGCCGCGTGGCGGTCCGGCGATCACCTCTCCCGCAGCGCCCGCCACAGCAGGACCGCCTGCACGGTCGACAGCGCCAGGTCATGAGCGGCGAGGACCCGCATGCCCGGCGGATAAGACAGAAACAGCAGGCCGAAGAGCAAAACGGCCCCGGCAAGGAAGCGCCCGACCACCAGAAGCCACGCGATCGGCAGGTGACGCAGCGGCGCTCGGACCACCGGGACGTACATCGCCGTCAGGATGAGCAGGAGGACGCCCGCCGTCCTCGGCCAGTGGAGTGTGTCCGTGCGTCCGAGGTCGCCGACGCGCTCGAGCAGACGCGGGGCGAAAAGGGCGGGGACGGCGAACAAGAGGTTCACCACCGCGCCCACGGCGATGAGAAGCCGGAACCCCTGGAGCCACGGGCGGCTATTTCGTGTTCTCGTCATCGTTGTTCCGCTGCTCCGTACGCGGTCGACGCCGCAGGCCGGCCCGGCGAGGGCACGCCGGGCACCTCCACGAACCTGTCGGCCGCGCCCACCGCAGCCTACTGCGGTCGCTCCACTCGTCGCAATTCGGTCCCCGGTTGCCCCCCGTTGGCCGAGTTCGGTTCGCGTGTGATCGGGGCGTCCCGTCATCGATCGCGGGCCGCATTGCGCCGAACCGTCGGGAGCGCAAAGAGCCGACGACCGCCCTTCTCTTCCGGGGCCGCTTCCCCATCCGGCCGCAGCCGCTCCCCTCTACACGCGCGGTCCGGAACCGCGGTGCGACGCCGGTCCGCGACAATCCGTGGCGGACATGCTCCTTCCTTCCGCGGAAAGCGGCCGTGAAGCACCGTGACAATCCGTCCCGTGGACGAGAGACCGCGTTCTGCTTCGGTCTCTGTGGATCGCGGCCGGGATGGCTCGTCGCCGCACAGGCATGGGTGGCGGGGCTATGCTCCGCGAAGGCCGGCCTCTCGCATGATCGAGGCGACGGTGTTCTCGCTGACGTGCTCGCCGTGCTTTTTCAGCTCCTCGTGGACCCGCGGGCTTCCGTAGGTCCCGCCGCTCGCCGCGTGGATCTCCCGGGCCTTTTCGCCAGCGCCGCCCGCCGCCGGGCTCGCGGCCCGGGCGACCGTTCGATCCAGTCGTAGAAGCCGCTGGGGCTCACACCGAGCACCTCGCACTGCACCCGAATGGACCACCGTCCCCGGTGAGCGGCGATGCACGCGAACTTCTGCGCTTCGCCGGCGCGGAAGACGTGGCGGCTTCTCTTGAGGATCTCGTGCCGCTCCGCCTGGGGACGCCGGTTCTCCGCGTTCGCGTCGCCCCGGGCCGCGGACCCGAATGGTCGGCGCCAATGCGTCAGCGTGCTCTCCGGAGACACCGAGCGATTGGGCCGCCGCGAGCGTGCGCCCCTTCTCAGTGACCAGCTTCACCGCGTCCCGCTTGAATCGCGTCGTGTAGTGCTTCCTCGCCATGGTCGGGCTCCTGTTCCTGGGGGCGGCTCCCATCCTCCGCCAGTTCCCGTCGCCCGCCAAATCGGGGGAAGCTCATTCCGTCCGCGGTGGTCCCCTTTTCCGTGCTCCCCCTCAGCTCGCCCTGGTTCCCTTTCCGATGCTCGTTTCCAGTCCGTGATAAAAGTCCTCGTGGAGCGGATCGATTCGCGCGCGGCCAGCGCTCGCGATTTCGCGAGGGCACGGGGCTGCAGGCCGTCGCGAGGGCCACCGAGGTCGCCTCAAAAGCGCGAGGAGGTCAGGACCACGTCGGCATGTCGCCACGCTTCACGAAAGCGGCGCTGGACGTCCCGCGCCTCGGTGCGCTTTCCTTGGCGGCGGAGAGCCTGAAGCAACCCGAAGAGGGACCACCCGTTGTCGGGGAACTTGGCCAGGTCCTCTCTGTACACCGCCTCGGCGCGCTCCGGCTTCCCCGCCTGCAAGAGGACGGCCCCCAGGGACTGGCGCGTGGGGTAATGCCAGGTGGGCGGCTCGTCGTAGTTGAGCGCATCCTCCTCCTCGACGGCCCGCTCCAGGGACTCGATCGCCGACTCGAAGTCCCCCTCGGCCGCTGCGAGCTCCCCCGCGAGCGCGTGGGAGGCGATCTCGAGGATGTCCCGGCTCTTGTTGATGTCCCACACCGTGACCCACTTGAGGCTCGGATGCTCCCTCAGTTCGTCCAGTGCGCCCAGCTCCTTCCGTGCCGCATCGAGATCGCTTCTTCGTGTGTAGGCCATGCCCCGCGCATAGTGTCGGACCGCACGCGGATAGATCAGGTCGTCGGCCGGCTCCGGCCGGTCCAGAATCCGCTCCCAGCGGCCGAACCGGACCAGAGCGTAGAGCGGCGTGATCCAGTAGTGCTGCAGTGTCGTCAACGACTTCTGGCGCATCGCCTCCTTATCGACCATCTGGGCCATCTCTCGGGCCAGCCTGAGCGCGAGCTCGCTCCGCCCTTCGAGCGTGGCGGTGGCCCACCCGAAGTGATAGTTGTGTGGGATGTAGGCGCGGCGGTAGACACCTTGCGAGTCCACCTGCTCCAGATACCGCCGATCGGCCTCGATGGCTCTCCGGTTCGCCCGCGTCGCGGCGTGATAGCGCCCCACCCGGATGTAGATGTGGGACGGCATATGAACCAGGTGGCCGGCACCCGGGACGAGGTCTTCCAGTCGTTTGGCTTCTTCCAGTCCCCGCTCGGGATGGGCCGCTTCGACCGTATGGATCAGCAGATGATTGGCCATCGGGTGCTCCGGAGCCCGTCGCAGGACGCTTTGCAGGGTGCTCAGGACCTTTCTGGTGACGTCCTTGGGCTTGTCTCCCTCGAGCCAATAATCCCACGGCGTGGTGTCCATCAGCGCCTCGGCGTAGATCACCTGCGCGTCGAGGTCGTCCGGAAATCGCTTCGCGACCTTTCCCATCGCCTTGGCGAACGCCTGGTCGCGGGGGGAGCGATCGTCGAGCGGCTCGGGGCCGTAGCGCTTGGTCAGCGCGTCGATGTAGGCCTTCTCTCGCGGACTCGTGCCGTCCGCCGCCTTCTTTGCTTTCTGAAGAAGCTCCCAGGCCTCCGGAGCGTCCGCCGGGTCCATCGCCGCATTGATGTTCGGCCCGAGCACCCAGGCCGCGCCCCACCAGGCCATGGCGCAGTCCGGGTCGAGCCTCGCCGCTTCCATGAAGGAGCGATGTGCCGCGGCGTGGTTGAAGCCGAACGCCAGGACGAGCCCCTGGTCGAAGTACTCCTGGGCTTCCTCTGAATCCGTGGTGACGGCGTGGTGGTGCTCCCCGAGCCCCTCGAAGTGGGGCACGCTCCCGCCGCGGGCCGGAGAGACGACGAGGCCGGCCACCACGAGGACCGCCGTTGAGAGGAG
>CAZQQP010000177.1:2331-9525 GCA_964595475.1 uncultured Planctomycetaceae bacterium | reverse complement strand
GATTGATCCGTCTGGAGCAAAAGCGATGGACTTCGAGCGGACAAAGCAGGCGTTGGAAGGCGTCCTCCGGGAGCTCCCGCCGACCCCTCGGATCGACCGAGTCGAGGTCTCCCCATACGAGGATATGAGGGGCGAGGAGGCGCTCCGGGTCTGGGTGATCCTCGACGAGGGCGTGAGCGATCGCGAGATCGAGACGGCCGACTACTGGACGATCGAAGAGCGAATGACCTCGAAGCTTCGGGCCGAAGGGGTTGATTTGTTTCCCTATTTCTCGTTTGTTCGGGAGAGCGATTACGAGACGGTGAAAAGAAGCGGCTGATGGCCCAATCACTTGATCGACAACTCGTCGGGCAGGCCCACCGCCTCGCCCGCCTCGATCCGCGGAAGCCCAAGCAGGGAAACCTTCGGCGGGCCGTTTCGGCCGCTTATTACGGGCTCTTTCATTTCCTGGTCGACCAATCGACGCGAGTTGTTCTCGGGACGACGCACTCTCGTAGACCGTATCGCGACGCAATGGCTCGGGCCTTCGATCATGGCGTCATGGCGGCGGCATGCCGATCGTTCTCGGGTGGCACTCTTCCAACGGGCGTCAGCCAGTCGCTGGGGCCGTCTTTTACCACCCCCGCCGAAGTGAAGCAAATCGCCTCGACATTCCTGAAAACGCAGGAGGAAAGGCATCGCGCCGATTACGATCGTTCTAAGGTTTTTGCCCGTTCTGAGGCGATCTCGACGGTCGCGAGAGTCGAACAGGCCGTCTCGGGTTTCGTCTCGTGAACGGCCGCGACGAGACACGGTTTTTTCTCGTATCGTTGATGACATGGGATAAGTTGGCCAAACGGAAGTAGGTCACGGGGTGATCCGGACGGGAGCCGAGCTCGCGGATAGGTCGGATGCATGGGCGGCGACCTGTCGGACGGGATGAGCCACTCGCGGACGGAGGCGGGAACAGGAAAGAATCGCGAAGCCGAGCGGCAAGGCGGTCAGGGCTACTTCGCCCTCGCGGTCGAGCTCGGCGAGAGACGCCACGGAAGGGATCGAGACGCAGTGGTTCGCAAAGAACCAGCGGACGCGGCTGAAGCGAGCGCGGTTGACACGCCCGTGCCCCGTCGCTTGCCTGCAACCGGCCGGGGTCCCCTGCACGCGGATCCCCCGGCCTCGCGTGAAAAATCGCTTTCCGCCCTGGTGATCGGTGCCTGCGGTCTCGTATCTGTTCATGGGGGTCTTCGTTGCGCGTGGCCCGCGACGAACGGTAGTGGAGCCGGGGCCGGCGACGGGGGATATGAAGCCAACGCTCGGCCTCGTGCGACGCGTCGGCACGGACGGAGAGCGGTCCGTGGTTCGGATCGAGTCGGTTGGTCTCACGAGCACAGAGGAGGAATCTGCCATGTTCCGACACTGGTTGTGGACGATCGGTCAGCCACGCATCGGAATCACGTTTGTCGCGGTCGGCATGGCGGTTGCTTCCGGCGCGACCCCGGTGCGATCCGCGGAAACGGACCAACCGATCGAGTACCAGTGGCGCGCCGGCCAAGAGCATTACTTCGATCTCCGCGGTGTGATCGAGTCGGAGGATCACCATGCGTTCCTCACAGTGAGCGTGATCGTTTCCGTTCGCTCGGTGTATGACAATCGCGTGACGGTGAAATACAGCCGACGCATCAACAACACCGAATACGAGAGGGGAAGGCCGGTCCGAGACCGGCGGCGCCCGGGTCGGCGAGGCGAGCCCCGCCCACCATTCACAGAGATCGACGACGCCGACCACGTCCTCGATCTCTCGCACGGGGGCGATGTGAGGAAAGTCCAGGGCGCGGAGGCGCTATTTCTTCGGCCCGGGCTCTTCTCGCGGCTCATGTTCGCCCCCCTTCCTCCGCCGGGGGAGGAATCCTCTTCGAGCGAGCGCCGGGTTCCGGTGAAGGTCGACTTCTCCGGCCCGCTGAGCGCCGAGCTTCTGCAACAGCGGATGCGACACGGCGGCCGCTGGCGGCCGGTCCGGGGCTCGCCCATGCGGTCTCTGCGGTTGCGGATGGACGCGACCGTGTCCGAGCAACACGAGGTGACCAAAGAGAACAGCCATCCTGTGGTGCAGACGGACTATCGGCTTGCCACCAGTTTCACATGGAAGGAAAAGCCTCTGCGTGTGCTCGACGGAACCAGACGCGTCGTCTTCGACACGGAGCTCGGCGCCCCGCGGAAGATCACCATCGATCTCCGTATTCACACCGGTCTGCCGGGGAATCGCTACGTGACTCATGCGAAGATCGAGCTCGAGCGGCGCGATCGGGGCAAGGCGGGCCAAAAGGTGAGTCGGGAGATCGAAGAACGGATCGGCCGCCTCGACGGAACGGCCGCCGCGGAAATCGGCCAGGCTGTCTCTTGGTTCGCCGAGAACACGCCCGAGGAGGCGGGCAGGCGCCTCCTGGAGGCCGAGGCGATCGCCGAGTTGAAGGAGCAGGCGGCGGAACGGCTCGCCGCCATCGTTCGCGATGGGCCGAGTGCGGCCGTTCGGGCGGCGGCCCTCCGCGCATTGCGGAACTGGGGCATCGAAGGACACCTTCCGGCGTTGCGTGACGCGGTGACTGATTCGGCCCAGCGTGTCCGACAACGGGCCGTATCGGTGTTGGTCGCGGAGAGGGAGGCTCTTTCCGGGGAAGCCGTGACCACGCTGCTTGCGAATGTCTTGCGGAATGAGGCGCGGCCGGAGCTTCGCCGGGTCGCTGCGGAGGGGCTCGGCAAGCTCGGGGATGAGGAGGGGCGGTCGGCGCTTGTGGCGGCCCTCGAGGACGAGGCGGCGACGGTGCGGAGGACCGCAGCGCGAGCCCTGGCGAAGGGAACGCCTGTCTTGACGGAGGCCTCCGCGGACCGGTTCGAGCCGCTCGGCGGGGAGGTGATCGTCAGGGGGCTCGAGCAGCCAGGAGGGGAATTGGGCCTCGCCGCCACGTCCGAGCACGTGTATTGGCGGGCCGACGACGGGCTTCGACGGGCGGCGCCAGGCGGCGGCGCGATCGCGCGGCTCCGGATGGGTGCGGAGGAGCTGCGAGGCCTCGGCAGGGAGGACGATTGGTTGTACTACACCAGGAACGACCAACTGTGGCGGGCTCGGGTCGGGGAAGAGGAAAAGAAGGAAGCCCTGGGAGATCTCGAGATCGACGATCCGCAGGGGGTGACGGTGATGGGGGAGCGGATCTATATCGCCGGCAACGACGGGCTCTTGGCCGTCGAGCGGGGCGGCGAGGCGCGGTCCGAGCAGGTGCCCTGGGTGAAGAAGGACATCGGCGCGGTCGGCAGTGCGGGGGGTGTGCTGTATTGGCTGACGCGCGACGGCACTCTCCGATGCGCCAGGCCCGGGACGCGGGTCGTCCACGAGGTCGTCTGGGGGCTAAATGCGAAGGCCATCGCGGTGGGGGGCGAGCACCTCTACTGGGTGACCGAGGAGGATGAGCTCAAGCGGGCAAAACGGCCGGCATGTCCTGCCGGCGACGGCTCGTCCGAAAACCCGCCGTCGGCCGCCGACAACGACGACGGGTAATCGGCTCGGGCCGCGGAAGGTCCTTCGGTCCCTCCGAGCAAGGCGACAGAAACGCACCCGGTCCGGCTTTTTTCGGGCCACTCCGGCCACAAGTCCCTTTATCCCGCGGTCTTATAGGATTCCTTGACACGAAGGGGCCTCCGCGTTCAATTCCGCGGCCGCTCCGCCAGCCGGTGGGTGGCGCGTGTGCGTCGGGCTTGCGACCGGTGGCGAACCGAGCCGGCGGCTTCTAGAGATCGACCGATGGCCAAACGGAAGAAGAGCACAACCCGCAGCCAGAACGCGACCCGGAGCGGGTCGAAGGCGGCCGGGCAGCGCTCGGGGGCGACCCGGAAGCAGACGACGACCCGGAAGGGGACGAAGGGAAGCGGGCCGTCCACCGACGGCAAGGACCTCGTCGTGGTGGAGTCGCCCGCGAAGGCCCGGACGATCAACAAGTATCTCGGCAACGACTACGTGGTCATGGCCTCGGTGGGCCACGTCCGCGACCTTCCCAAGCGAAACCCCAAAGGGGTGAACACGCCGGTGCCCGGGGTCGACCTCGAGGACGACTTCCGGCCCACCTACGAGGTGCTTCCGGACAAGAAGAAGACGGTGAACGAGCTGGCGCGGGCGGCGAAGAACGCACGCGGCCTGTGGCTCGCCACCGACCTCGACCGCGAGGGGGAGGCGATCGCGTGGCACATCGCCGAGGCGGTCGGCGTTCCGGTGGAGCAGGCCAACCGCGTCGTGTTCAACGCGATTACCCAGCGGGAGGTTACCCGCGCCTTCAGCACGCCCCGAGAGATCGACTTCAACAAGGTCAACGCCCAGCAGGCCCGGCGGGTCCTCGACCGCATCGTCGGCTATCAGGTGTCCCCGCTTCTCTGGAAAAAGGTCGCGGGCGGCCTCAGCGCGGGCCGGGTGCAGTCGGTGGCCGTCCGGCTGATTGTCGAGCGGGAGCGGGAGATCCAGGCCTTCGTGCCGGAGGAGCACTGGAAGCTGACCGCCTACCTGACGATCGACCGGGACCACGCGGACGCCCTCCGCGACGCGTGGTTCCAGTGGCTCGAGCAGGCGGCGGCCGACGAGGAAGGAGGGTCGGGTCGGAAGGGCGGCGACGGGCCGTCGCAGAAGGCGCGGAACGCCTGGCTGAACAAGCATCAGTGCCTCGCGGCGGAGCTGGCCGAGGTCAACGGCGAGCGGGCGAGCCTGAAGAGCGCGGACGAAGCGACCGACGTCGCCCGTCGGCTCGGGCTCGCTCACACGGAGACCAAGCAGTGGGAGGATCCCAAGGGACAGGGGCCGGCACGGAATCGCGTCCGGGTGGTCGGACGAACCGACCCCGACGCGGCGGACTGGCGGGTCCGCTCCGTCCAGACCAAGCGGACGCGGAGCCGCCCGTACGCACCGTTCATCACGAGCACCCTCCAGCAGCAGGCGGCGAACCAGCTCGGCTTCGCCGCCCAGCAGACCATGCGGGTCGCCCAGCAGCTCTACGAGGGCGTGGAGATCGGGAACATGGGGGCGGTCGGCCTCATCACCTACATGCGGACCGACTCCACCAATCTCAGTGAGGAAGCGGTCCGGATGGTCCGCGACTACATCGGCCGCGTCCACGGCGACGCGTATCTGCCCAACAAGCCCAACGTCTTCCGGTCGTCCAACCAGGAGGCCCAGGAGGCCCACGAGGCGATCCATCCGACCGACGTGACGCTGACGCCGAAGAAGGTCCGGTCGTCGCTGAACGACCAGCAGTACAAGCTGTACAAGCTCATCTGGGAGCGCTTCGTCGCGTGCCAGATGGTCCCCGCGGAGTGGGACGCGACCACGGTGCACATCGTGGCGTCGGCGAAGGGCGAGCCCACGGAGGCGGTGTTCAAGTGCAGCGGCCGCCGTCTGGTCTTCGACGGCTTCTACCGGGCGACGGGCGTACCCAACGTCGCGGACGAGCTGATGCTCCCGGCCATGCAGGAGAACCAGCCGCTGGCGCTGCTCCAGCTCGACCCGACCCAGCACTTCACCTCGCCGCCGCCGCGCTACTCGGAGGCGGCGCTCGTCAAGAAGCTGGAGGCGGAGGGCATCGGCCGGCCGTCCACCTACGCCCAGATCATCCAGGTCATTCAGGACCGCAAGTACGTGGAGAAGATGGCCGGTCGCTTCCACGCGACGGACCTCGGCATGGTGGTCACGGACAAGCTGACCGAGGCCTTCCCGAGCATCCTCGACGTCGGCTACACGCGGGAGATGGAGGCGGAGCTCGACCAGGTCGAAAGCGCCCGGAGAAACTGGCGGCAGATGCTCCGGGCCTTCTACGCGGCCTTCCGCAAGAACCTCGACCAGGCGTACGAGGGCCTCTCCCACGCGAAGGCGGAGACGCAGGATTCCTCCTATGAGTGTCCCGAGTGTGGCTCCGCCGCCATCTATCGCTTCGGCCGAAACGGACGCTTCCTCAGCTGCTCCAGATATCCTCAGTGCAAGTACGCCGCGCCCGTCGACCGCGAGGGACGGCCGCAGGGGCCCGAGCGGACGGACATCGCCTGCCCCAAGTGCGGCTCCCACATGGCGCTGCGCAAAGGGCGGTACGGCCCGTTCCTCTCCTGTGAGAACTACCCCGACTGCGACGGCCTCCTCAACCTCGACAAGGAGGGCCGCGTCCGGCCGCCCAAGCCGCCCCCACTCCAGACGGACCTGACGTGTCCGAAGTGCTCGTCGCCGCTGAATCTTCGTCGGGGCAAGAACGGCCCGTGGCTGAGCTGCTCGAAATTTCCCAAGTGCCGCGGCCGGCTGTCCTGGACGAGCCTCGACGAATCCGTGCGGAACCACTGGGAGAAGGCCCTCGGCCAGCACGAGCGCGCCAACCCCCAGCCGACCATCCGGACCGTCCACGGCGACGCCGTCGGGGAGAGCCACAAGCCCCAGGTGCTGACGGCCGAGGACGATCAGGAGCAGGGATCGGTCGACGCCGGTGCGGCATGAGGCCGTCGTCCGTCGACGCACGAGCTGAGGTGCGGACTCGAATGGTTCACCTATGAAGCGAGGGAGCCGGCGAACCGGCACTTGCGAGCATCACCGAGCTACCCGCTGCATCCGAGATATGGGCAGATTATCCGAAGGACGCTCGCCATCACATGGTCTTGGACCCGGCCGTACGTCCGGAGGACTTTCCGGGACTCGATGGTGAAAACCTTGTCACAACGGATCCAGCTTTGCCGCGGGAGCGTTCCGGTTTGCATCGAGTCCTCCTCGATCGTGACCGACCGCGTCTGTGTCGCGACCGAAGTGACGGCGAGCCCTATGAAGTCCCCGTGGCGGTCCGGCGAAGTCAGGACAAGGACCGGACGGCGCTTCTGGGTGCTGAGATCCGAGTAGGGAAAGGGAACCCCCACAAGAAGCCCGGGCTCAATGGTCGTTCCAGACATCGTCTTCGTTGTTGTCCCAGATGCGTCGCATCGGGCCGTCCTGCCCCTCGTTCAAGAGGTCCCTCGATTCAGGGCGTTCCGCGTGACGCCGATCGAGAAACGCAATGAAGTCGAGGACTTCAGCGGCCAGCGGTTCGGGAAGCTTCCGCGCTGCTTCGTAGATGCGCTCGGCCGTGGTCATGCCTCGATTCCTCTCCCGCCCAGGTCGCTGTAGATTATACGGGTAGCGCGTCGTGGGGAGCAGAGCCACAGGCCGGGTGTGCC
>CAZQQP010000177.1:0-2321 GCA_964595475.1 uncultured Planctomycetaceae bacterium | reverse complement strand
ATGCGGAGGCGTCGCGCCCACCCCCCGGTGTTCGGTAGACCTTCTCCGTGGCGTCGGTGACGATGCCCCGATCTCAGGCCGGCCGGGCACGGCCGCCGGCGTGGACCAGAAGCATCTCATGGGCGAATCCAGTTGCATTCTTTTTACCGCCTTCGAGCCGAGCGGCGACGAGCACGCCGCTCCGGTGATCGGCCATCTCCGCCGGCTCCGACCCGACGTGCCCGTCTACGCGATGGGCGGTCCGCGGATGGCCGAGGCGGGCGCCGACCTGATCGAGCGAACGACGGAGCGGTCCGTCATGCTCGCGGGGGCGGCGGGACAGGCGTGGACCCATCGCCGCCGCCTGTCCCGCCTCCGGAAGTGGCTGCGGGACCACCCCGTCGCGGTCCACGTGCCGACCGACTCCCCGGCGGCCAACTGGTCGATCTGTCGCCTGGTCAAGGTTTCCGGCCGGCAGGGATCGGACACGCCCCGCGTGGTTCACCTTGTCGCTCCCCAGCTCTGGGCGTGGGGAACCTGGCGGGTCCGCCGCCTCCGCCGCCTCACGGACCGCGTTCTCTGCTTGCTCCCGTTCGAGCCGGCGTGGTTCGAAAAGCGAGACGTGCCGGCGACCTTCGTCGGCCACCCGCTGTTCGACCGGCCGATCGACCCGCCACCTGACGAGGAGGCCGGCTCCCTCCCCGAAGGAACCCCGAAGCTCGCGATCCTCCCGGGCTCCCGCCCGGCGGAGGTCCGCCGCAACCTGCCGCTGATGCTCCGCGCTCGGCGGGCCCTCGCCGGGCGATATCCGGACCTGGCGACGGCGGTCGCGGCGGGCGACTCCACCGGCGCGGCACGCATTCGCGAACGGCTCGACGCCACGGACGACCGCGTCGCCGTCACGGAGACGCACACCGACACGACGATCCGATGGGCGGACGCCGTCCTCACCGTCTCGGGCACCGTTACCCTCCGCGTCGCCCGCCACCAGACGCCCATGGTGATCGTCTACCGCGTCAACCCGCTCGCCTGGCACCTCATCGGGCGCTGGCTCATGGCCACCGGAACGTTCACCCTGCCCAACCTCATCGCCAACGGCGGCCCCACCCGTGACCGCAGCCGCCACGTCGTCCCCGAGCTCGTCCCCTGCGGCGGAGGCACTAAGACCACACACCATGCCATCCAGGCGCTGGTCGCCCTCCTCGATGACTCGAACCGTAGGAAGCAGCAGGTCGACGCCTTGCGGGCGATCGCCCGCCCCTTCGCCACGCGGAACGCCGGCCGCGAAGCGGCGACCGCGATCGCGGAGATGCTTTGACGCGGGGGTGGGCGCGCTCGCCCTCGGTTCTTGTCGGCGCGGAGCACGCTCGGGTTATATTCGAGGCGCCCGGGCAAGAGCAGAAAGGAAGGCGATGCGGCGTGGGTGTTTCAGCGTCGGCGGAAGCGTGGTCGCGGCGATCTGTATCGCGGCTCCGGCGGCCGCATCACGGTCGGCAACGGCGTCTACGTCACCTCCTCCGACAAGGCCCTTGACCTCGCCAGCGGCGTCCACATCGTCGCGGAGACCCGCCACGGGGCGACCATCCGCCTCGCCGACGGCGCCGCGGACCGGCGCTCGTCGACCTTCTTCTTCCGCGGAAGCAACGTGCGGAACGTGGTGATCGACGGCCTCGTCTTCGACGGCAACCGGGACACCCAGGTCGTCGACACACGGCTCACCGAGGACGCGTCCGCGGGCGACAAGGTCATCCACGTCAAGGACGCGTCCAAGTTCGCCGGGCGGGGGCGGATCATCGGGGTCGGCCGTCCCCCGCGCCGCAACGTGCCCGGCGGCTTCCGCATGGAGGACGCCGCCGGCAACGAGCGGGCGATGGCGGCGTCCGTCGACACCGAGGAGGACGTCATCCAACTCAATCTCCCGCTGCAGCGGGACTACTCGGTGGACCGCGGCGCCCGGGCGATCCACTACCCACAGATCGGCGGAGTGCGCATCGGCGGGGAGAGCTACACGGTCCGCAACTGCAAGGTCATCAACACGCAGGACCAGGCGGTCTTCCTCCTCGGCGGCGACAAGGGCGGCCGCGGTCCGCGTGTGCTCGCCGGCAATACCGTGATCGACCACCGCGGCGGCGCCTGTGTCCGGGCCCACAAGACGTCCCACGCCATCGTCCGGAACAACTACGTGGAAGGAGGGCGGGACTGGTACAAGAAGTTCTGGGTCTTCCGGAATTCGCGTAGGTCACATCGCTCCAACCAGAGCGAAGCTCGCTGGCTCATCCCATTAAAGCGTAGGTGGACCGGGGCCGAGAACACCTTGAGCCCCGAGCAGCCCGCAGAACCCT
>CAZQQP010000176.1:9288-9534 GCA_964595475.1 uncultured Planctomycetaceae bacterium | reverse complement strand
CTGAACCAGTGGCCGATCCGCATCGGGCGGCCGTGGGGGTCGTAGTCGCAGAAGAGGTGGTAGCGCGGGCCCACCTTCACGAGGGTGTAGTCCCCGTAGGAGTTCTGGGGTGGACTGGGGTGTGATCGAGGATATCCAGAAGCGGACCCTCCGGAACCGCCTTAAGCGCGTGCGGCTGGAGCATCCTCGGGGAATCGCGATCGACGAGATCTCCGGCGGGAAAAGACACCGCTTGATGACGGTTCT
>CAZQQP010000176.1:8592-9278 GCA_964595475.1 uncultured Planctomycetaceae bacterium | reverse complement strand
ATCGGGAAGCTCGGGGATCTGCGCCGGGATCTCCAACCGGAAGGGGAGGAGGAGGCCTGCGACGTGATGAAGGGCACCCGCTGGCTTCTTTTGAAGCCCCGACGGGGTCGATGAGCACCGGGACGAGCAGTCGCGATGGCAAGCGGCGCTGGAGCTGGATAAGCCGCTGGCGACGGCCTGCTCCATGCGCGAGGCGTTCACCCAGCCGGCGAACGACGGTCGGAGGGACCTCGCCGAGCGGATCCATGAAGCGAGTCGCCGGTCGGACGGAAGCCACGGGTCTTCCGGGAGTTGGCGACCGAAGGCGAGTGGGTCGGCGAGAACAGGGTCGCCTCGATCATGCGGGAAACGCGGCTTCGTAGGAAAGGCGCCCGCAAACGCCTCCCGCGGAGGCCAGAGTCGGCCCGCGGCGAGCCACTGCTAGGTTGGCATACGAAGAGGCCCATCAAGCGGCCTGAGAAACCGGCCCACCGCCTCCGCCAACTGCGGAGAGGTCAGTTGAACGAAGCACCCACGCCGCGGCCTTCCGAGTTGATGACGCGCCATCAAGCGCTATTTCGACGGCCAGTCCTCGAGTAGGGCGCCGTCGGGGCGTGTGCCGATGAGAAAGCGGCGCGAGCCGGCGGGGCCGTAGCCGCCGAAGGTGGCCCGGCCGGTCCGGTCGATGGTGAGGCTCAGCCGGTCGC
>CAZQQP010000176.1:0-8582 GCA_964595475.1 uncultured Planctomycetaceae bacterium | reverse complement strand
GCGGAGGTGTCCGTCAGGAAAAGCTTCGCCGCGCCGTCCTTCCCCACCCGCTGGCCGAGCCGGGCGTGGCCGTCCGCGTCGGTCAGGAGCGTCTCCGTCCGCCCCGACGGGTCGGTTCCCGTCGCGATCCGCTCGGCACCCGACGGGCCGTAGTGGATGAGCCGGGCCTTCCCGTTTTTCGCGATCCGTCCGACGAGGCGCGGGGTCCCCTCCGCGTCCGCGAGCTCGACGACCGCGCCTCCGTCCTCCGTGGCGAGCCGGACCCGCCGGCGACCCTGGGCGTCCTTCTGTTCGAGGAAAGCGGCGCCGTCGGGCCCCGTCCCGAGGAGCAGACGCGCCTGGCCGCTGGCGTCGAGCGCACGGAGTTGGACTGCTCCATTTCCGTCGCCGCCGAGCAGCAGACGCGGCCGCCCTTCGTCCTCCCGAACGAGGACACGGCGGGTGTCCACGGTCTCGTCGCCCGCGAGGGGTAGCCAGTCGCGCCCGAATCTCGCGATTGCAACCAGGGCGACGCCGAGCACCCCGCCGCCACACCGCAGCCGGCGGATTGAACGCTCGAGGGAGGCGAGGCGTTGTTCCGGGCTCATCGTGGGGCTCCTCGGGACCGCCGACATGATGGTCCGAGGGCCCTCGCCCCGCCTTGCCCCGATGCCCTTGCCGGGCCGTGGCCTCGTCCGCCGGCGGCGACGCCGCCGAGCGGATCGCGAGCGCTTGGAAAAACGACGGGCTCCGGTCCCCCGGAAGGCCGGAGCCCGTCGGGACAGCGTATCGACCGTTGTGGCCCCTCCTCCGACGGGCCGACTCCGCCTGTCGCTCGACCGGTAGCAAACCGCATGCGAACCGGTCGCGGACACGCCCTGGAGGCGCCCGGACGGTCCAACGCCGCTTCTTCGCCTTGGAACGCACCGTCCGTCGGTACGCTCGGCGGCGACGGCGGCTTCGCTCTTTGCAGCACTGATTCGCGATTCCAACACGCAGCGCGAGAAGGCGGGGTGGGCAGGGAACTCGTTCGCTGCGAGCACGTGGGGCATGGACGGCGCCGTCGCACGTTCCGACGGCGGCTACGCCTCGTCGATGGTGTCCGCGACGCGGTTGGCGGAGCGGGTCGCCGCGTCCATGCCCCAGCTCAGGTTGTCGCACCAGGCGCCGGCGAAGTGGACGCGGCCGACGGGGGTCGTCACCTCCGGCCAGAACTTCGGGAGCTCGCCGGGTTGAAATGCCGTTCGCTCGCAGAAGGCGGCCTTCGGGTGCTCGGGCCACGCGAAGGTCCAGGCGCTGCGGATGTCGATGTTCCGTCGGTCGCCGGGGTAGAGCTCGCGGAAGATCCGCACGGCGGCGTCGGAGCTCCCCACGCCCGCGGCGTTGCCGACGAGGAGGGCGAGCTCGCTGTCGACGTCCTGGCACGTCTGCCAGACCCCGCTCAGCTCGGGCCGGCCGAAGCGGAGCGTCGGGCTGAGGCCGTCGTCCTCCCAGAAGGGGCGGTTGCAGACGATCGCCACCCGCGTCCGCGAGTAGAAGGGCATGTTCCGGAGGATGTACTGCTTCGACGAGGGCCAGGGAGGGCGGACGGACAGCCGCTGGAGCACGGGCGGCGAGAGACAGCTCACCGCGTAGTCGCCGTCGGCCGTCCGCTTTGCGCCGTCGGGTGTGCGATAGCGGACCGTGACCCCTTTCTCGTGGTGCTCGAGCGCCATGACGGCGTGCCCGAGCCGCACCCGCTCGCCGAGCCGCGAGTGGAAGGCATGGATCAGCCGCTCATTGCCGCCCTCGATGCGGCGGAGCTCCCGCTGGTTCCGCGGCGGGATGCCCCGAAGCCGCAGGATCGCCTCGTGCCAGACCACGCTCAGCGCCGACGCGGAGCCGGCCCGCCGCACCGCGGTCGGCGAGGCCCCCTCCCGCTCGAGCAGCTCGGCGACGGTCATCCGGTCCAGCTTCTTCATCCCGCCGGCGAACGGGTCGTACTCGTCGTCGAGCTTCTCGATGTACTTGTCCAAGTAGAGGTGGCGGACACTTCCGTGGGTCGCGAGGTGCTTCGCCTCCGCCGCGGTGTACCCGAGTCCCCGCCAGAGCTTCGGGTCGCGAAGCGCCTCCGCCGTCCGCCACTTCCCGCCCACGCGTCGCATCGGCTCGTCCCGCCGGCTGAGGTGCACGTCGGAGAGACCGAACTCCTTCAGATATCGCCGGAAGACGCTGTACCCCGGCTTGGTGAACCCCTCGGCGCCGGCGTCGACATAGAGGCCGTCGGGAAACGCGCTCCGGACGGTCCGAACGTGGCCGCCGGGACGGTCCGACGCCTCGAAGACAACCGGATCGTGGCCCCGCCGCCGCAGCTCGTAGGCACAACAGAGCCCGGCGATCCCGCCGCCGAGGACGAGGACGCGCTTGGGGGTGCTCGGCGCGGCGACGACCGGCGTCGCGGCGAGCCCGCCACCCACCGCGTGGAGAAAGTCACGACGCGAGGGAAAGGAGCCACCTGGCATGGGGTTCGTCCTTGGCTCCGTGCCGAGCAGCGGCCCTCGCTTCATGAGGGCGGCCTGGCGAAGTGACCGGATTGTAAAGAGAAGACGCTCCCCCCGGCCATGGGAGCACGGCCTCGGATCGCTCAGTCCGTGACGGCTCTCGGTAAAGCACCGAGGACCGCTTGCCGGGGCGCCGGTCGAGCTCGATCGAGTCGGGGGGTACGGGAGGACCTCCGAGAATAGTCGCAGGCCGAGAAGGAGGATGGCGCCGGTCCGGACACGGTCGCGGCACGAGAAGCACCCGAAGGGCGTGAAGGACGCGCCGATGGGTCCGCGGCCTCGGCGAGCGCCTCCCGGCTTGATCCACAGTCCGCTTCGGGTCACCGTTTCCCCTCTCGTGAAGGTGGACCGGCCGTGGCGGTCGGTTGTCCGGCTCTCCGCGCCTTCGTGAAGCGCCGCTCTCGTCGCGGACGCGGCGCGGACGCGGCCCGAGATGGGCGAATCGGTCGAGAGGCGAACGAAAGGACGGCAGGCATGCGACCGAAAACGGGATTCCTCATGACGGCGGCCGGGCTCGCCGGCTTCGCGGCGGCGTGGCTGCTCCGGCCGGCTCTCGCGGGAGAACAGACGGAGCGGCTGGAGTCGAAGGTGGTCTCCCCCTCCGAGGCGAAGGTGCACTCGGGGCCGTGGGGCGAGTTCCGTCGCTACTTCAAGGGAGAGACGCGGAGCACGGTTCGGAACCTCGCGGGCGTGGCCGTCCTGAAGCCGGGCGAGGCGCTGCACCGGGCCCATCGCCATCCCTCGGAGGAGTATCTCATCCTCACGGAGGGACAGGGCGTGTGGCAGCTGGGCGACCGCCGGTTCGAGGCGACCGCGGGGGACGTCCTCTATGCGGAGCCGTGGACCTACCACGGCCTGACCAACACCGGCGACGAGCCGCTTCGCTTCGCCGTGGTCCGCTTCCGGGGCAAGAAGGTGCCCCCGCCGCCCCACCCGGACGACGGCCGCCCGGACGAGCTCAAGTGAATATCGATCGGATCCCCGACCGCGGCGCCTCGCGTGGGCAAGGCGGGGATCGCGACGGTCTTTGCCAAGGAGGCGTGAGATGCAGCGACATCGGAAGGCAGCGGCGGTCGCCCTGTTCCTCGCGGCCGGCTCGCTCTCGGCCGCCGCGGGCGACGGGGACGCGGCGGACCGCCCGACCGCCGCGGAGCGGGCGCGGCGGATCTACGAGCGTTACTCCGAGCGTTACCTCGAGCGCCACCCGCTCGCGGCGTCCACCGATACGACGACCGCCTCGCGATCACGATCCGACCGTCCTATCGGAAAGCGGAGCGGGCCTTCCACCAGCGCTTCCTCGAGAAGATCCGCGAGGTCGATCCGGAGGCGCTGTCGGGCGAGGCCCGCCGGAGCCACCGCCTCTTCGTCCGTCGGCGGAAGCGGACCCTCGAGGCGTTCGCCTATCCCGACCACCTCCTTCCGCTGAACCAGTTCTTCAGCCTGCCCAACTTCATGGTGCAGCTCGGCACCGGAAGGGGGGCTCAGCCGTTCGACACGGTCGAGGACTACGAGGCGTGGCTCGGCCGCGTGGAGGATTTCGAGGCCTGGGTGGATCAGGCGATCGAGAACATGAGGAAGGGGATCGACCGCGGCGTGGTCCAGCCACGCGTCCTCATGAAGCGGGTCCTGCCGCAGCTCCGATCGCAGGTGGTGGACAAGGCCGAGGCGAGCGCGTTCTACCGCCCCGTGAAGCACATGCCGGACTCCTTCGCGCAGGAGCAGCGCCGGCGGCTGCGCCGGGCCTACCGGAAGAAGATCGAGAACGTGCTCGTCCCCGCTTACCGCCGGCTGCACCGCTTCGTGAAGGAGGAGTACATCCCGGAGGCCCGCGAGACCCACGGCCTCGGCGCCCTGCCCAACGGCGCCGCGTGGTATCGCTATCGCGTCCGGGCGACGACCACCACGGACCTGGCGCCGGCCCGCATCCACCGGATCGGCCGCAAGGAGGTAAAACGCCTCCAGGGCGAGATCCGCGATCTCAAGCGGAAGATGGGCTTCGAGGGCGACCTCCAGGCCTTCTTCACCCACATGAAAAGCGCGGAGAAGTACCACTTCGAGTCCGCCGAGGCGCTCCTCGACGGCTACCGAGCGATCCGTCGGCGGGTGGAGCGGAACGTGGGCGAGCTCTTCCGTCGCATCCCCGACGCCGACTACGAGATCCGGGAGGTGGAGGAGTTCCGCGAGGAGTCCTTCACGGCCGCCGCCTACCGCGCCGGCCCGCCCGACGGCTCCCGACCGGGGATCTTCTACGTCAACACGCACGACCTGGCCTCGCGACCTCGGTGGGAGATGGAGGCGCTGTTCCTGCACGAGGCGGTGCCGGGCCACCATCACCAGATCGCTTTGCAGCGCCGGCTGGAGCTGCCGCGTTTCCGCCGCTTCGGCGGCAACACGGCGTATCAGGAGGGCTGGGCGTTGTACGCGGAGGGCCTCGGGAAGGCCCTCGGGCTGTACGAGACCCCCGCCGACCGCTTCGGCCGGCTCCAGTTCGAGCTGTGGCGGGCCATCCGTCTGGTGGTGGACACGGGTCTGCACGCGAAGGGCTGGTCGCGCAAGCGTGTCATCGGCTACATGCAGGAGAACTTCGCGACGAGCGAGTCGCGAGCCGTGGCGGAGGCGGAGCGCTACATGGCGCTGCCCGCACAGGCCCTCGGCTACAAGATCGGCGAGCGGAAGATCCGCCGCCTCCGCGCCCGGGCGAGGGAGGCCCTCGGTGATCGCTTCGACCTCTCCGGCTTCCACGAGCAGATCCTGGGCAGCGGACCGCTTCCGCTGGACCTGCTCGAGAAGAAGGTCGACCGCTGGATCCGCCGCCGACAGGGGTGAGCTCCGCCGCTGGACGCGGCGTCGCCGCCGTATAAAACTGCAACAGCCGGGGATGGAAGCCCTCGCCCGGACGGATCGTGGCGGGCGGCGAGCCGGATTGGAGCCATGGAACAGATCGAAGCCTCGAGCGAATACGTCGACTGGGCGTCACGCACCGTCGCGGCGTACATCGGACAATGGATCGACGGCGCGAGCCTCCGAAGGGGGATGGAAGCGGAGCTCCGCGGCATGATCGAGGGAAGGGGGCTCGCCAACGAGGCCGGCGAGGCGCCGCCGCTGCCGGTCGGGGAGGCGGACTACCGCCTCCGTCAGTTCGACCTCGACGACGACCTCTCCCTCCTCGCGTGCATCCATTTCCACGGCCAGCGGGACGAGTTTCCCTTCGTCGGCGTGCCCATGCAAACGCGTGATCTCCGGCCGGAGGAGGTCGGCCGGGTCACGAGCCGTCTCGCCCAGTTCTTCGGGCGGTTCTCCCCCCGCTGGGTGCGCTTCTGGTCGCCTCAGGCCGGAGTGGACCTTCGCGAGCTGCCGGACACGGTGGGCGACCAGCGCATGCTCGTCGGGCGGGTGGAGGAGCTGGCCGAGCGCAACCACGAGATGGACAGCGCGTTGACGCTGGAGCCCACCTCCGAGACGTGGGCCTACCACGCGATTCCGGACATCCGCGAGCAGCTCGAGCCCGAGGTGCCGCTCTGGGGAGGGACCGCCTCCGCCTCGCCCCAGGAGCTCCTCGAGGCGTGCGCCGAGCAGGGTACCCTCTGGCGAGCGCTCTACGAGGGAGAGTACGCCGGCCTCATGGCCGTGCGATGGGGGCGCCTCCGCGGGTTGGAAGGGTGGGAGATCGTTCTCGAGTTGCTCGCCCCCGCCTGCCGCGGACGGGGCCTCGCGTCGTCGCTGCAGCGGAGCACCGTCCGCCGGCTCGCCTCCAGCGGGGGCCTCATCTTCGGGGCCATCGACGAGGAGAACCAGCCGTCCATCCGGACCGCCCAGCGGGTGGGCCGCGTAGACATCGGTGGCTGGGTGCTGATGGAGGTCGACCGCTGAGCGCAGAGGGCTGAGCATGTGCGGCCGCTTCACACTCGGCGCGACCCCCCGCGACGTCGTCGACCGCTTCAACGTGGTCCAGACGCTCTACGACCTCACCCCGCGCTACAACATTGCGCCGACCCAGCCGGTCGGTGCGGTCATCGAGGAGGACGGCCGAACCCTCCAGGGCTGCCAGTGGGGCCTCGTCCCGTTCTGGGCGGACGACCCGTCGATCGGCAACCGCCTGATCAACGCCCGTGCGGACACGCTCCGGAAGAAGCCGGCCTTCCGCAGCTCGTTCAAGCGACGGCGTTGTCTCATCCCCGCGGACGGCTTCTACGAGTGGCAGCGGCGGCCGAGGGGCAAGGTGCCGGTCTGCATCCGACGGGCGGACGGCGGTCTCCTCGCGTTCGCCGGCCTCTGGGACGAATGGCAATCGCCCGACGGCTCGCCGCTGCGGAGCTGCGCCATCGTCACGACCGACCCGAACGACCTCATGGCAAAGATCCACAACCGCATGCCGGCCATCCTCGCCCCCGACGACGAGGCGGCGTGGCTCGACCCCGCGAACCAGGACACGACCGCCTTGGCCGAGATGCTTCGGCCGTTCCCCTCCGACGCCATGACCTGCTATCCGGTCTCGCGCCGGGTGAACAACCCCGCCCACGACGACCCGGATCTCTTGAAGCCCGCCGAGGTCGAGGGCGGCCTCTTTTCGTAGCCCCGCGACGGGACTCGTGAGGCGCAGGACGCGTCGGCTCTCCGCTTCGGCCGGGTCCGCGTCCGCCCCCTCGGTGGACCGCGCTCGCGTCATTCCTTAGGCTAGCCGAACCCTTCGGGCGTGCGGCCCGACGCGACCGCCACGCCCCAGAGGCCGAACCATGCATGCATCCAACCGCCGCCAGCTCGCCGCTGTTTTTCCGCTCGCCCTCTCGCTTCTCTCCCCGACGCTCGCCGAGCCCGAGGGAGCTTCGCTGGAGGTGCCCGACGGCTTCGAAGCGGAGCTCGTCTACAGCGTGCCGCTCGACAAGTACGGCTCCTGGATCCAGTTCACCTTCGACGATCGCGGGCGGATCATCGCGTCGGGGGAGAAGGGCCCGCTCTACCGGGTCACCCTCGATGCGCCGAGCCGAGGCGACGTGCGGGTGAAGCCCATCCGCATCCGCGTGCCGGTTCCGGACAAGGACAAAATGAGCGAGAAGCCGCTGGGCGGCGCCCAGGGCCTCTGCTGGGCGTTCGACAGCTTATACGCGGTGGTCAACGACCGGGCCACCCACCACGCGCTCGGCAACGGCCTCTACCGCCTCCGCGACGACGACGGCGACGGCACGCTGGACCGGGCCAAGCTCCTGAAGCGCTTCCCCCACGGCGGCGGCCACGGGCCTCACGCGGTCCTCCCGGGGCCGAACGGAGAGCACCTCTACGTCCTCGCGGGCAACCACACGGGCCTCCCGCCGATGGACAGCTCCCGCCAGCCACGCGTGTGGGCGAAGGACATGCTCCTCCCCCGCATGTGGGACGCCCGCGGCCACGCCCAGGGCGTGAAGGCCCCCGGCGGCTGGATCGCCCGGACGGACCCGGCGGGCGAGCAGTGGGAGCTGTTCGCCAGCGGCTTCCGCAATCCCTACGACATGGCGTTCAATCGGCAGGGCGAGCTGTTCACCTTCGACGCGGACATGGAGTGGGACGTCGGGCTTCCCTGGTATCGGCCCACCCGCGTATGCCACGTGGTCAGCGGCGCCGAGTTCGGCTGGCGGAGTGGCTCGGCGAAGTGGCCGCCCTCCTACCCGGACAGCCTTCCGCCGGTCGCGGACGTCGGCCGGGGCTCGCCCACGGCCGTCCTCTTCGGCTACGAGGCGGCCTTTCCCACGAAACATCGGCGGTCGCTCTACCTCGCGGACTGGAGCTACGGCCGCGTCTTCCGCGCCGAGCTCACTCCCGACGGCGCCACCTACCGCGCCCGCGTCGAGCCCTTCATTCGCGGGGCGCCCTTCCCCGTGGTCGACGCGGCGATCGGGCCGGACGGCGCGATGTATTTCATCACGGGCGGCCGCCACACCCAGACCTGGCTGTATCGCGTGACGTACACGGGCGACAAATCGACGGCGCCGCCCGAGGGGCGGACGGACGCGTCCGCCGCGAAGGCGAGATCGGCGCGTCGGAAGCTGGAGCGTTACCACCGGAAGCAAACGCCGAAGGCGATCGATGTGG
>CAZQQP010000175.1:4288-9576 GCA_964595475.1 uncultured Planctomycetaceae bacterium | reverse complement strand
AGCTCGTCGAGGAGGCCCGCGAGGGCTTCGAGAGCGCTGCGGGGGCCGCCATGGCGCTGGCGATCGAGGCGATTCGCTTTGGAATGCCGCGCCGTGTCCAGGATCGGGCGTTTCGCCAGTGGAGGAAGATCCTCCGCGGCGCCACGAATGCCACAGCCGCCACGGAGATGGCGGACACGATGCGCGGATACTGCGAGAGCGGGGTGGACTACGAGGGGCGGGACGGGCACATCGCTCTCCTCATCGACTACCTCCGCCGCTCCGCCCGTCGGGCGAAATACGGCCGCGAGCAACTGTGTCGTGTCTGTCGCTTCGTGGAGCGGATCTCCGACCGCGAGGAGGCCGCGGAGGCCGATGTGCAGGAAGCCGGCGAGCTGCTCGCCCAGAAGGGACGGGCGTCGTTCTCCACGACCCCTCTCTTCCCGTTTCTCGCGGGGAAGCTGGAGGTCCAGAAGGGGCCCGAGGACTGCAACCTGATGATGGCAACGTCCGCCTTGGCCTGGGCCATCATGCAGACGAAGGCCGCCGAGGACGAGGAGGGGCGTCGGATCCATTCCCAGGCGAAGCAAATGCTCGAATGGATCGCGCCGCGGCAAGGTGGCTCCTTCCTCGCGGCGATGATGCACCTCGGCGGAGACCTCGTCGAGGAGGACGTCCTCGAGGAGCCGGAGGACGAAGAGGACGACGACGAGATTGAACCGGGCGCTCCGGCCGAGGAACGGGCCCCCAAAGCATCGAAGGAAAAACAAGCCCGCGCCGCCCGGGAGGAGCCGGAGCCGCCGACGCTCTTCACGGGCCTGCCCGAGGCTCGGGAAACGGAGGAGCAGTGATGGATCCGTATACGGTCCTCGGCGTCGAGACCCACGCGAGCGACGAGGCGATCCGAACGGCGTATCTCCGTCTCGTCCGCGAGCATCCGCCGGAGCGGAGCCCGAAGCACTTCGCGGAGATCCAGGCCGCCTACGACCATCTGCGGGACCCCGCGAAGCGGCTGGGCTCACTCCTCGACGAGCCGTCGCCCGCCTCCTCGGTGGACGACCTCATCCGCGAGACCGCCGACGGTCTCCTCGACCGGCGTCTGCCCACGGACGTCCTTCTCTCCTTGGAGGACGAGGGGTGAGCGACGCGAACCGCCCCGACGAGCCCGGTTCCCCCTCCGGCGAGCCATCCGCGGGGCGGCCGCACGCGGCCTCCGAGGAGGCCCGCGCCCTCGCCGGCCTGCTCGAGAAGCTCCTCGGGACCGCCGAGCCGCCCGCGGAACAGGAGCCGACGGACGTCGGGCTCTACCAGCTCGTCGAGGCGTTCACCGCGCTGCGCCAGGACATCAAGCTCCAGACGAAAAGCACCCGCTCGCTCGGCGAGCAGAGCGAGGCCGCGGTCGCCGCGATACGGGAGGCGGAGCAGCAATTTCGCACCGCCTTCGACCGCATGGAGCGGGCGGACGAGGAGAGGCGAACGGCCGCCGAGGCCGCCCGCCCGCTCGCCGAGGCCCTCGCGGAGCTCGACGAGGCGGTCGAGCGGCTGGGAAGGGAGCTGGAGAGCACACGGTCACGCCTCGTCAGCGAGGCGGGCGAGCGTCTCGGCCACGGCGTGTGGAGCCGCCTGAGCAAGGGACCCTGGTGGAAGCGGTGGCTTCCCGCGGCGTCGGCGCAATCGGAGCTGGAGGAGATCTGCCGTCGGGAGGCGGAGCAGAGCCTGGCGCCGCTGGTCGACCCCCTGCTCAAGGGCCACGAGCTGATGCGGCAGCGCCTCCACCACGCCCTGGAGAAGGCGGGCATCGTCCGGGTGCGGTGCGAGGGGGAGCGGGTCGACCCGCAGATCATGACGGTGGTCGAGGCGGTCGACGCGGCGGACCGGGAGCCCGGAGTAGGGATTGACGAGATCCGCCCGGGCCACTGGTGGGGACAAGAGGTCTTGCGTGCGGCGGAGGTCCGCGCCGTCCGGGAAACGCCCGGGTAGAGCCCGAAAGGAACCCGAGGAGCCGAGCCATGGAGCCGATCGTCGGCATCGATCTGGGAACGACCAACAGCGAGATCGCCATCCTTCGGGAGGACAATCAGCCCGAGGTGCTCGAGGAGAACGGAACGGCGATCCTCCCTTCCGCCGTCGGCGTGGGTCGGGAGGGGGAGCTCCTCATCGGCGAGCCGGCGCGGAACCAGGCGGTCCTCGCCCCGGACCGCACCGTCCTCTCGGTCAAGCGACGCATGGGCGAGGAGACCAAGATCCCGCTCGGCGAGGAGGCGTATACCCCGCAGGAGATCTCGGCCATGGTCCTCCGCAAGCTCCGCGAGCGGGCGGAGCGGGCCCTCGGCCAACGGGTGACCAAGGCCGTCATCACGGTGCCGGCCTACTTCAAGGACGCCCAGCGCCAGGCGACCCGCGAGGCGGGCGAGCTCGCCGGGCTGGAGGTCGCTCGCATCGTCAACGAGCCGACTGCCGCCGCGCTCACCTACGACCCCAATCCCGCCCAGCGGGAGCGTCTCCTCGTCTACGACCTCGGGGGCGGCACCTTCGACGTCTCCATCGTCCAGATCGAGGAGGGCGTGGTGGAGGTCCTCGCGAGCCAGGGGAACACCCAACTCGGCGGCGACGACATGGACCGGGCGCTGTTCGACGAGGTCTGCGACCGCTTCCAGAGCAGCCACGGGCTGGACCTCCGCGACGATCCCACCGCCCGCTCGCGTGTCCTCCAGGCGGTGGAGCAGGCCAAGAAGACGCTCTCCTTCGAGCCGCTCGCCCGGGCCCAGGCGGAGTTCGTCGCCCGGCAGGACGACACGCCGCTCCACCTCGACGAGGAGATCGACCGCGATAGCTACGAGCAGCGGATTCAACCGCTGATCGACGAGACCCTCGCCTGCGTGGACCGGGCCCTCTCCGACGCGGGCCTCCGGGCCGACGAGCTTGACCGGGTGATCCTCGTCGGCGGCGCCACGCGAACCCCGCGGGTCCGCCAGGTGCTCGAGGAGAAGCTCGGGAAGACCCCGCACGGCGAGGTGGAGCCCGACCTCTGCGTAGGGTTGGGAGCCGCCGTCCAGGGCGGCCTGGTCGCCGGCCTCGACGTCGGACCCGTCCTGGTGGACATCACGCCCCACACCCTCGGCCTGGAGGTCGCCGGCGAGATCGGCGAGGCGTTCTCCCTTCACAGCTTCTCCCCGATCATCCCGCGGAACACGCCCCTTCCCGCGAGCCGCACCGAGATGTATAGCACGATGGTCGACGAGCAGCAGGTCGCGAGGATCTGTGTCCGCCAGGGAGAGAACGACGACGCCCGGAACAACACGCTCCTCGGCGAGTTCTACCTCGAGGACCTCGCCGAGCGTCCCGCGGGAAGCCGCATCCCCGTCCGCTTCGACCTCGACCTCGACGGCGTCCTCACCGTCACCGCCACGGAGCATGCCACGGGCCACTCCAGCCAGCTCACCATCGAAAGCGCCATGGAGCGATTCCGCCAAACGGACCGGGCGGACGCCCACCGCCGTATCGGCGCTGCGTTCGGCGAGCCGGAGCCGACCGGGGACCGGGAGGCCTCCGAGGGGTCCGTCACGCAAGGTCCGTTCGCGGACGCTCAGGCACTTATCGAGAAGGGGGAGCGGCTCCTGAGCAGCGTGGCGGACGAGGACGCGGAGGACCTTCAAAGCGCCCTCACCGCGATGCGGGAGGCCGTCCAAGCGGGGGACGAGGAGCGGCTCCGCAAGGTCCGCCCCGAGCTCGAGGACCTCGTCTTCTACCTCGAGGACGCCTAGATGGCCGAAGCGTCGTCCACGCCCGCCTCGCTCCGCTGTCCCGCGTGCCGTGCCGGCCAGGACGGCCGGCCGGACACCTGCCGGCGGTGCGGCGCCGACCTGTCTCTCCTTCGCGCCGTCGCCGAGCGGTATGACGAGACCCGCCACCGCTGCCTGCGAGCGCTATCCGAGGGCGACCCCCACCGCGCCCTTGAGGAGGCCCGCCGTCTGGTCCGGCTCGCCCCCGAGCCCTCCTCCCGCCGCCTCCACCACATCTGCGCCCTCGTCGCGGGGCGGACGCGGCCCGGGCCTACCGGACCGACGTAATCCTGGATCGACACCCGAGACCGAAATGCCCGGAGGTGCCGGGAGCTGAGTTGCTGTCGCTGAGCACACTGGGGACCGGCACTTCCCTCGCCAAGGCCATCGACCGCCGCGGGTCGTCCGGAAAAGGGAGCTTCCTCGCCCTTCCCAATCGTGGAGGTCAAGGAGGTCGGAGATACGACCGGATGGTTCACCGAGGCGGAACGGAAGGTGCGGATCCGAGCGCCCTCCGGGTCGGAACTACGCTGTGGGCGAGGATCTCTTATGGAGGCGGAAAAGAATAAGTTGAGCCTATACGTCAAAGCAAGGAGGAGGAGCCTCCTTGCTTTGGCGTCGGCTTCGACCCGTTTGCAATCCCCGGCGGCGCCAGACCCCGGCATTTGCGGACGTAGCCCTCGCTCGAACATCGGCCTCCCGTCTCATCGGTGCCAAGGCGGAAGCAGGCTTCCGCCTTGGCACCGATGAATAGGCTCAACTTATTCTTTTCCGCCTCCTTACCAACGTCCTGATCGGAGCCCTGATCACCAAGGGCCACACCTCCGGACCAGCTCGATCCGGCCTGGTCTCGCGGCACGATCCAGCTCGTCACCTCGTCTGCTCAGATTGGCAGGCTCACCCACTTTCTCAGTCGACCCCGCATCCAGAGGTGCCGGAAGCCTTCTGTCGAGGCAGCGTGGGGAACGGGGAGACCCGACGCGAGTTCGGGATCGGCGGGTCCGGCCCGAAGCGGCTTCGGAACGCCGGGCTCTGAACGCCCCGGTCGGTTGAACGGCGGGCGTGCCGCGAGCGCCGGTCCGGGCGGAGAGCACCTCCGTCGAGGCGTCCGCTTCTTTTGACATCCTCCGCGCCCTCGTTACGATCATTTTACGAAACAATTTTCGTATAGTTAGTGTCGTATATTACGTGACGCGTCTTCTGCGTCGCTGGACACGCCGGCGCCGCGGCCGAAGGCCGGGCGGCCGGTGCCCGAGGCTCGGAGGGTTCATGAGCACGCAAGCGATCGCGCGTCCCGCGTCGGCTCCGAAGGAGTGGTCCCTCGCCGTGGCGTGGCTGCCCCGCGGCGTTTGGCTCGCCTGTGTCGTCGCGACGGTCGGGGCCGTGCTCCATGCGTCCGGGACGCTTCCCGCGTGGCGCTCCGGCGCCTTCGTCGTCGACGGCCTGACGCTTCTCCTCTGGACCGGCATCGGCTTCTTCAGCGGCGTCGTTCACTCGTATGCACGGCGCTACATGGCCGGGGCCGAC
>CAZQQP010000175.1:0-4278 GCA_964595475.1 uncultured Planctomycetaceae bacterium | reverse complement strand
GCTCGGCTTCACCGCTGCCGCGTGGCTGTTCGTCGCGGCGAACCACTTCGTCCTCCTCGGCGCGGCATGGCTCGCCATGGGCCTGTCCATCGCCGCGTTGATCGGCCACTTCCGCCGGTGGCCGCAGGCGCGGGCGGCCGAGCGGCTCGCGGCGGGGCGCTTCGCCGCGAGCGCACTGCTGCTCGCCGGCGGGCTCGCCCTCCTCGGATGGGCCGCCGGCACCGCACGCGTCGACCTGGCGATCGCAGCGCTGAGCGGCCCCGAGAGGCCGAGCCCGACGCTGACCGGCACCGCGGCCTTGTTTCTGACGGCGGCCGCCGTGGGCCAGGCGGCGCTGATCCCCTTCCACGGCTGGCTCCTCTCGTCCATGACCGCGCCGACGCCCGCGTCGGCGCTGATGCACGCGGGCTTCGTCAACGCCGGCGGCATCCTCGTGGCGCGGCTCGCCCCGCTGTGGGTCGAGCATCGCGGCCTCATGGCCGTCCTCCTCGTCCTCGGCGCGGTCAGCGCCGTCACGGCGAAGCTCATGAAGTCCGTCCAGCCGGAGATCAAGCGCCAGCTGGCCTGCTCCACGGTGGGACAGATGGGGTTCATGATGATGCAAGCGGGGCTCGGCTTCTTCAGCGCCGCGATCACCCATCTGCTCCTCCACGGCTGCTACAAGGCCTACCTCTTCCTCGCGGCCGGCGAGCGGGTTCACACCGTGCCGGCCCACGCGGCGCCACGCGAGCGGGAGCGGCTCTGGCTCACGCTTCCGGCGGCGCTGGCACTGGGCGTGGCGGGGGCCGCGCTGTTCCTCGTGCTGACGGGGAAGGCGTTCGCCCTGAACGCCGGCCTGGTCCTCGCGGTGTTCGTCGCGCTGACGGTCCTCCACGCGATGCGCGACGTGCTGGAGCGGCGGGGGCTGCCCGGAGCCGTCCGGGGGGTCCTGGCTCCGGTCATCTTCTTCCTCCTCATCGTGCTTTACGCCGGCGTGTTCCACCTGGTCTCGACGTTGATGGCGGGGCTTCCGGTGGCCCAGGCTCCCTTGTCCCTCGGTCCGCTCGAGGTGGGGATCGTGGGGTTGTTCCTCGCGGCCTACGCCGCGGTGGAGATGGGGGCGCTTCACCGGATCGACCGGCTCTACACGGTGCTCTTGAACTTGGCCCAACCCTTCCCGGAGACGGGTACCGGCCGGAAGGAAGACCCCCATGGCTAACGTCGCAATCACCCCGACGAAGGAGGCGAAAGGCGATCACGCGGAGCTCGCCGAGCGGATCGAGCGGGCGGCGCGGATCGTGGGTGCGGTGTGGCCGTTGCCCAACTTCGTCACGATCAACCCGCTCGGCGCGCTCGAGGACCGCCCGTTCGGCCTAGCCCTCCGTGAGATGAGGCACTGGCTCGGCGCGTCGGTCCTGCCCGACGCGGCCACGCTCCGAAGTGCCTGGGAGCGCGGCCGCATCGACCCGGGTGAGCTCGAGCGAGCGCTCGGATCGCGCGGGGTGGACTCGCCCCCGGAGCAGCTGCTGGATCGCCTGGCGCAACGTCCGGGCGGCGACGGGTCGGGCTCCGAAGCCCCGTTCGACCGACGTGCCGACCGGATCGTCTCCAAGTGGCTGACCGTCTTCCTGGACGAGGGTCAGGCCGAGTGGCCCATGCCCAAGCGTGGCGAGGGCTTTTACCGTGCCTGGCGGCACGTCGCACGCCACGACCGCATGCTCCCCGACCGCCACCGTCTGCGTGAGCTTCCCGCCTCCGCGTTGGAAACGGTGGCGCACTTCGTCGGCGGGCAGGACGAGGGAGAGCAGGAGCGCGTCCTTCGGCATCACATGGCCGCTCTCCGCGGCTGGGTGGGGCGGATCAAACAGCGACAGGTGCAATCAGGCGGCTGGCAGGCGGCGGCGCCCGTCACCCTCCCGGACTATCTGGCGGTACGCATGGCCGTGCTGGACCTCCTCGGCGCCCCGGTCGCCCCGCCCGCGCCGGGCGGGGAGGACGGGTCCGACGAGGAGGAAGCGCTCACGATCGCCGAGGGCTTCCTTGAGGCCTGGGAAGCCTCCGAACGTGGGCGGCTGTGCGACGCCCTCGCGGACCGGGCCCGCGTGGACGGGACGCAACGGGAGCGGACGGCGGCGGAGCCCCTGGCCCAATGGGTGTTTTGCATCGACACCCGCTCCGAGGTCTTCCGCCGAAATCTCGAGGGCACCGGTCCGCATGAAACGCTGGGCTTCGCGGGCTTCTTCGGGCTGGCCATCCAGCACCGGGGCCACGAGGGGCGTGTCGCGGAGCCGGCGTGTCCGCCCATCCTGTCGCCGGCCCATCACGTCACGGAAGGCCCGGCGGACGGCTGGGAGCGCCCGGCGGCGCGTGCCCGCTTGAGGAGCCGTCTCCATCGCGGGGGACAGTCCCTCGTCGACGATCTGAAGCACAACGTGGGCGCGGCGTTCACCTTTGTGGAGGCGGCGGGCCCCATGTACGGCCTGGCCATGCTGGCCCGCACGCTCCTTCCGCAGAAGCTGCGCCGGGTCGGGCGGGCGGTCGCCCGTCACGTGCCGAGCCCCGACGCGTGCGCCGCGCCCGACCTCGACGCGGAGACCGCGGAGGAGACGGCCTTGCCGCAGGGGATGAGCCTCGAGGATAAGGTGAGCTACGCGGAAACGGCCTTCACGCTGATGGGGTGGCGCCGCTTCGCGCCGTGGGTGGTCCTGGTGGGCCACGCGGGGGAATCCGCGAACAACCCCTTTTCCGCGAGCCTCCACTGCGGCGCCTGCGCCGGCCGCCGCGGCGGCCCCAACGCCCGCGTGCTCGCAACCCTTTGCAACGATCCGGCGGTGCGGCGGCGCCTCGCGGAGCGCGGCGTCGAGATCCCCGCACGGACCCGCTTCGTCGCGGCGGAACACAACACCACCACGGACGAGATCCAATGGTTTCTCCAGACCGTGCCGGAGGAGGAGCGGCCGGCACTGGCCCGGCTGCAGGAGGACGCCGGACGGGCCGGCGGCCGGGCCGCGACGGAGCGAGCGTCTGCGCTCGGGCTGCAAAGCGCCGCGGACGGCCCCCACGAGACCAAGCGCCGGGCGGCGGACTGGTCGGAGGTGCGTCCCGAATGGGGCTTGGCCGGCAACGCCGCGTTCGTCATCGGGCCGAGGGCCCTCACGGAGACGTTGGACCTCGGCGGGCGCTGCTTCCTTCACTCCTACGACTGGCGTCACGACCCCGACGGCACCGCGCTGTCGGCCATTCTCCACGGGCCGATGCTGGTCACGCAGTGGATCAACACGCAGTACTACTTCGCCACCGTCGACAACGCGCACTTCGGAAGCGGCAGGAAGGTGACCCAGAGCCCGGTGGGGAACGTCGGCGTGGTCCAGGGCAACGGCGGCGACCTCATGGCCGGCCTGCCCCACGAGTCCATCGCCGACCGCGACGGCCACGCCTTTCACGAGCCGCTCCGCCTCACCGTCGTGGTCCACGCCCCTGCGGATCGCGTCGCCACGGTCGTCGCGGGAAGTGAGAAGCTCCACGAGCTGATCCGCCACGAATGGCTAACGCTGGTAGCGCTGGACCCCTCCACCGGCAACCGCCCCGTGGATGTGCGTCAGACGCTCGACGCCGAAGCGGTGGCTCCGTGAAGGTCGATGCGCCGGGGCTCTGGCGCGGAGGCGTCAGCGGGTGTTCGGATCGCCGTTGACCATGGCGAGCAGGTCCGCGACGCGGCAGTGGCCCTCCAACGGGTGACGCAGCGGCTGATTCGTGTTGATGTGGTACGCGTTCCGCCGGCCGTGGCGCTTGCGCGTGACGACACCGGCCGCCTCGAGGTCGAGAACGATACGCTGCACGGCGCGTTCCGTGATGCCCACCTCGTCGGCCACGTCGCGGAGACGCATGTGCGGATCGCGGTGCAAGCAGATCAGGACGTGTGAGTGGTTCGTCAGGAAGGTCCACTCGGCGGGCGGGGCATCCTCGTGGTGCCGGCTGGCCATGGATATATGGTAACAGCCCGATCGCGGCCGCCGTCAAAGCCGCGAGCGATCGCCGTGCGGACACCCGTTCGGGCCGACGGACCGCCGCGATGGATGGGGCGGAGATGGATCTTCAGCGGCGACCGCGACGGACATCGCCGCGGGAAGGAGGCGGAAAAGAATAAGTTGAGCCTATACGCCAAAGCGAGGAGCGGAGAGCCTCCTTGCTTTGGCGTGGGCTTCGACCCATTTGCGATGCCCCGCCGGTCACAGCTCCCGGCCTTTGCGGACGTGGCGCTTGCTCGATCATCGGCTTCGCCGTCTCATCGGTGCCAAG